>NZ_CP029693.1:2121875-2425000 GCF_003228315.1 Pseudomonas putida
GCGCCGACAAGCAGGTCGAGTGTCAGCTCGCCTCGACGGCTTTTGATTTTGATCTGCCCCGTCGGAAGGCTGAGTGGAGGTGTTCATCCGGGGGTAAGGCGCGTAGCGCCGTGCGGCGAAGCCGCACACATCGAGAGGAGGTGCAGCGAAGCAAACCGGAGGCGATGCCCCCGGATGAATGCCGGAGCGAGGGAAGGCCGAGCCTAAGCGAGGCACCGTACGTCAGGGGATCAAGCGTTTGGTTACTTTGCGCTCTTCAAAGTAACCCGCCGTAAGGGCGGAACCATAAGCAGCCGTTACCGCAGCAACGGATATGTACTCAGTCAAACAAGCCAAGGTTCCGGCCAAGCCCGCAAGACTTTATGATCCCACTGTCCCCCCAAGGCCCCACCCCCATGTTCCCGTCACTCAACGCCTTCAAACCCTGTGACCTGCCCACCCTGCTCAGCAGCCTGCAGCCCATCGCAACGCTGCTCGATACCCTGTCGGACGTGGCGTTCTTCATCAAGGACACCCAGGCCCGCTACATCTTCGTCAACCAGACCCTGGCCTTGCGCTGCGGCTTCAAACGCAGCGAACAACTGCTGGGCCTGACCGCCGACCAGGTGTTCCCCGCACGCTTCGGCCCGCTGTACACCGAACAGGATCGCCGCGTGCTGTCCACCGGCCGCGAACTGTCCGATCAGCTGGAGCTGCACCTGTATCTGGGCAACCAGCCGGTCTGGTGCCTGACCCATAAACTCGCGCTGCAGGATGATCAAGGGCGCATCGTTGGCCTGGCCGGGATCTCGCGGGATCTGCAATTGCCCCAGTCCAATCACCCCGCTTTCCAGAAACTCGCCGCGGTGGACGCGCATATCCGGCGCTATTTCGCCCGGCCGATCAGCCTGGCCGAACTGACGGCGATTGCCGGGTTTTCCGTGGCGCAACTGGAGCGCCATTGCAAACGGGTGTTCCAGCTCACCCCACGGCAGATGATCCACAAGGCCCGCCTCGAAGAAGGCTCGCAGCTGTTGCTGGACACCGACCTGCCCATCACCGAAATCGCCCTGCGCTGCGGTTACACCGACCACAGTGCATTCAGCCGTCAGTTCCGCGCCCTCACCAGCCTGTCGCCCAGCCAGTACCGCGAAGGTCGTCGCTGAAATGTTCCGTTAAGGGGCGCTTCACACGCGCCCTGCTCCCTTCCGTAACACCCCGCGTTTCACGCCATCGCGCCTCTTCTTTTGTTGCCTTGCCCTGAACCGCCCTGACTCAAGGGCTGACGGGAATTTCAGCGGAAAAAGAAATATCGGCACGCTCATTGCTATCAACTAATATCGTATACGAAATCCTCAATACGATATCTAACAGCACTTTCCAACAACGAGGCCTCTATGAAAAACCCCGCATTTGCCGTAGCCCTCAGCGCTGTTCTCAGTACTTCCTTCATCGCCACCGCCCACGCCGACAAGCTCGACGACATCATCGGTTCGGGCAAGCTGCGCTGCGCCGTGACCCTGGACTTCCCGCCCATGGGCTTCCGTGATGCGAGCAACAGCCCGGCCGGTTTCGACGTGGACTATTGCAATGACCTGGCGAAGATCCTGGGCGTGGAGGCCGAAGTGGTGGAAACGCCGTTCCCCGACCGCATCCCGGCGCTGATTTCCGGGCGCGCCGACGTGATCGTTGCCTCCACCTCTGACACCCTCGAACGGGCCAAGACCGTTGGCCTGACCGTGCCTTACTTCGCCTTCCAGATGGTGGTGCTGACCCGCGACAACACCGGCATCAACAATTTCAGCGACCTCAAGGGCAAGGCCCTGGGCAACACCAGCGGCACCTTTGAAGCCATCGCCCTGGAAGCCGATGTGAAGAAATGGGGCAGCGGTTCATTCCGCGCTTATCAATCGCAAAACGACACGCTTCTGGCGGTGGCCCAGGGTCACATCGACGCCACGGTGGTGACCAATACCGTGGCCGCCGCAACGATCAAGTCGGGCAAATACAAAAACCTCAAAGTCGCCGGTAACGCGCCGTACACCATCGACTATGTGTCCCTGGGCGCCAAGCGCAGCGAGTACGGTCTGCTCAACTACCTCAACCTGTTCGTCAACCAGCAGGTGCGCAGCGGTCGCTACAACGAGTTGTTCACCAAATGGGTCGGCACCGAAATCCCGCCGACCGACCTGACCGTGCCGAAGGTCTACTACTGAGATGTCCGGCATGTCTGGATCCATGCTCACCGGTCGTAGCCTGGTGGCGGGCTGTGCCCAGGGTGAACTGTTGTTCGCCGATGTGGGCTTGAGCTTCTGGGGTGGCGTCGACTCCCGCAGTGGCGAGGTCATCGACCGTCACCATTGCCTGAGTGGCCAATACCTGGCCGGTCGTGTGCTGGCGATCCCCAGCGGTCGTGGCTCCTGTACCGGCAGCAGTGTGCTGATGGAACTGATCAGCAACGGTCATGCACCGGCCGCGCTGGTACTGGCCGAGGCCGATGAGATCCTGACCCTGGGCGTGCTGGTGGCACAGACCATTTTCGAGCGTTCCCTGCCGGTGCTGTGCATCGGCCGGGAGGCCTTCGCTGCCTTGCGCGGCGGGGCCTTTGCCCGTGTGGAAAATGCGTCGGTGCGGGTCTTCGATCGGGTGCCTGTCGATACCTGGCAGGCGGCCGACACGCCGCTGGATAGCAGCGACATCCCCCATCACATCGAGCTCAGTGAATTCGACCGCGCGCTACTCGATGGCGAACATGGCAAGGCCGCGCAGATGGCGATGCAGATCGTCCTGCGCATGGCGCAAATCCAGGGCGCGCCGCGTCTGGTGGATGTCACCCAGGCCCACATCGATGGCTGCATTTACACCGGCCCCGCGAGCCTGCGCTTTGCCGAACAACTGGTGCAGTGGGGCGCGAAGGTTCGCGTACCCACCACCCTCAATTCGATCTCCGTCGACCAGCGTCGCTGGCGCGAGTTGGGCATCGACCCGGCGCTCGGCGAACCGGCCAGTGCCTTGGGCGATGCCTACATGGCGATGGGCGCACAGCTGAGTTTCACCTGCGCGCCCTACTTGCTCGACAGCGCACCGAAGGCTGGCGAGCAGATCGTCTGGGCCGAATCTAACGCGGTGGTCTACGCCAACAGTGTGCTCGGCGCACGCACCCTCAAGTACCCGGACTACCTGGATATCTGCATCGCCCTGACCGGCCGTGCGCCCCTGATCGGCTGTCACCTGGACGCCCAACGCAAGGCGCAACTGCTGATTGAATTACCGCCGTTGAGTGATCTTGATGATGCTTTCTATCCCTTGCTCGGCTACCACATCGGCACCCTCACCGGCAGCCGGATCCCACTGGTATTGGGATTGGAAAAACAGCAGCCGGACCTCGACGACCTGAAAGCTTTCGGCGCAGCGTTTGCCACCACCTCCGCCGCGCCGCTGTTCCACATCGCCGGGGTCACTCCCGAAGCACTTGACCCCTCGAAAGTGCTGGAACCGGACACCGAATTGCCGGTGCAAAGGATCCACCTGGAGGACCTGTTGCTCAGTTGGCGCGAACTCAACAGCGCCCGGGACAACCGGGTGGATGCGGTCACGTTGGGCAACCCGCATTTCTCCCTCGGCGAATTCGCCCACCTGGCGCGCCTGTGCCGTGGCCGGCGCAAGCATCCGCAGGTGGTGCTCGCCATCACCTGCGGTCGTGCAGTGCTGGAACAGGCGCGCGCCGCCGGGCACCTCGACGAGATCGAAACCTTTGGCGCCACGCTGGTGACCGACACCTGCTGGTGCATGCTCGGCGAGCCGGTGATCCCGCCGGCCGCCACCACCTTGATGACCAACTCGGGCAAGTACGCCCATTACGCACCGGGACTGGTGGGGCGCAGCGTGCACTTCGCCAGCCTTGCCGAATGCGTCGATGCCGCCTGCACTGGCGTTGCCAGCGGGCGACTGCCGACCTGGTTGCACCCTGCCCTGCCGATGGAGACCCCTGCGAATGTTTGATTACACCTTCCAGTGGCGCGCGACCCTGCGCGCCTTGCCGGACATGCTCGCCGGCGCCTGGGTCACGTTCGAGACCGCCGCGCTGTCGATGATTTTCGGCGTGCTGATCGCCCTGGCGCTGACGGTCATGCGAGAAACCAAAAACCCGCTGTTGCGCGGCATCGGCAACGGCTGGGTGTCGATTGCCCGCAACACGCCGTCGCTGTTCCAGATCTACGTGCTGTATTTCGGCCTGGGCTCGATGGGCCTGCATGTCAGCTCGTGGTTCGCCCTGCTGGCCGGGATCACCTTCAACAACGCCGGCTACCTGGCGGAAAACTTTCGCGGCGGGCTCAAGGCCGTGCCCGGCACCCAGGTGCGGGCCGCGCGCTCGCTGGGCATGAGCGCCTTCCAGGCCTACCGGATGATCGTCGTCCCACAGCTGTTGCGGATCGTCTTTTACCCGTTGAGCAACCAGATGGTCTGGGCGGTACTGATGACCTCGCTGGGGGTGATTGTCGGGCTCAACAACGACCTCACGGGCGTGACCCAGGATTACAACGTCAAGACCTTCCGCTCCTTCGAATATTTCACCATCGCCGCGGTGCTGTACTACCTGATCGCCAAGGCCATCGTCGCGACGGCCCGGCTGATGGCCTGGCGGCTGTTCCGTTACTGAGGACGTGACCTATGTTTTCCACCAGCTTTTCCTGGAACGATCTGCTGTTCCTGCTCAACGGCGCCTGGGTCACGCTGCAACTGACCTGCTGGGCGATCCTGCTCGGCACGCTCGTGGGGCTGCTGTTCGGTTTGCTGCGCGCGCTGTTGCCACGACTGACCCTGCCGCTGGCCTGGGTGCTGGACGTGTTTCGCAGCGTGCCGCTGCTGATCCAGTTCGTGCTGTTCAACTCGCTCAAGAGCATCGTCGGCCTGAACATCAGCGCCTTCAGCGTCGGTTGCATCGTGCTCGGGGTGTACGCCGCCGCGTACTTCACCGAGATCGTGCGTGGCGGCGTGCTCTCGGTACCGCCCACCCTGCGCCGGGCCAGTCGATCGCTGGGCCTGAGTTTCTTCCAGGACCTGCGCTGGATCGTCCTGCCGATCGCCACCCGCGTGGCTTTCCCCGGCTGGCTGAACCTGGTCCTGGGTGTGATGAAAGACACTGCGCTGGTGATGTGGATCGGCATCGTCGAACTGCTGCGCGCCTCGCAAACCATCGTGACCCGCATTCAGGAACCGTTGCTGGTGCTGTGCGTGGCGGGCCTCATCTACTACGTCATGAGCCTGGTGGTCGCACGCCTCGGCGCTCGTCTGGAAAGAAGGTGGCAAGAAAATGATTGAGATCGAAAACGTACACAAATCCTTCGGCGACCTGGATGTGGTCAAGGGGGTCAGCCTGACGGTGGACAAGGGCGAAGTGGTCTCCATTATCGGCGGCTCCGGCTCAGGCAAGTCGACTCTGCTGATGTGCATCAACGGCCTGGAGCCGATCCAGAAAGGCAACATCCGCGTGGACGGCGTCGAGGTGCACCAGCGCGGCACCGACCTCAATCGCCTGCGGCAACGGATCGGCATCGTGTTCCAGCAGTGGAACGCCTTCCCGCACCTGACCGTGCTGGAAAACGTGATGTTGGCGCCGCGCAAGGTGCTGGGCAAGAGCAAGGCCGAGGCCGAGGAACTGGCGGTGCAACAACTGACCCACGTCGGACTTGGCGACAAGCTCAAGGTGTTCCCCGGCAAACTCTCCGGCGGCCAGCAACAGCGCATGGCCATCGCCCGCGCCCTGGCCATGTCACCGGACTACATGCTGTTCGACGAAGCCACCTCGGCCCTCGACCCGCAACTGGTCGGCGAAGTGCTGGACACCATGCGCATGCTCGCCGAAGACGGCATGACCATGGTGCTGGTGACCCACGAGATCCGCTTCGCCCGGGACGTGTCCGACCGCGTGGCGTTCTTTCGCAATGGCCTGGTGCACGAGATCGGCTCGCCGGATCAGGTGATTGGTAATCCGTTGCAGGCCGAGACGGCGGCGTTTTTGAAGTCGGTGAAATAACTGATGGCCCCATCGCGAGCAGGCTCGCTCCTACAGGGGATTTTCCGTGCACCAGAGATCCAGTGTGGGAGCGAGCCTGCTCGCAATGAGGCCCGCACAGACAACACAAGGAGGGAACAATGCGCTCATCGAAAGTAATCCACGTCGTCAGCTGCCACGCCGAAGGTGAAGTCGGCGATGTCATTGTCGGGGGTGTCGCCCCACCACCCGGCGCCACCGTGTGGGAACAATCGCGCTGGATCGCGCGGGACGAAACCCTGCGCAACTTCGTGCTCAACGAACCCCGTGGCGGGGTGTTCCGCCACGTCAACCTGCTGGTGCCGGCCAAGGACCCGCGGGCACAGATGGCCTGGATCATCATGGAACCGGCGGACACCCCGCCGATGTCCGGCTCCAATTCATTGTGCGTGGCCACCGTGCTGCTCGACACCGGCATCCTGCCGATGACCGAGCCGCAAACCCGGCTGGTGCTTGAAGCTCCCGGTGGCCTGATCGAGGCCGTGGCCGATTGTCGTGACGGCAAGGTCCAGCGGGTGGAAGTGAAGAACGTGCCCTCCTTCGCCGATCGCCTGGACGCGTGGATCGAAGTGGAAGGTCTGGGCTCGCTCAAGGTCGACACTGCCTATGGCGGCGACAGTTTCGTGATCGCCGACGCCAAGGGCCTGGGCTTTTCCATCCGCCCCGATGAGGCCGCCGATCTGGTGGCGGTCGGGCTGAAAATCACCCGCGCGGCCAATGAACAGTTGGGCTTCACCCATCCGCTGAACCCCGAGTGGTCGCACATCTCCTTCTGCCAGATTGCGGCGCCCGTCGAGTATGAAAACGGCATCGCCACCGGCGCCAATGCGGTGGTGATCCAACCGGGCAAGATCGACCGCTCGCCGACCGGCACGGGTTGCTCGGCGCGCATGGCGGTATTGCAGGCCAAGGGATTGATGCAGGTGGGTGAACGCTTCATTGGTCGTTCGATCATCGGTTCGGAGTTTCACTGCCGCATTGACTCGCTGACCGAAGTGGCCGGCCGCCCCGCCATCTACCCCTGCATTTCCGGCCGGGCCTGGATCACCGGCACTCACCAGTTGCTGCTCGATCCGAGCGATCCATGGCCACAAGGTTATCGACTGTCCGACACCTGGCCCGGAGCCTGAACACATCCGGTGTGAAGTTACGCTCGCGAACACCCAGACCAACGGCTGATAAAAACCCCGAAAACCCAAAAAAAGAACTCGCCAATTTTTGTCATTTTAAATATCGTATACGAAATACAATAAACAACCCCGGAGGCAACAATGAGCAAGCGTATTAACTGGAGTGGCGTCTTCCCCGCGGTCACCACTCAATTCAACGATGACTTTTCCATCAACCTGGACAAGACCCACCAGGTGATTTCCAACGTCATTCGTGACGGCGTCTCGGGCCTGGTGGTGTGCGGTTCGGTCGGCGAGAACACCTCGCTGACCGCCGAAGAAAAAATCGCCGTGACCGAAGTCGCGGTCGATGCCTCCCGTGGCCGGGTGCCGGTAATTTGCGGCGTGGCCGAGTTCACCAGCGTGCAAGCGGCCAAGGTGGCCAACGCCGTGCGCAAGGTCGGGGTTGATGGCGTGATGCTGATGCCGGCGCTGGTGTACGGCTCCAAGCCGTTTGAAACCGCCGAGCACTACCGCTACGTGGCGAAGAACGCCGACGTGCCGCTGATGGTCTACAACAACCCGCCGATCTATAAAAACGACGTCACCCCGGACATCCTGATTTCCCTGGCCGACTGCGACAACGTGGTGTGCTTCAAGGACTCCTCCGGTGACACCCGTCGCTTCATCGACGTGCGCAATGAAGTGGGTGATCGTTTCGTGCTGTTCGCGGGCCTGGACGACGTGGTGCTCGAAAGCATCGCCGTGGGCGCCGAAGGCTGGGTGTCGGGCATGTCCAACGTGTTCCCCAAGGAAGGCGAAACCATCTTCCGCCTGGCCAAGGCCGGACGCTTTGCCGAAGCCATGCCGATCTACGAATGGCTGATGCCGATCCTGCACCTCGATGCCCGTGCCGACCTGGTGCAGTGCATCAAGCTGTGCGAAGCCATCGCCGGTCGCGGCAGCGCGCTGACCCGCCCACCACGCCTGGCCCTGCCGGAAGCCGATCGGGTGTTCGTCGAGCAGATCATGGCCAAGGCCCTGGCCAACCGTCCGCAACTGCCGGACGTCGGTCTCTGAGTGATTGCCGGGCGGGTCTTCGCGGACCCGGCCCGGCTGCCTGTTTTTGCGCCTCTACAGGAAACGTCAGCATGTCCAACACTCAACACCCGCAAAGCGCAACCACACCCTCGGGACTCAAGCGTGTCGTGGCCGCCGCCATGGCTGGCACCGTCGCCGAATGGTATGAATTCTTCCTTTATGGCACCGCCTCGGCCCTGGTCTTCGGCCAGTTGTTCTTCCGCCAGACCGGCAGTGCCATCGACGGCATCATCGCCGCCTTCGCCCTGTATGCCGTGGGCTTTCTCGCCCGTCCTTTGGGTGGCCTGGTGTTCGGTCACTACGGCGACAAGTTCGGCCGCAAGCGCCTGCTGCAACTGAGCCTGGTGGTGGTCGGCATCACCACGTTCCTGATGGGCTGCCTGCCCGGCTTCAACCAGATCGGCTACGCCGCGCCGGTGTTGCTGGTGCTGCTGCGACTGATCCAGGGCTTCGCCTTCGGTGGCGAATGGGGCGGTGCGATTCTGCTGGTATCCGAGCATTGCCCGGACAACCGTCGCGGCTTCTGGGCCAGTTGGCCACAGGCCGGCGTACCGGCGGGCAATCTGGTGGCGACGGTGGCGTTGCTGCTGTTGTCGTCGAACCTGTCGGAGGAGCAATTCCTCGCCTGGGGCTGGCGCGTGGCGTTCTGGTTCTCGGCCGTGGTGGTCTTGATCGGCTACTGGATTCGCACCAGCGTCGATGACGCCCCCATCTTCAAACAGGCCCAGGCCCGTCAATCACAGGTGCGCGAGCAACAACTGGGGGTGGTCGAAGTGCTGCGCCATCACTGGCGCTCGGTGCTGGTGGGGATCGGCGCGCGGTTTGCAGAGAACATCCTCTACTACACCGTCGTCACCTTCTCGATCACCTACCTCAAGCTGGTGGTGAACAAGGACACCTCGGAAATCCTGCTGCTGATGTTCGGCGCCCACCTGCTGCACTTCTTCATGATTCCGCTGATGGGGTATCTGTCGGATCTGGTCGGGCGCAAGCCGGTGTATCTGGTCGGCGCGGTGCTCACGGCGTTCTGGGGCTTCGTCGGCTTTCCCATGATGGACACCGGCAACGCCTGGCTGATCATGGCCGCCATCACCCTGGGCCTGGCCATCGAGTCCATGACCTATGCGCCCTACTCGGCGCTGATGGCCGAAATGTTCCCGACCCATGTGCGCTACACCGCGTTATCACTGTGCTACCAGGTGGCGCCGATTTTCGCCGGCTCACTCGCGCCGCTGATTGCGATCACCCTGCTCAACAAGTACCACAGCTCGACACCGATCGCGCTCTACCTGGTCGGCGCTTCGCTGATCTCCATCGTCGCCGTCGGCCTGACCCGGGAAACCCGTGGCAAGTCGCTGCATCAGGTCGACAGCGAAGCCGCCGCCCGCGTCGCCGCGCAAACCGGTGCCGAGCCGATTGCCGCGCGCCGTGGCGATTCGCTGGCCTGACCTGCGTCCCTGCAGACACCGACATGTCGGCGCCTGCAGGCCTCCCGCCTCTTCATATTCCGTCAGGAGTTTTTCATGCCCGAGATCATCGGACACAACTACATTGGCGGCGCGCGCAGCGCTGCTGGCACGGTCGCCCTTCGTAGCTTTGATGCCGTCAGCGGTGAAGCGCTGCCCTGGTCGTTCACGCAGGCAACGATGGGAGAAGTCGACGCTGCGGCCCTCGCCGCCGCAGACGCCTATCCGATATTCCGCGCCCTTGCGGCCAGTCGCCGTGCCGAGTTTCTCGAGGCCATCGCCACGCAACTGGAGGCGCTGGACGACGGCTTCGTGACTCTTGTGACCCGCGAGACCGCACTGCCCAACACGCGCATCCAGGGTGAACGCGCACGCACCGCCAACCAGATGCGCCTGTTTGCCCAGGTGCTGCGTCGCGGTGATTTTTATGGCGCGCGCATCGACCGCGCCCTGCCCGAGCGCCAGCCGCTGCCACGGGTGGATCTGCGTCAATACCGGATTGGCGTCGGGCCGGTGGCGGTGTTCGGTGCGAGCAACTTTCCGCTGGCTTTCTCCACCGCCGGTGGCGATACCGCCGCCGCGCTGGCCGCTAGTTGCCCGGTGGTGTTCAAGGCGCACAGCGGGCACATGGCGACTGCCGAGCAGGTGGCCGATGCGATCATCCGCGCCGCCGAGCAAACCGGCATGCCCAAGGGCGTGTTCAACATGATCTACGGTGCGGGCGTTGGCGAAGCCTTGGTCAAGCATCCGGCGATTCAGGCCGTGGGTTTTACCGGTTCGCTCAAGGGTGGTCGCGCGTTGTGCGACATGGCCGCCGCGAGGCCGCAGCCGATCCCGGTGTTTGCGGAGATGAGCAGCATCAATCCGGTGGTGGTGTTGCCCGAAGCGTTGCAGCTGCGTGGCGAGAAAATTGCCGGCGAACTCACCGCCTCCGTGGTGCTCGGCTGTGGCCAGTTCTGTACCAATCCGGGCCTGGTGATTGGCATTCGCTCGCCCGCCTTCAATGCGTTTACTGAATCGCTGAGCGCACTGATGGCCGACCAACCGGCACAGACCATGCTCAATCGCGGCACGCTCGCCAGCTATGCCAAGGGCGTGCAGGCCTTGCGCGCGCAACCGGGCGTCGAGCATCTGGCCGGACGCGAGCAACAAGGCACGCAGGCGCAACCGCAACTGTTCAAGGCCGACGTCAGCCTGCTGTTTGAGGGCAATCCGCTGTTGCAGGAAGAAGTGTTCGGACCGGCGACGGTGCTGGTGGAGGTCGCCGACGAGGCCGAGCTGTATCGGGCGCTGCACAGCCTGCACGGGCAACTCACCGCGACGCTGATCGCCGAGGCCGGGGACCTGCAACAACACGCCGGACTGCTGCCGCTGCTGGAACAGAAAGTCGGCCGGGTGCTGTTCAATGGCTACCCCACCGGCGTCGAAGTCTGCGATGCCATGGTGCATGGCGGGCCTTATCCGGCGACGTCCGATGCCCGTGGCACGTCGGTCGGCAGCCTGGCCATCGAGCGCTTCCTGCGCCCGGTGTGTTACCAGAACTGCCCTGATGCGCTGTTGCCCGATCCGTTGAAAAATGCCAATCCGCTGGGCATTTCGCGGTTGGTGGATGGCGTGAGCCAGCGCGATCCGCTGTAATGAAAAAGCCACCGATTAGTCGGTGGCTTTTTTTGCCGGCAGGCTTATCCCAGCAAAGCTTTCAGGTCGTTGTACAAGGCCTCGGGAATCTGAACCCCCTCCTCCAGACTGCGCACCCGCGCCTCGTAGCGCCGCTGCGATGGCAACCGCGCGCCCTGCCCTTGAATGCTCTCGAACAGCACTTCGGCACGGGCCAGGTGGTGCTCGCTGGCATCACCGAGAAAACGCTTGGGATCGAAGGCGATGATCAGCTCGCCATGGTAAGGCGATGACTTGCTGCCGGCATCGAAGGCCAATGATTCGGCGCTGGTCAGGTCGCCGATCAACGGCCCGGCGATCAGCTCCACCATTGCCGCCAGCGCCGAGCCCTTGTGCCCGCCGAACGTCAGCATCGCGCCGGCATCGAGCACCACGTTGGCATCGGTGCTTGGCTGCCCCTGCGCGTCCACGCCCCAGCCCTCGGGAATCGCCTTGCCAGCACGCCGGTGCAGTTCGATATCACCCCGTGCAATCGCGCTGGTGGCGAAGTCGAACACAAACGGGTCCTTGCCCGGACGCGGCCAGCCGAACGCAATGGGATTGGTGCCGAACACCGGCTTGTGGCCACCGGCGGGCGCGACCCAGGCATGACTGGGATTACACGCCAATGCTACGAGGCCGGCTTCGGTCAGTTGCTCGATCTCCACCCACAATGCAGAGAAATGCACGCAACGGTTGATCGCCAGCGCGGCGATCCCATTGGTCCGGGTTTTCTGCATCAGCAATGGCAGCCCGGCCTGGAACGCCAGTTGCGAGAAGCCGCCCTTGGCATCGACACGCACAATCGACGGCGCTTGATCGATCACCAGCGGCTCGGCATCGGCCGACACTTTGCCGGCCCTGAGCGAGTTCACGCAGCCCAGCACCCGGTACAAGCCGTGGGAGGCGCACCCGTCGCGTTCGCCGGCAATCACCGTGGCGGTGACGACCTGGGCGTGGGCAAGGTTGAAACCGTTGTGCAGCAGGATCGATTCGGCCAGCTCGCGAGCTTCGGCCAGGGTCAGTCGGATCATATTCCACTCCTTGAACAGACCCTGCAGACTGGCGCACGCCACGGGTTTTGGCTTGATCGCTTTAGGCCGGTGCGATGACGAATTCGGCACACCCTCCTTGTTGCGGGCAGACAGTTCTTCGTGCGACCCGGCCCCGCGCAAAACGTTAAAAAAAATCAAAAAAATCACGTTTATCTAGCCCCGGGCCGTGGTTTTACCGTAGCCTCGATGCCATTGCGAATGCCGAATCATGAATCCTGCACAAGGCTGTCGACTGCTTTCCCATGCGTAAATTTCTGTACCTGACGTTCTCCATGGCGTTGATCGCCGCCCTGACGACCTACGCCATGTGGGCCGCGGACCGCCCGGCGGGCCATTACCTGTCCGACCTGCGGATCGACCTGGCGATCGATCAAGGCACACCCGCCGACCGAGGCAACCTGCTGGGCATCCAGCCCGAACTGTTTCCCACCGACTATCAAAGCCCCGAGCGCCTGCATCGCAAACTCGCGGCCTATCTGCAAAAGGCCCAGGAACAAGGTCTGTTGAACGACAAGACCATCGTCGTCCTGCCCGAGCACATCGGCACCTGGCTGATGGTCAGTGGCGAAAAGGATGAGCTGTACCAGGCCACCACCCTCAAGGAAGCCATGAACTGGCTGGCGGTGAGCAATCCGTTGAAGTTCGTCCGTGCACTGATCAGCGCCGAAGGCGGCAGTCGCCTGGATGACGCTCACCTGCGCATGAAGGCCAAGGGCATGGCCAAGCAATATCAGGCGTTGTTCGGCGGCCTGGCCAAGGAATTTCGCGTGACCCTGGTGGCCGGCTCCATCGTGTTGCCTGAGCCGAGCATCATCGACGGCACCCTGAAAATCGGCCGGGGGGCGCTGTTCAACAGCAGCGTTGTGTTCGGTCGCGACGGCATACCGCTTGGCCAACCTCAGCGGCAGATGCACCCGGTGTTCGAACAGCAGGATGCGATCAAGGCCAATGGCGAGCACATTCTCAGTGTCGTCGACACACCGGCCGGACGCCTGGGCGTGTTGATCGGCAACGACAGCTGGTACCCGGACAACTACCGCAAGCTCGACGAGCAACAGGCACGGATCGTCGCGGTCCCGGCGTACGTGTCCGGCCGTGGTACCTGGGATCAACCCTGGCGCGGCTATACCGGCTCATCGACACCCGGCTCCGTCAGCCTCAAGGCCGGCGAGCTCAGTGAAGGCCAGGCCTGGCATCGCCTGACCCTGACCAGCCAGGCACCTTCGAGTCAGGCGGTCGCCGGCATGAGCGTATTTCTGCGTGGGCAATTCTGGGATCAGGGCAGCGCCGGTCAAAGCTTTCTCACCAGCAACGGTCAGCATTTCGCCGACGGCAACGCCCGTGGTGCGCGCCTGCTGAACCTCTGGTTGTAAACCATGAAACCGCAGCCGATGCGCCTGGGCGATCTTTCCGTCGGCTTCGTTCACAGCCTGGCTGACGCGGTACGCAGTCATGGCCTGGACCCGCAACCGTTGCTAGAACAATACGGGCTTGATGCGGCCCGCCTCAGTGAGGCCGGTGCGCGGCTGTCGATTCCGCGCTACATGCGCCTGGGCCACAGTGCCATTGCGTTGACCAACGACCCGGCGCTCGGCTTGCGCATGGGGCAGCTCAGTCGCCTGAGCCAGGCCGGTCTGGCGGGCGTCACCGCCGCCCAGGCACCGACGGTGCGCGAGGCGGCGCGCTGTCTGATTCGCTTCGAGGCGCTGTACGGCTCCAACTATCGCGGCCAATCGAGCTTTCACGAAGATGCTCAGGGCGCCTGGCTGCGCTTCTATTCCATCAGCCCGTACAACAGCTATAACCGCTTCGTGGTGGACTCGATCATCGCCGGCTGGCTGAACCAGTTGTCCAGTGTCAGCGGCGTTGAGTTGCGCGCCGAGCGTATTGAAATCGAGTTTGAGCAACCCGACTATCACGCGGCCTACAACACTATTGGCGATTGCCCGATTCATTTCAGCGCCGAGCACAATCAACTGCGCCTGAGCCTGGCCAGCCTCGCTCAGCGCAATGCACAGCATTGCCCGAGCACCTGGCGGCACTTGCTGCAAATTTGTGAACGGGAACTGGAACAACTGACGCGCACCCGCAGCCTGCGTGAACGTATCACTCAGATGCTGGGGCCGTTGCTCAATGGTGGTCGGGAACCCGACCTGGAAGAAGTGGCGGCTCGCTTGAAGCTGCCCGTCTGGACGCTTCGCCGCAAACTGGCCGAAGAAGGCACGCAGTATCGCGCGATTCTCAATGACACTCGTCGCGACCTGGCCATGACCTACATTCGCGATACGGAATTGGCGTTCGGTGAAATTGCCTACCTGCTGGGGTTTGCCTCAGCCGAAGCCTTTCAACGCGCGTTTAAACGCTGGATGGACCAGACACCGGGCGAGTTTCGCCGCAGTCACAGGCAATCCGCCTGAAGCATTACAGCTCGGTGGCGTCTTCGGCTGGCTCCAGTGGATCCAGTTCGAATGCCTGATACTCGAGCAGTTCTTCTTGATAGTCGTCCATTTTGAATCCCCCACCGCTCGTTTAAATAGTCTGAATGATTGACCAGCGTTTTGAGCATAAAGTGCCCCCGTGAAAGAAAAATGACGCGGGTACGACGCTTCGTCGCTACTGTTTAAAACGTAGCAGGCGGTCGAAAATTTATCGAAGGATTTTTTCGAAACAAACCGCAGGACTGCGGGTTGATTGATGCGGGTCAAATATTTGCGTTTGTTCGGGACCGGCGAGCGTTCGACCGGTCCCGTTATGCCATCACTGGCCAGTGATCGGCATGGCCTGGATCGGCTCCGACGGGGGCGGAATATCGGACGGGTTGGCGGGCGGCGTGATCTTTTCCGCGACAGGTGTCGGCTCTGCGTTCGGAGTCGCGGTAATCGGTGCGGCTTCAGGCGGTGGCACGACAGGCTCGGATGCTGTTGGCGTGGCTTCGGACGTTGCTTGCGCAGCTGGAGCTGGCTGTGCCGCGGCTTCCGGGGCCAGCGATGCAGGAGCAGGAGCGGCTTGCGGCTCCGGTACGCCCAGATCGGCTTTCGGTTTATCGGGAATATGCGCCGCGTCTTTCACTTCCTTGGGCAGGAACACTTCCACCAGCGCGAAGAAACGCTCGTAGAACTTGGTCGACGAGACGGTTTCGCTGGCGACCTTGACCATCGAATCATCCGACGAACCGATCGGCATCGAGACCGACCCGAGCACGCCTACACCGAGACTGGCAGAGTTGTTGGTCTTCTTCAGCGCGTACTGGTCCTGCAGGGCGTTGGCGAACACTGTGGCGTGATGTCCGGCGCTGCCGTCTTCGGCGCAGACCACGCTGAAGCTGATTTCCATGTGGGTTTCGCCGGTCTGCTGGAAGCTCTTGTGCCCGCTGACCAGTTTTGGATCACTGCTGGTGATGATGTAGCCCTGGCTCAGCAACGCCCTGCGAGCGGCTTCACAGCTCTGGGTATCGGTGACAGGGTAATTGCGGGAGAAGGTTCCGGAATCGTCGAAGTTCTCATGCTCGTAGATGGCGGTTTTCTTCGACGAGCACCCGGCGGCAGCGGCCAGCACCAGCGCCAACCCGGCAACACGCATGGGAAATGATTTAAACATTGAACATCCTGATGAAAACGGTTCGGGGCGTATTGTGCAACAGATCGATGCTTAGCGTCGCATCGATTGTGTCTTAAACCAGTTACAGGAGTGTTGACCCCGTTATTCGGGAAACATCCCTCGCGTCTGTCGGACCCACGGCAATAAAAAACCCCGGCTGGTTGGCCGGGGTTCTTGTGTCACGCGAGATTTCAACCTGACATCAGTAACGCTTGATGTCCGCCTCGGCTTCCAACTGCTTGCGGTAAGCCGCAAAGTCTTGCTGGCCAACGCGCGAAGCGAGGAAGCGACGGTATTGAGCCTTCTCTTCTTCAGTCGGCGCGGCGGCTTCGTTGACGCCGTTCAGACGAACGATCATCAGGCTGCCATCAGGCAAAGTCACGCTGGTGAATGTCGGCTTGTCCTTGGCAGCAGGCTTGGGCATGCGGAACAGCGCCTGCAGCACAGTTGGGTCAACCCCTTCCTGAGCGCGGGTCGCTGCTTCCGTGACCTTCCAGTTCTGACCATCAACCGCTGCGTTCAGTGCAGTCTTGCCATCGCGCAGGCTGGCAATCAGCTCGTCAGCCTTGGTCTTGGCGGCAGCACTGGCGTGCTCCTTGGCCAACTGCTCGCGGATCGGACCTGCCACGCTTTCCAGCGGCAGTTGCGCAGGCTTGAGGTGCTCCTTGGCGCGCAATACCACGACGGTCTCCGGATCCAGCTCGATGGCGGTGCTGTTGGCACCCTCATCCAGCACTTCCGGGCTGAACGCCGCGGTGATCACGGCACGGTTGGCCGTAATGCCTTCACCACCGTCACGACCGAACGGCTTGGAGGTATGAACGGTCAGCTTCAGGTCTTGCGCCGGCTGGGCCAGATCGGAGGCTTCGAACGAGGCGTCTTCCAGTTGCTTGGTCGCTTCGACGAAACGCTGCTCGACCTGCTGGGTCTTCATTTCGCGGGTCAGCTTGTCTTTCAGGCTGGCGAAAGTCGGCACTTCAGGCGCTTCCACACCCAACAGCTTGATCAGGTGGAAACCGAAGTCAGTGCGAACCGGTGCGGAAACCTGATCCTTGGCCAACGAATACAGGGCTTTTTCGAACGCCGGGTCATAGACGCCAGGGCCTGCGTAGCCGAGGTCACCACCGTTGTTCGCCGAACCCGGATCCTGGGAGAACTCCTTGGCCAGCGCCTCGAAAGTCTCGCCTTTGGCCAGACGGGCCTGGATGTCTTCGATCTTGGCCTTGGCTTGCGCTTCGGTGGTCTTGTCGTTCACTTCGATCAGAATGTGCGCAGCCCGGCGTTGCTCGGACAGGTTCGCGATTTCTTTCTGATACGCCGCCTGCAGGTCTTCATCTTTCACGCTGACCTGATCGAAGAAGGAGGCCTTCTTCAGCTCCAGATAATCGATGACCACCTGATCCGGGGTCATGAATTCCTTGGCGTGTTCGTCGTAATAGGCTTTGACTTCATCGTCGGTCAGCTTCACCGCTGCCGGGTCGGCCTTGATGGTCAGGGAAGCGAAATCGCGGGTCTGTTTTTCCAGACGGGCGAAAGCCAGAACCTGTGCATCGGTGACAAAACCGCTACCCGCCAGACCGGCGCGCAGTTGGCCGATCAGCATTTCCTGAGCCAGCATCTGGCGGAACTGCATACGGCTGTAGCCGAGTTGACGAATCACCTGGTCGAAACGCTCGGGACTGAACTTGCCATCCACCTGGAACTCAGGCGTTTGCAGGATGACCTGGTCCAGAGCCGCTTCGGAGAAAGCGAATTTGGAGCTTTCTGCGCCTTGCAGCAGCAGCTTGCGATCGATCAGACCCTTGAGTGCCGATTCGCGCAGCATCTTTTCATCGAGCAAGGAAGCATCGAAATCCTTGCCCAGCTGTTGCATGAGTTGGCGGCGTTGCATATCGACCGCCTGGCTCAACTCGTTCTGGCTGATATCATCGCCATTGACCTTCGCCGCTTCATTCTTGTGCGTCGTGGCTTTGAAAATGGCGTCGAAACCGGTCAAAGCCATCAGTACAACGATGACTCCGATAATGGTCTTGGCAATCCAGCCTTGTGAATTGTCCCTGATGTTCTGCAGCATGCGTCCCCCAAAAACGGTTGAACTTCAAAAATTAGGCAACCGTGGAGCGTGGGTAGAATCCGGATAGAAGAAAGGCGCATCCGAGGATGCGCCTTCTCGTAACTGGCGGAGCGGACCGTTGGCTCGAACCTGCGAACCTCGGCATCTCGGACCGGCGACCTGCCGACTGGACTACCGCTCCGCTGCCAGGTCAGGCATGACCCCGACCCGGACAGGCAAAAAACTGAATCGAACTTAGTTGACAGCTTCTTTCAGTGCTTTACCGGCTTTGAAACCTGGTTTTTTGGCTGCTGCGATTTCCAGCGTCTTACCGGTCTGTGGGTTACGACCAATGCGAGCAGGACGATCAGTTACGGAGAAAGTACCGAAACCAACCAGAACAACGGAGTCGCCAGCCTTGAGAGCGCCAGTGACGGATTCGATTACAGCGTCCAGCGCACGGCCAGCAGCAGCTTTCGGGATATCAGCGGATGCAGCGATAGCATCAATCAGTTCCGACTTGTTCACTCTAAGTCCCCTTATATCTATTTGAGTATGATTCTAAGTTTTTTTGGTGAAAGCAAAAACGAGTGCTGAATGGCCTACAGACACTTAAGAGCCGCTTTATAACAAGGGCTCTAAAAAACTGTCAACAAGCCTCCCAGGCAAATACGTACTAATGCGTGCTAATTCTTTCCTTGGAATCGGACTCGCGTTTTTCATCCTTCGCGACAATCTCCGGAGCCACATCCGGCAAGGGCTCCGGCGCGTATTGCAGCGCAATTTGCAGGACCTCGTCAATCCATTTAACCGGTTTAATCTGGAGATCCTGCTTGATATTGTCAGGAATTTCCTTCAGATCGCGAACATTCTCTTCGGGAATGATCACAGTCTTGATTCCACCGCGATGAGCAGCGAGCAGTTTTTCCTTCAAGCCACCAATTGCCAATACTTGACCACGCAGAGTGATTTCACCCGTCATGGCTACATCCGCACGCACTGGAATACCGGTCAATGCCGAGACCAGTGCCGTGCACATGCCTACACCCGCGCTAGGACCGTCTTTCGGCGTTGCCCCTTCCGGCATGTGGATGTGCGTGTCGCGCTTCTCGTGGAAGTCCAGGGGAATCCCCAGGCTCTTCGCGCGACTACGCACGACGGTCTGGGCTGCGGTGATCGACTCGACCATCACGTCACCCAGAGAACCGGTCTTGATCAACTGACCCTTGCCCGGTACGACAGCGGCCTCGATGGTCAGCAACTCACCACCCACCTGAGTCCAGGCCAGACCGGTAACCTGACCAATCTGGTCCTGTTGCTCTGCCAGGCCGTAACGGAACTTGCGCACGCCCAGGTAGTGCTCCAGATCGTCCGCGGTGACCTTCACCGAGAAGCGTTTTTCCAGGGCATGCTCCTTGACCGCCTTGCGGCAGACCTTGGCAATCTGGCGCTCGAGGCCACGCACACCGGCTTCGCGGGTGTAGTAGCGAATGATGTCGCGGATCGCTTCCTCGTCGAATTCCAGCTCGCCTTTTTTCAGACCGTTAGCCTGAATCTGCTTGGGAGAGAGGTATTTGACGGCAATGTTGATCTTCTCGTCTTCGGTGTAGCCAGGCAGACGAATCACTTCCATCCGGTCCAGCAGCGCCGGTGGAATGTTCATGGAGTTGGAGGTGCAGAGGAACATCACATCCGACAGGTCGTAGTCGACTTCCAGGTAGTGATCGTTGAAGTTGTGGTTCTGTTCCGGATCGAGCACTTCCAGCAACGCCGACGCCGGGTCACCGCGCATGTCGCTGCCCATCTTGTCGATTTCATCGAGCAGGAACAGCGGGTTGCGGACACCCACCTTTGTCATCTTTTGAATCAATCTTCCTGGCATCGACCCGATGTAAGTACGGCGATGTCCACGAATTTCCGCCTCATCACGCACGCCGCCCAGAGCCATACGCACGAATTTGCGGTTGGTGGCGTGTGCAATCGACTCCGCCAGGGAAGTTTTACCCACCCCTGGTGGGCCTACGAGGCACAACACCGGACCACGAATCTTCTTCACGCGCTTTTGGACGGCGAGGTATTCGAGAATCCGCTCTTTGACTTCTTCCAGGCCATAGTGGTCGGCGTCGAGAATGTCTTCCGCCCGCGTCAAATCCAGGCGAACCTTGCTCTGAGCCTTCCAGGGCACCTGAACCAGCCAGTCGATGTAGGAACGCACCACGGTCGCTTCTGCGGACATCGGTGACATTTGCTTGAGCTTGTTCAGCTCGGCAGTAGCCTTGGCCAGAGCATCTTTCGGCAGGCCGGCGGCATCGATACGCTTTTTCAGCTCTTCGACTTCGTTGTGCCCTTCGTCGCTGTCACCGAGCTCTTTCTGGATGGCCTTCATTTGCTCATTCAGGTAGTACTCGCGCTGACTGCGCTCCATTTGCTTCTTGACGCGACCACGAATGCGTTTTTCGACCTGAAGCAGATCGATCTCGGCATCCAGCAATGCCAGCACGTGTTCGACACGGGCCGACAAATCGATGATTTCGAGAATTTCCTGCTTCTGCTCGATTTTCAGCGCCATATGCGCGGCCATGGTGTCTACCAGACGCCCAGGTTCGTCGATGCTGTTAAGCGACGACAGGACCTCGGCCGGGACTTTCTTGCCCAGTTGCACATATTGCTCAAATTGCGACAGCAGACTGCGCACAAACACTTCCGACTCGCGCTCGGGCGCGTCGACTTCGTCGATCAGCGAGACTTCGGCACGGCAATGGCCATCCACTTCGCTGAAGCGTTCAACGGTGCCCCGCTGTTCGCCTTCGACCAGAACCTTGACCGTGCCATCAGGCAGCTTTAGCAGCTGCAGAACGGTAGCAATCGTACCCACGCGATACAGTGCGTCTTCACCGGGATCATCGTCTGCAGGGTTTCTCTGGGCCAGCAGAAGGATCTGCTTGTCGCCCGTCATCGCGGCCTCGAGGGCTTCGATGGATTTCTCGCGCCCCACGAACAGCGGGATAACCATGTGCGGATAAACCACGACATCACGCAATGGCAGGAGAGGCAATTCGATGGTTGACTTCATGATTTCGCCTCTACGGCGGCCCTAGGGCCGGAAACAGATGGAATTAAGCGTGAAACCAAGATGGGGGCTAGTTTCAAAAAAAACAAGCGGATAAAAAAACGACTTGAAAGATTGTCCGGTCACGGCCCGAACCTGGAGCCGCTTCAGAAAACTGTCGACCGCCTCAGCGCCCTCAAAGGCAGCTTGGTGCCCATAAAAGCAAAGGGGCCCGAAGGCCCCTTCTTTGTACCGACTGCGCGACGCTTAAGCGTCTGGCGCGGCCTTGGCAGGTTTCTCATTGTTCTCGTAGATGAACAATGGTTGAGACTTGCCTTCTATAACGCTTTCATCGATCACTACTTTACTCACATCGGATTGCGATGGGATTTCATACATAGTGTCGAGCAATACACCTTCGAGAATCGAGCGCAGACCACGGGCACCGGTTTTGCGTTCCAGAGCGCGCTTGGCAACTGACTTCAGTGCGTCGGAACGGAATTCCAGGTCCACACCTTCCATCTCGAACAACTTGGCATATTGCTTGGTCAGAGCATTTTTCGGCTCGGTGAGAATCTGCATCAATGCAGCTTCATCAAGCTCGTCAAGCGTGGCAAGTACCGGCAGACGACCGACGAATTCCGGGATCAGACCGAACTTGACCAGATCGTCAGGCTCGACTTCACGCAGGGATTCGCCAACTTTCTTGCCTTCTTCCTTGCTGCGCACTTCCGCGTTGAAACCGATGCCACCCTTGGTGGAACGGTTTTGGATGACCTTCTCCAGACCGGAGAATGCACCACCGCAGATGAACAGGATGTTACGGGTGTCAACCTGAAGGAACTCCTGCTGCGGATGCTTGCGGCCACCTTGCGGCGGAACGGAAGCAACCGTGCCTTCGATCAACTTGAGCAGAGCCTGCTGCACGCCCTCACCGGAAACGTCCCGGGTGATGGACGGGTTGTCAGACTTGCGCGAGATCTTGTCGATTTCGTCGATGTAGACAATGCCCATCTGGGCCTTTTCCACGTCGTAGTCACATTTCTGCAGCAGCTTCTGAATAATGTTCTCGACATCTTCACCCACGTAACCGGCCTCGGTGAGGGTGGTTGCGTCGGCGATCGTGAACGGAACGTTCAGCAGGCGGGCCAGAGTCTCGGCCAGCAGGGTTTTACCCGAGCCAGTCGGGCCGATCAGCAAGATATTGCTTTTGCCGAGTTCGACGTCGTCAGCCTTTTTGTCACGCTGGTTCAGGCGCTTGTAGTGGTTGTACACCGCTACGGCCAGAACCTTTTTGGCACGCTCCTGACCAATCACGTATTGATCAAGGATGCCGCTGATTTCTTTAGGCGAAGGCAATTTATGCGCGCTGCTCTCGGCCTGTGCTTCCTGCACCTCCTCACGGATGATGTCATTGCACAGGTCGACGCACTCGTCGCAGATAAAGACCGAGGGGCCGGCAATCAATTTGCGTACTTCATGCTGGCTTTTGCCACAGAAGGAGCAATAGAGCAGCTTGCCGTTGTCCTCGCCGTTGCGGGTGTCAGTCATTCGTTCGATCCAAATCCGATAGGCTTGCAACACAAGATGAAGGCTATTGCGGGCTTTTTCAAGCCCGCCGGTGATCAGACAAGCCGACCAGCCTTATTTTGAGCCGCTTATTTTAAGCTGGGCGCTGGGTGATCACTTCATCGATCAGGCCGTATTCACGAGCGGCTTCCGCACTCATGAAGTTGTCGCGGTTGGTATCGCGCTCGATTTCTTCAAGGGTGCGCCCGCTGTGCTTGGCCATCAGCGTGTTGAGACGCTCACGGATGAAGAGGATTTCCTTGGCGTGGATTTCGATATCCGAAGCCTGGCCCTGGAAACCGCCCAGCGGCTGGTGAATCATCACTCGGGAGTTCGGCAGGCAGAAACGCTTGCCAGGTGCACCGGCAGTCAGCAGAAACGCGCCCATGCTGCACGCCTGACCGATGCAAGTGGTCGACACGTTGGGCTTGATGAACTGCATGGTGTCGTAGATCGACATGCCGGCGGTCACCGAACCGCCTGGGGAGTTGATGTAGAGGTGGATGTCCTTGTCCGGGTTTTCCGCTTCAAGGAACAGCAACTGCGCACAGATCAGGTTGGCCATGTAGTCCTCTACAGGGCCCACCAGAAAGATCACTCGCTCCTTGAGAAGGCGCGAATAGATGTCGTAGGCGCGTTCGCCACGAGCAGACTGCTCGACAACCATCGGGACCAGGCCGCCTGCGGCCTGGATATCAGAGTTCTGCTGAATATACGAATTACGGAACATGCTCTGCAGTCACTCCCAAAATAGTTAGGTCTTGAAAACGCATAAGCCAGCACGAATGCTGGCTTATGGTGTGTACTTCTTAACGCAGGAACAATCAGTCGGCTTTTGGAGCTTCTACCGGCTTGACCGCTTCTTCGTAAGAGACCGATTTGTCGGTCACGCTAGCTTTCTGCAGAACAGTATCCACAACTTGCTCTTCCAGCACAACCGAACGGACTTCGTTCAGTTGCTGGTCGTTCTTGTAGTACCAGGAGACGACTTGCTCAGGCTCTTGGTAGGCCGAAGCCATTTCCTGAATCATTTCGCGAACGCGGGTTTCGTCAGGCTTGAGATCGAATTGCTTGACCACTTCAGCCACGATCAGACCCAGTACCACGCGGCGCTTGGCTTGCTCTTCGAACAGCTCGGCCGGCAGTTGGTCAGGCTTGATGTTGCCACCGAACTGCTGAACAGCCTGCACGCGCAGACGGTCAACTTCGTTGGACAGCAGAGCCTTTGGCACTTCGATCGGGTTGGTGGCCAGCAGACCGTCCATTACCTGATTCTTGACCTTGGACTTGATGGCCTGACGCAGTTCGCGCTCCATGTTCTTGCGAACTTCGGCGCGGAAACCATCGATACCGCTTTCCTTGATGCCGAATTGAGCAAAGAACTCTTCGTTCAGCTCTGGCAGTTTTGGCTCGGAAACGCTGTTCACGGTGACGGTGAACTCAGCGGTTTTGCCAGCCAGGTCCAGGTTCTGATAGTCCTCTGGGAAAGTCAGGTTCAGAACGCGCTCTTCACCGGCTTTAGCGCCGACCAGGCCATCTTCGAAGCCAGGGATCATGCGGCCGGAACCCAGAACCAGCTGGGTACCTTTGGCGGAACCGCCAGCGAATACTTCGCCGTCAACCTTGCCAACGAAATCGATGTTCAGTTGGTCTTCGTTCTGAGCGGCACGATCAGCCACTTCGAAACGGGTGTTCTGCTTGCGCAGGATGTCCAGCATCTTGTCCAGATCGGCATCAGTCACGTCAGCGCTCAGGCGCTCTACGTTGATACCGTCGAAACCGGCAACGGTGAACTCAGGGAACACTTCGAATACGGCTACGTATTCCAGGTCCTTGCCCGCTTCCAGGGATTTTGGCTCGATCGATGGCGAACCAGCCGGGTTCAGCTTTTGCTCAACCACTGCTTCGTAGAAGGAAGACTGGATCACGTCGCCTACAGCTTCCTGGCGAGCTTCAGCGCCGAAACGACGCTTGATTTCGCTCATTGGCACTTTGCCTGGACGGAAGCCAGCAATCTTGGCCTTTTGGGCAGTCTGCTGCAGACGCTTGTTGACCTGAGTCTCGATGCGCTCAGCCGGCACGGTGATGCTCATGCGGCGCTCAAGAGCAGAAGTATTTTCAACAGAAACTTGCATGGATATTCCTCGTTGCACAGACGTTGGCCGGCCGTTTCCGACCCCAGAATCAAGGGCATGCATTCTAGAGGGTCAAACTCAAGAAGTCACCCTACTGAAAACGGGTAAAAACGCAGCAGGCAATTTATAGGTGCGAATGCACGGATGCACCTCGCCCCGATGGCAAATACAGCCAATCATGCCAGGGCTCTGCGCCAACCTTTCTATATATAGAAGCGGTCGCCAACCATCTCCCTGGCAGCCGGACTTGCGAGCAAGCCGGCGGACAGCGCGGCATCATCGAGAAACATAAATACGACGAAATGCCCCGCCCTGCGACCCCGGAACCAGCAGTCGCCGAAACTCGAACCACTGAAACAAAAAAGGCGCCAGACTGTTAAATCTGGCGCCTTTCGGAATATGGGGTGGACGATGGGGATCGAACCCACGACAACGGGAGTCACAATCCCGTGCTCTACCAACTGAGCTACGCCCACCATATTGCGTGCCAAAGAAGCCAAACAACTTCTTTGTTAAACCCCCACCATGCCGATTGGCATGCATGAAGCTTTATTTGGTGCGGATGAAGAGACTCGAACTCTTACGCCTCGCGGCGCTGGAACCTAAATCCAGTGTGTCTACCAATTCCACCACATCCGCGGCTTGAAGCTTTAAAACAAAGGCGCCAGACCGTTAAATCTGGCGCCTTTCGAAATATGGGGTGGACGATGGGGATCGAACCCACGACAACGGGAGTCACAATCCCGTGCTCTACCAACTGAGCTACGCCCACCATATCGCGCTACTTGTGCCAAAGCTGCCTAATGGCGCACCCGGCAGGACTCGAACCTGCGACCATCCGCTTAGAAGGCGGATGCTCTATCCAGCTGAGCTACGGGCGCCTTATTAATCTGTACCCTTGAAGGACTACAAACTAAATGCTTTCCAGCCTCGCAAAACCTTGATTTCGCTTGACCTTCTTAACCAGTGCTAGGCTGTGCCCGACAAGTGCGACGAATAGTATAGAGCCACCTGTAGGTCGTCAAATCCTTTTTGAAAAAAATTCATTTAATTAAAGGAGTTAGGGGAATTTGCAGACCAAGCGCCTTTGCCCTCACCGCATGACATGCGAGAATGCGCACTCTTTTTTTCCCCTCTCGATGGTTAATCACGCGCAATGACTGCACAACTAATCGACGGCAAATCGATCGCCGCCAGCCTGCGCCAGCAGATCGCCCAACGCGTTAACGAGCGTCGCCAGCAAGGTCTGCGCACGCCAGGCCTCGCGGTGATCCTGGTCGGCAGCGATCCTGCCTCTCAGGTTTATGTCTCGCACAAGCGTAAAGACTGTGAAGAGGTCGGCTTCCTCTCCCAAGCTTATGACCTGCCTTCCGACACCACTCAAGAAGCGCTGGCCGATCTGATCGATCGCCTCAATGACGACCCGGCAATCGACGGTGTTCTGTTGCAGCTTCCCCTCCCCGAACACCTGGATGCCTCGAAACTGCTCGAGCGCATTCGCCCGGACAAGGACGTCGACGGTTTCCACCCTTATAACGTCGGTCGCCTGGCCCAGCGTATCCCGCTGCTGCGCCCTTGCACCCCCAAAGGCATCATGACCCTGCTGGAAAGCACCGGTGTCGACCTGTACGGGATGGATGCGGTCGTTGTCGGCGCCTCCAACATTGTCGGCCGGCCGATGGCGATGGAACTGTTGCTGGCCGGTTGCACCGTGACCGTCACTCACCGCTTCACCAAGGATCTGGCCGGTCATGTCGGCCGTGCCGACCTGGTCGTCGTGGCGGCCGGCAAACCTGGCCTGGTCAAGGGCGAGTGGATCAAGGAAGGCGCGATCGTGATCGACGTCGGCATCAACCGTCAGGACGACGGCAAACTCGTCGGCGACGTCATTTACGAAACCGCCCTGCCCCGCGCCAGCTGGATCACCCCGGTGCCAGGTGGCGTAGGCCCGATGACCCGTGCCTGCCTGCTGGAAAACACGCTGTACGCCGCCGAAACCCTGCACAGCTGAAAGCTTTAACGCAGATACGCAGCGACACAGAAAACCCCGCCATTGGCGGGGTTCTTTTTTGCCCGCGCAACAACAATGACCATCCGCCGGAAAATGACTTTTTTTTCATGTTCCCAAGGACTTTTAAATCCCCCTCGAACAACCATCGACAGTTATTCAGCCATACTCCAGAATGTCGCGCTTTTACGAAATAGCCCGTTACATAACGGCGTATCAACACTTTATGAGTCTGCCAGCGTGAAAATCCGTCTTTCCATCCTGAGCCTAGTTTTTGCACTTACAGGGACTTTCATCACGCCACTTGCCATCGCCGGTGAAACCACCGCCGCGCCTCGAGATACCTCGAAGCTCAAGCTCGCTTCCGGCAGTACGTTGCTGCTGGATATGCAGACCAACAAAGTCATCTACGCCAACAACCCCGACGTGGTTGTTCCTATCGCTTCGGTCAGCAAACTGATGACCGGCCTGGTGGTGGTTGAAGCCAACCAGAACATGGATGAGTACATCAACATCGATATCAGCAACACCCCGGAAATGAAGGGTGTGTTTTCCCGGGTCAAGCTCAAGAGCGAAATGCCCCGCCGCGAAATGCTGCTGATTGCCCTGATGTCCTCGGAAAACCGCGCGGCAGCGAGCCTCGCGCACCATTACCCGGGTGGTTACGCCGCGTTCATCGCCGCGATGAATGCCAAGGCCAAGGCGCTGGGCATGACCAACACCCATTTCGTCGAGCCGACCGGCCTTTCGCCGCGCAACGTCTCCACCGCTCGCGACCTGAGCAAGCTGCTGATCGCCGCGCACAAGCATCCGCTGCTGACACAGTTGAGCACCACCAAGGAAAAGACCGTGTCGTTCCGCAAGCCCAACTACAGCCTGGGCTTTCGCAACACCGACCACCTGGTCAATAAAGACAACTGGAACATCGAGCTGACGAAAACCGGCTTCACCAATGAAGCCGGCCACTGCCTGGTCCTGGTGACACACATGGGCGACCGCAAGGTGGCGATGGTCATTCTCGACGCCTATGGCAAGTACACCCACTTCGCCGACGCCACGCGCCTGCGCAACTGGGTCGAAACCGGCAAGAGCGCCGACGTGCCATCCGTTGCCATGCAGTACAAATCGGACAAGAACCTCAAGCATCGCCAGAGTGGCGTTGTCGAAGCTTCAAAGTAACAAGAGCTTCCAAGTAATAAAGCAACCGCCAATAAAAAACCCCGACATGTCGGGGTTTTTTATTGGGTCAGTCAATCATTGGGCAACGGCATCTGGTCATCATCGGGAATACCATCGCCCTTGCTCGGATCATTCCAACCGTGCGAATGCTCTGTGGGTGCCACCGCGGGCCGGGCCAGCGGATCACGCAGCGGGCTGTCCGGATCCATCACTGGATCGACACTCCCCTCAGGCGTCGTCGGAACATTCTCCGGACGCTTGTCGTTGAAACTCGAATCGGTAGACATACGCACCTCCATGGGATCTGGCACCTTGTACATCAGATACCTTATGTGCCCGGCGGTGCGTCTCAGATGACGAACGGGCCTACTTCGCGCCCAAGGCCTGTTTCGCTTTCGCCGCCGCCTGCTCCTGGCCAGCCTGGGCTAGCTCATTGGCCGCCTTGAGCCACCGCTGTTGGTCGACCTGGGCAGGAACCTGCGTCGGCGCCTGAATCAGCACCGCCCATCCCCCGGCATCCTTGAACGCCGATTCGAACGAACTGAAGCTCATCAGCACTCGCTGCTCCATTCCCGCACGCAGCAGCACGGTCTGCTTCTGGCGGTTATACCCGGACAGGATCGCGTAACGAGGTTCAGCCCAAAGCGCCGAGCCCTCGGTAAAACGCACCATCACCGGATAACCCGCCGCGACCTGGGTCAACAGGGCCGGCAAATTGCTGTCCAGGGGATAGACCATCATTCCGTATTCCCGGGCCAGGTTCTGCATGTTTTGCTGCAACTGAGCCTCGCCACCCGGCAGATGCAGGGGTTTGTCCAACAGCCCCGGCGTGATCACCACGCCCTGCTGGGACAACATGCTGGCCAGCACCTGCGGCCCACTTTGATTGGCCACGCCGCGATAGAACCGGCCGCTGAGTTCGACCCGCTCCGGCAAACGCTTGATCTGCGGCGAAACGCTCCCCGCACAACCGGCCAAACCAGCGACGCAACCGACGATGACCGCCGCTGAAAGAATTCGAGAAATTGCCCGCACCATGATCACTCTCTTGTTCAATTGCCCGGCAATCCGCTTCCCGGCCTGGCTGTGGATCATAGGACGCCCTGCGGCATCGGTATAGCCTTAACCCGCAGTCGCAGGCTTTCGATAGAGCGAACTGGTTGGTCACTGTCGACCTTCGGTCAATAGCCTGAAACACGGTAGCGGCTAGACTGTCACTTGCAAGCTGTGTATGCCCGCCGCAGGGCAAAGAGGAGGCATCGATGAGCCTGACAATGACGATCGTGATGTTGATTTCCGGCTGGCTGGCCGTTGCCACCGCCATGTTGTGGGGCGTTCTGCGAATTGCCCGCCGCCACCATCACCCTGTTCAACCGGCAAAAACCTCCAAAGCCCCTGCCCGTCCCGCCAACGCCCACTGACATCCAAAACCAGAACGCCTGCCCCCTCTGTAGGAGCGAGCCTGCTCGCGATGGCGTCGGCACATCCAACATCGATGTGACTGATCCAACGCTATCGCGAGCAGGCTCGCTCCTACAGGAGGAGCAGGCGTCTATCAGGCCTCAGCAGTCAGGCGCTTCTGCTTGGCCCTGCGGGACATCATGTTCAACACTTCAATCGCCGCCGAGAACGCCATCGCCGCATAGACGTAGCCTTTCGGTACGTGGGCGCCGAAGCCTTCGGCGATCAGCGTCATGCCGATCATGATCAAGAAGCCCAGGGCCAGCATCACCACGGTCGGGTTGTCGTTGATGAACTTGGCCAAGGGATCAGCCGCCAGCAACATGACCAACACCGACACCACCACCGCGATAATCATGATCGGCAAATGCTCGGTCATGCCGACGGCGGTAATGATGCTGTCGATGGAAAACACCATGTCCAGCATCAGAATCTGACCGATCGCGGCGGCAAAGCCCAAGGTCACGGTCGAGGTCTTCGACGTCGGATCTTCCGGCGCCGGGTCCATGCTGTGATGGATCTCGGTCGTGGCCTTCCACAACAGGAACAGGCCACCGGCGATCAGGATCATGTCCTTCCACGAGAACGCCTGGCCGAGAATTTCGATCACCGGCTCTGTCAACTGCACGATAAACGCGATGGTGCTCAACAGGCCCAGACGCAGGATCAGCGCCATGCCGATACCGATTCGCCGTGCCTTCTGCCGGTGCTGCTCGGGCAGTTTGTTGGTCAGGATCGAGATGAAGATCAGGTTATCGATGCCGAGCACGATCTCCATCACCACCAGGGTGGCCAGGGCGATCCACGCGGTGGGGCTGGCGGCTAGCTGTAAAAGGTATTCCATGGGTCAGTCCTGACTCGCTGTAGACGGTTTAGATTTCCTGGGAAGAAGACGGTTTTTTTTCCGCGTCTTTTTCCGTCGACTCTTTTTTGCCGGTCAAGCCACCGGTGGCATCACTGAGTGCTTGCTCGGCGGCCTTGTGGGTGTCGTCGATGGCTTGCTTGGCGCTCTCGGCAGCCTTGCCCATCAGTTGCTGAGCACTCTTTTCGGCCTGATCACAACCGGCCAGGACCAGTAAAGACGCAATCAGCAATGCCGTGGTTTTAACCTTCATGGTGTTTTCCTCGATAGAACAAACGGGCCGTTGCGATGGCCCATTGATAGCGACGCATTCTAGGGAGATGAACACTTCAGGAAAATTCGTATTTTCAGCGGTTATACTTCGGTTTTTACGAATCCGTAACATGGAATTTCACCCGCATGCTCAATTACCGACAACTGCACTATTTCTGGGTGGTGGCCAAAACAGGCAGCATCGTGCGCGCCTGCGAGCAACTGAACCTGACGCCCCAGACCATCAGCGGGCAGATATCGCTGCTCGAACAAACCTACGGCATCGAGCTGTTCCGCCGGGTCGGCCGGCAACTGGAGCTCACCGAAGCCGGTCGCCAGACCCTGCCCTACGCCGAACAAATGTTTCAGTTGGGTGGTGAACTGGAATTGATGCTGCGCGCACAACCCAACGAACAGCAGATTCTCTTTCGGGTTGGCGTGGCCGACGTGGTGCCCAAGTCCATCGTCTATCGCCTGATCGCCCCGACCATGGAATTGAGCGAACCCCTGCGCATCACCTGCCGCGAAGACAAGCTCGAACGCCTGCTGGCCGACCTGGCCATTCAGCGCCTGGACCTGGTGATTTCCGACAGCCCCATGCCTTCGCACCTGGACATCAAGGGCTACAGCCAGAAACTCGGCGAATGCGGGATCAGCTTCTTTGCCACCGCAGAGCTGGCGGCGCGTTACGGGCAGGATTTCCCCCGCAGCCTGCACGGCGCACCCTTGCTGATTCCCGGGGCGGAAACCGTGGTGCGCAGCCGCTTGCAACGCTGGTTCGCCGAACAGCAGATCCAGCCGCAGATTGTCGGCGAGTTCGATGACAGTGCCTTGATGCAGGCCTTCGGCCAATCCGGCAGCGGGATCTTCATCGGCCCCAGCGTGATTGCCGACGAAGTGAAACGCCAGATGGGCGTGGAGGTGATCGGCCAGACCGACGCGGTGAGCGAGTCGTTCTACGCCATCTCGGTGGAACGCAAGGTCAAGCACCCCGGCATTGTCGCCATTACCGAAGGTGCCCGACGCGAGCTGTTTACAGCGCTGTGAGGGCTTCGCGCGGCTTGAAGGTCATCAACGCGATGGCCAGGAGGATCGAGGCCAGGATCAAGCCGGCGGCGGCGAATCCCAGGCCTTGCAGGCCGACGCTGTCGATCACCCGACCGCCGATCATCGCGCCCAGGCCGATCCCCAGATTGGCCCCGGCAATGTTCAGCGACGCCGCGAATGCAGGCGCTTCCGGCGCCGCCTTCATCAGGCGCACATGGCTGACCAGGAACAGCGCCGCCTGGGTAATCCCCCAGATGCCCATCGCCGCTGCCAACCCGTAAGGCGAATGGATGTTCGGCACCAGCGCCACCAGACCGGCGATCATGAAGGCGCAGAACATCATCGAAGCCACCAGCGGATGCCGGTCCACCGCGCGACCACCCAGCGAGTTGCCGATCAACCCCACTGCGCCGAAGCCCATCAGGCACCAGCCGACCACCGTGCCGTCGAGACCGGCCAGGCGCTCGAGAATGTCCGCCAGATAGGTGTAAGCGGTGAACATGCCGCTGAACACGATGATCGACAGCAGCACATGCCCCACCATCAACGGGCTGCGCAGGATCTTGAACTGCGAACGGAAGCTGACCTGATGCTGGTGCAGGTTGGTCTTCGGCAAGTAGATAAACAGCAACAGCGCCTTGGCAAAGGCGATGACGGCAAGAATGGCGAACGCACTGCGCCAGCCGAACGCGTCGGAAATCAGCGTGCCCACCGGAATGCCGAACACCGTGGCGCAGACGATGCCGAAGCCGATCTTGGCAATGGCGCGGCCGGCGTACTCCGGGCCGACGATGTCCACCGCCGTCTCGCTGGCCAACGCCCAGAACACCGGCAAGCCCAGGGCCGGGATCAACCGCGCAAACGCCATCACCCAGATATTCGGCGCCAACGCGGCGAGCGTATTGGCCAGGCCGAACATGATCAGCACCGAGATAAACAGCTTGCGCCGCTCGAAACGGGCGAAGAACGCGGTCAGGAACGGCCCGAATGCGGCAACGGTGAAGGCGAACAGGGTCACCAGCAAGCCCGCTTGCGGGATGCTGACGTCAAGGTCGCGGGCAATGGCCGGCAACAGGCCGACGATGATGAACTCCGTGGTCAGCACCGTGAAACCGGCGGCCGACAACAGAAAAACGGGCAACAACATGCACAACTCCAGAAAAACGACGACACCAGCGAAAACCCGAAGGCTCACTGGAAGATGAAAATGAGGATGGCGAAGCTTAACAGAGTGTGTCCGCACAGGGTTGCACGAACCTGCAAATCGCGTTTAACCGGTGGGTGGCAGATCGTCACAGCACTGAAGGATCAGGACGACGCTATGCTAAAGTCCGCGCCCCGCGGTACGTACCCCCTGTTCATCAGCCATGGTTTGGCATTGATGTCGCGATATCCCGCACCAAATAAAATCCGAGATGCCGTTTTATGAGCGATTCATCCCCTTCTCCATTGCAACGCCTCAATCGCCTGAGCCTGGTCACGCAGATTCTCATCGGCCTGATCGCCGGCATTGCCCTGGCCCTGATCGCGCCTGAAGTGGCGAAGTCCACAGCCTTCGTCGGCAAGGTCTTCGTTTCGGCGCTGAAGGCCGTCGCACCGATTCTGGTGTTCGTCCTGGTCATGGCGTCCATCGCCAGCCACCAGCAAGGCCAGCAAACCCACATCCGGCCGATCCTGTTCCTGTACCTGCTCGGCACCTTCGCCGCCGCCGTGGTGGCGGTGGTTGCCAGCATGCTGTTCCCCTCGAGCCTGGTGCTGTCGACCCAGGACGTCGCCGTGAGCGCACCGGGTGGCATCGGTGAAGTGCTGCAAAGCCTGTTGCTCAGCATCGTCGATAACCCGGTCAGTGCGCTGATGAACGCCAACTTCATCGGCATTCTGGCGTGGGCGATCGGCCTGGGCATCGCCCTGCGCCATGCCGGCAAAGCCACACGCGGGGTGCTGGACGACCTGTCCAATGGCGTAACCGGGATCGTGCGCATGGTGATTCGTTTCGCACCGCTGGGCATTTTCGGCCTCGTGGCCTCGACCCTCGCCACCTCCGGCTTCGGCGCCCTGATCGGCTACGCCCATCTGCTGGCGGTGTTGCTGGGCTGCATGCTGTTCGTCGCACTGGTGATGAACCCGGCGATCGTGTTCTGGAAACTGCGCCGCAACCCGTACCCACTGACCTTGATGTGCCTGCGTGAAAGCGGCATCACCGCGTTCTTCACCCGCAGCTCGGCGGCGAACATCCCGGTCAACCTCGAACTGAGCAAGCGTCTGGGCCTGCACGAGGACACCTACTCGGTGTCGATCCCGCTGGGGGCAACCATCAACATGGCCGGTGCGTCGATCACCATCACCGTGCTGACGTTGGCCGCCGTGCACACCCTGGGCATCGCCGTGGACATTCCGACGGCCATTCTTCTGAGCGTCGTCGCAGCGGTTTGCGCCTGTGGCGCCTCGGGCGTGGCCGGTGGCTCGCTGCTGCTGATCCCGCTGGCGTGCAGCCTGTTCGGCATCCCCAGCGAAATCGCCATGCAGGTGGTGGCGGTGGGTTTCATCATTGGCGTGCTGCAGGACTCGGCGGAAACCGCGCTGAATTCGTCCACCGATGTACTGTTCACCGCCGCGGCGTGCCTGGGCGAAGAAGCAAAAGCCGAACGCCTGTCCTGATCCAAATCCCTCTCCTGTAGGAGCGAGCCTGCTCGCGATGGTGTGTCAGTCAACACGTACCATGCTGACACTCCATCGCGAGCAGGCTCGCTCCTACAGAAATGCAAAGGCCCGCCACGGCTTGCACCGTGGCGGGCTTTTTTGTCACCGGACGGTTTAGAACGCGCCCATGTAATCACGCTTGCCCACTTCCACGCCGTTGTGACGCAGCAGCGCATAAGCGGTAGTGACGTGGAAGAAGAACTGCGGCAGGCCGTAGCTCAACAGGTAAGCCTGACCAGAGAAGCGCTTCTCTTTAGGCGTGCCCGGACGGGTGACGATTTCGATGCCTTCCTGGCCATTGATCTGCTCCGGCTTGATCTCGCCGATGTAAGCCAGAACCTTGGTCAGCAGCGCCTGCAGCTCGGCGAAGGTGGTTTCGGTGTCGTCGTACTTCGGTACTTCGACTTCGGCCAGACGCGAAGAAACGCCCTTGGCGAAATCGACAGCGATCTGCACCTGACGCACCAGCGGGAACATGTCCGGGAACAGGCGCGCTTGCAGGAAAACACTCGGCTCAATGTTTTTGGCGGTGGCGTGGGCTTCGGCCTTTTTCAACACATCGCTCAGGGCAGTGAGCATTTGTTTGAAAACAGGTACCGAAGCGTCGTACAGGGAAATGGTCATGGCAGGTCTCGTCTGGTGACAGGTAAATGATCTTCTGGATCTTCTGTAGGAGCGAGCATGCTCGCGATGAACGATCAGACACCGCAGGCATTCAGACAGCCCGCGTTATCGTTGACGACCATCGCGAGCATGCTCGCTCCTACAGGGGGGAACGCCGATTATAGCCATGCGCGACCGTTCCGAGACGTAAAACAATTTTCAGCTGCCGTACACCTTCGCCGCCGGAACAGCCTGCGCGATCAGTTGTGCCACTGCCCCGCCCATCTCATCCACCGCCCATCGACCTTCGCGATCAAGCTGCGGCCCACGACGCCAGCCATCGGCAATCGACAACTTGCCACCCTCGATTTCGAACATCTGCCCGGTGACATCGGAAGAACCCTCGGACCCCAACCACACCACCAACGGCGCAACGTTTTCCGGGGCGAAGTAATCGAACCCTTCCTCCGGTTTCTTCATGGTCTCGGCGAACACTTGCTCGGTCATCCCGGTACGCGCCGCCGGGGCCAATGCGTTGACGGTAATCCCGTAACGGCGCAGCTCGGCAGCCTGCACCAACGTCAAAGAGGCAATCCCACCCTTGGCCGCCGCATAGTTGGACTGGCCAATGGAACCCTGCAGCCCCGCGCCGGAACTGGTGTTGATGATGCGCGCATCGACCTTCGCCCCACCTTTGGCCTGTTCGCGCCAGTACTTCACCGCATGGCTGGCAATGCAGAAATGCCCCTTCAGATGCACCGCCACCACAGCATCCCAGTCAGCTTCGGTGAGGCTGGCGAACATTCGGTCGCGGCAGATGCCGGCGTTATTGACCACCACGTGCAGGCCGCCGAAGGTTTCGATCGCCTGACGCACGATCAACCCGGCCGAATCGTAGCGGGTGATGTCATCGCTGTTGGCCACGGCGCTGCCGCCCTGCCCGAGGATCTCACCGACCACCGCCAGGGCCGCTTCGCGATTGATGTCGTTGACCACCACTTTCGCGCCCTCGGCGGCGAACGCCAGCGCATAGGCCCGGCCCAAGCCACCGCCGGCACCGGTGATGATCACGACGCGGTTTTCACAGATTTTCATGTTGCTATCCCTTCATGTTCGACTGGTTCCCTGTAGGAGCGAGCCAGCTCGCGATGGCGGCGGCACATCCAACATCCATATGTCAGACATACCGTCATCGCGAGCAGGCTCGCTCCTACAGGGTTCATGTGCATCCCGAAATCGGGTCCGCTTACAGGCGCTCAATAATCGTCACATTCGCCTGCCCACCACCTTCACACATGGTCTGCAAACCGTACCGCCCCCCGCTGCGCTCCAGCTCATGCAACAGGCTGCACATCAAGCGGGTACCGGTGGCGCCCAGCGGATGACCGAGGGCAATCGCCCCGCCGTTGACGTTGGTCCGCTCATGGGGATACCCCGTTTCCTTGAGCCAGGCCATGGCCACCGAGGCGAAGGCCTCGTTGATCTCCACGCGGTCGATGTCTTCAAGCTTCATCCCTGCACGCTTCAACGCATAAGCGGTGGCCGGAATCGGCGCGGTCAGCATCCAGATCGGGTCTTCCGCGCGCACGCTGATGTGGTGGATCCGTGCCCGTGGTGTCAGGCCGTAGCGCTTGAGCGCCGCCTCGGAGACGATCAGCATCGCACTGGCCGCATCGCAGGTCTGGCTGGACACCGCCGCCGTCACCCGGTCGCAACCGAACAGGTATTCCAGCTCGGCCATTTTTTCCAGGCTGGTCTGGCGCGGGGTTTCGTCATGACGCAAACCGGCCAGCGGCACGATCTCGCGGTTGAAATTGCCCTGGGCGATGGCCCGCAAGGCCCGCTCATGGGACTCCAGCGAATAGGCTTCCAGCTGGGCACGGGACAGGTCCCACTTCTCGGCGATCATCTGCGCCGAACGAAACTGCGTCGGTGGTTGCGCGCCATAACGACGCACCCAGCCTTCGGAGCCGCTGAACGGGTCGGTGAAACCCAGCGGTTCGGCGGCAATCATCGCCGAGGAAATCGGGATCTGGGTCATGGTCTGCACGCCACCGGCCACCACCACATCCTGGGTGCCGCTCATCACCGCCTGGGCGGCAAAGTGCACCGCTTGCTGGGACGAGCCGCACTGGCGGTCGATGGTGGTGCCGGGCACCGCTTGCGACAGGCCGGCGGCCAGCCAACTGGTGCGGGCGATGTCCCCGGCCAGCGGGCCGATGGTGTCAACGCAACCGAAGATCACATCGTCGTAATCCTCGTCGGGAATGTCATTGCGCTCGACCAGCGCGCGCAACACATGGGCGCCCAGATCAGCAGCGTGAATATGGCTCAGACCACCCTTGCGCCGCCCGGTGGGCGTGCGCAGGGCGTCGACTATGTAGGCTTCAGGCATGGTCTACCTCGGTAAAAAATTGAAATCCGGCACGGTCGGTTTTTTGTGGGAGCAAGGCTTGCCCGCGATGGCGTCCGTGAGATCGCTATCGCGGGCAAGCCTTGCTCCCACAGTGTTTTTGCATCGGCTCAGAAAGTACTGCCGGCACCCAACACCGGACTGCCCTCAAACAACGCCCCGCGAATCCGCCCCTTGTGCAACCCGCGATCCCCCCACACCTTGTCCAGCGCCCAGGCGCGTTTCATGAACAGGTGCAGGTCAACCTCCCAGGTGTACCCCATGGCCCCATGAGCCTGGATGCTGTTCTTCGCCGCAAGCATCGCCGCTTCCGCCGTCGCCAGCTTGGCGTGGGACACCAGCACGTCCTGCCCCGGTTGCTGCTCGGCCACCGCATACGCCGCGCGATACAACGGCCCCTTGGCGAACTCGATCTGCACCGCGACATTGGCCATCAGATGCTTGACCGCTTGGAACGACCCCACCGGCTTGCCGAACTGCTTGCGCTCGAAGGTGTAGTCAACGGCGAGGTCGACCATGCGCTTGGCCAGCCCCAACAACTGCGCGGCACTGGCCAATGCCCCACGATTGAACGCCTCAGCCAACAAGCGCCGGCCCTGTTCACCACTGGCCACGCAGGTCGCCGCCGTCGGCGTCCATTGCACCTGGAACAACTGGCGACTGGGGTCCACCGACTCGTTACGGATCAGTTCCACGGCGTTGCGCTCCAGCGCATGCACCTCGTCGCCATGGGCGAGCAGCAGCAAATCGGCGACATGGGCATCGCTGACCAGCGGGTTGCCCGGCTCGGCAACCGCCAGTCGCGCCCTGCCCTCGGCCACCCGGCCCAGCCAGTCTTGTTTGAGCGCGGCATGACGCTCATCGAGGGCGGCGAGCAGCGGCACGCCCACCAGCATGGTTTCCACCAGAGGCTCGGGCAGGCCGGCGTACCCGCACTCCTGGGCGATCAGGATGAAGTCCAGTTCATTAAGACCCATGCCCTCCTGCGCCTCGGGCACGGTCAGGGCGGTCAGGCCCAGCTCCACCAGTTGTGCCCACAGTTCGTCGCTGCGGCCGTTGTCGCCTTGCCACAGTTCACGAATACGCTCCGGCGTCACTTCGTTGATCAGAAAGCTGCGCACGTTGTCCTGAAACAGCAGTTGGTCGCGACTGAAACTAAAGTCCATGGTCTATTCCTCAGGCGCGCGGCATGCCGAGCATGCGTTCGGCAATGATGTTGCGCTGGATCTCGTTGGTGCCGGCGTAGATCGGCCCCGCCTGGGCAAACAGGAAGCCGTCCAGCCAGTGGCCGACATCGCCCGCCGCCGGTGCCTCGGGCAGCAGCTCGCCGCGCAGCCCGAGAATGCTCATGGCGGTGTCGTGCATGCGCTGATCCAGTTCCGACCAGAAGATCTTGTTGGTCGAGGATTCCGGGCCGATCTTGCCGCCCTGCACCAGTTGCGAAGCGGTCATGTAGGTGTTCAGGGTGTAGGCCTCGGCGTCCAGCCAGGCACGCATCACCGCCTCGCCGATAGCCGGGTCGCGGTCGGCGTATTCACGGTTGGCCTGATACAGCTGCACCAGCCGCCGCGCGGTTTCCTGAAAACGCGCCGGAGAGCGCAGCAACAAGCCACGCTCGAAACCGGCGGTGGACATCGCCACATGCCAGCCCATGCCCTCGCCGCCCAGGGCGTTTTCCACCGGCACCTTGACGTCATCGAAGAAGATTTCGGCGAAGCCCGGCAAGCCGTTGAGCTGTGGGATCGGCCGCACGGTGATGCCCGGCGTGTCCAGCGGCAGCAGGATGAAGGTCAGACCGTGATGGCGCTGGGACTGCGGATCGGTGCGGAAAATACCGAATGCCCAGTCGGCCCAGACCGCGCGGGTCGACCAGGTCTTCTGGCCATTGATCACGTAGTGGTCGCCCACCCGCTCGGCCCGGGAGCGTATCGCCGCCATGTCCGACCCGGCACCCGGCTCGGACCAGGCCTGGGCCCAGACGTCTTCACCGGTGGCCATGCGCGGCAGAAAGCGCGCCTTCTGCTCCTGGCTGCCGTACTCCATCAAGGTCGGGCCGAGCAGGAAGATGCCGTTCTGATTGACCCGCGCCGGAGCGCCGGAACGGTAGTACTCCTCTTCGAAAATCAGCCACTCGATCAGGTCGCAACCGCGCCCGCCGAGTTCGGTCGGCCAGGTGACCATGCCCCAACGGCCTTCGTTGAGTCTGGCCTCCCAGGCGCGGTGCTCGGCAAAGCCCTGTTCGGTGTCGAACGATTGCAGCGGTTCACGCGGTACGTTGGCCTCCAGCCAGGCTCGCGCTTCGGCGCGAAAGGCCTGCTGGGCCGGGGTGTATGTCAGGTCCATGAGGGTGCCCTTAGCCGTTGAATCGGGCATCGCGTTTCTCGACGAACGAGTCGCGTGCTTCCTGAGAGTCCAGCGAGCGATAGGCTTCAAGGGTGAAGCCCTGCTCCCAGCGGTATTTGTCTTCCAGATTGCCGTCTTCGATGCCGGTCAGCGCTTCCTTGGCCAGGCTGATCATGCCCGGGCTCTTGGCGGCGATGCTGCGGGCGATCTTCAGGGCCGTCTCGCGCAAGTCCTCGCGCTTGACCACCTGCTCCACCGCGCCCAGGCGCCAGGCTTCAGCCGCGCTGATCGGCTCGCCGGTGAAGTACATGTGCCGCACTTTCTGCACCGGGAACAGGCGCTGCAAATGCGCGCCGCCGCCCATGGCGCCGCGATCCACTTCCGGTACGCCGAAGGTGGCGCACTCGGACGCGACGATAATGTCGGCCGCACCGCAGATGCCGATGCCACCGCCGAGCACGAAGCCGTGCACCGCGACAATCACCGGTTTCGGATTGCGATGGATGGCCTTGAAGCTGTCGTAGTTGCCCTTGTTCACCGCGACGATCAGGTTGCCGTCGGCGGCCAGTTCCTTGATGTCGACCCCGGCGCAGAAGCCCCGGCCTTCGGCGCGAATCACGATCACCCGCACGTCTGGATGGCGACCGAGGTTTTCAATCTCGCTGGCGATGTCGGCCCAGCCCTGGCTGTTGAAGGCGTTGACCGGAGGCCGGTCGAACACCAGTTCGGCAATGCCGTTATCGATGCTGACGCTAAATGGTTTCATGGCTTTTTTCCTTCACGACACACGGCGGCACAGCTCGCCCAGGCGCGCTTCGGCGTCCTGGACGATCTGCTCAATCAATTGGGCGCAGCTGGGCAGGCTGTCGATGGCGGCGGCGATTTGCCCGGCGGGCAACACGCCAGCGGCCGGTTGCCCGTCGACCATGGCTTTCTGGATCACCATCGGCGCGTTAGCGGCCATGATGCTTTGCGCGGCGCTCAGCTCACCGGCGCCGCGCATCTTCAGGGCGCTGCCGAGCAGTTGCAGCAGGCTGGTGCCGGTGTGACGGCGATACGCCAGGCCACTGCGCACCGCCAGCAACAGGCGCTTGAGCCCGCCGCTGTGTTCCAGCTGGTCGAGCAATTCGTTGCGGATCATTCGTTGCGGCATGCCGTCGATGGCGCGGCTGATGATGATCGCCGCCGGGTCTTTCACCGCGAGATAACGCGCCAACGTCGCCCGTGGCACCGGACTGTCGGCGCACATCAAGAATCGCGTGCCCATGGCAATGCCTTCGGCGCCATAGGCCAGGGCCGAGACCAATCCCTTGCCATCCTTGAAGCCACCGGCTGCCACCACGGGCACCGACACTGCATTGACCACCTGATCGAGCAGCATCAAGGTCGGCACCGAGCCGGTATGCCCGCCGCCCTCGCCACCCTGCACGGTCACCGCATCGGCGCCCATTTCCACGGCCTTCTGCGCGTGTTTCAAGGCACCGACCGTGGGCATGCACACCACGCCGGCATCCTTCAGACGGCTGATCATCTGCTTGCCGGGCGAGCGGCTGTAGCTGACGGCCCGAACCTTGTGGCGCAACACCAGTTCGACGATCTCGCCGGCGTTGGCCTGGTACATGTGGAAGTTCACGCCGAACGGCTGCTCGGTCAGGCGCTTGGTTTCGAGGATCGCGGCTTCCATTTTCTGCGGTTCGATGGTCGCCCCGGCGAGAAAACCGAAGCCCCCGGCGTTGCCCGTGGCTGCCACCAGTTTCGGGTCGGCGACCCAGCCCATGGCGGTCTGGATGATCGGGTAGCGGCAGCCCAACAATTCGGTCAAACGGGTATTCAACGAGATCGCCATGTTCACGCCTCACCCGTCTTGCGCTGGGAGCTGGCCATGGCCCTGGCGTCGTAGCCGCCGAGGCGATCGCCGGACACCAGTTCGTTGTGGGCATGGGCGAAATGGTGCAGGCCAAAGACCATGTCCATGGTCGCGCGCTTGCCCATCAGGTCCTCGGCGTTGTTCACCGCCTGCTTGCTCAGTTGCAGGCCCAGGCGTGGCATCTGCGCGATGCGCCCGGCGATGTCGAGGGTCTGTTGTTCCAGCTCATCGCGCGGAACCACCCGATTGAGCATGCCCATTTGATAGGCCCGTGGCGCCGGCATGCGCTCACCGAGGAACAGAAACTCCTTGGCAATGCGCGGATTGAGTTCATGCACATGGGCGAAATACTCGACACCCGGAATGCCCATGCGCACCACCGGGTCGGCGAAGTACGCGTCCTCGCTGGCGACGATCAGGTCGCACACCCAGGCCAGCATCAACCCACCGGCAATGCACGCGCCCTGGACCATGGCGATGGTCGGCTTGGGCATCTCGCGCCAGCGCCGGCACATGCCCAGGTAAACCTCCTGCTCGCGGGCATAGAGAAACTCGCCGCCCGGCTTGTTCACATGGTCGTACCACAGGCTGGCGCGGTCGAAGCTCTGGTCGACGTCGCGCCCCGGCGTTCCGATGTCATGCCCGGCGGAGAAATGCTTGCCGGCGCCGCGCAGCACAATGACCTTCACTTCATCGTCATCGCAGGCCCGGCGAAAGGCCGCGTCCAGCGCGTAGGTCATCTGCGAGTTCTGCGCGTTGTGGTATTCGGGGCGATTCATGGTGACCAGCGCCACCGCGCCGCGCACCTCGTAGAGCACCACCTCGGCCTGGTTCTTATCGTTATCTTCAGCCATCACTTGTCTCCGCAACGCGTTGCTCAGCGTTGGCCTGGCGGGTTGTCTTTGAGTTGCAGGGCGCGCAGGTTGTGCGGGTCCAGGCGCTGGATCAGTTGCTGTTGTTCGGCCGTCGGTGCGGCGGTGGTCGGGCAGTCCTGCTGCACGTGCAGCTCGAAACCGGTATTGTCCTGCACCTGTTCCACGGTCACGCCGGGGTGCAGCGAGCGAATGCGCATCTGGTGTTGCGGGCCCTGGAAATCCAGAACGCACAGATCGGTGATGATCAGGCGAATATCGATCTCATCCAGCGACCAGCCCCGCGCCAGTCGCGCCGGGTTGTAGCCCACCGAGGCGACCATATCGACCTCACCTTCGACGAACACCCGGCGGTTGTGGCTCGGTACGCAAAAGGAGTTGGCGTGGCTGATGGAGTTACCGGGAAAGCCGCGCACCCCGAGCATCTGCGCCTTGGGCTTGGCGTAGTCGCCGATGCAGGAAATGTTCGCCTGGCCGAAGCGGTCGATCTGGGTCGGGCCCACCAGCGCATGGCGCTTGCCGCCCCAGACGTTGTCGAAAATCCGCGAGAAACCCATCCAGCTGTCGCGCTTGGGCTCGTAGCCGTTGCGCGCGCCCAGCGGTACCGGTTCCGCGACCATGTAGGCTTCGGAGTCGGTCATCAGCAGTTGCGGGTTGCTGGTCAGCATCGCCAGCGAGGCCGCCAGGCGCGGGATCACGCCGATGCCGGTGGCCAATACTTCGCCGTCTTCGCGCCAGGCTTCGGAGGCGGCGCAAATCATCAACTCGGCGAGGCTATAAGTAGTCGTGTTCATCGCAAGGCTTCCTCAGAAAATCGGCAACGGCAGTTCACGGATCGCAGCCAGGCCGCCGACCTTTTCCAGATACTGCTCGTGGGTGCACTCGACGTAGTCGCGCACGTAGCCCTGCCAACCGTCCGCTGCCTGGACCGTGGCGTTGTAGGCCTTGAAGTGGGCCACGTCGAAACCGTACAGCGGCGCACAGGACGACGGATGCGCCCCGCCCGGCACGTGGGCCACGGCGGTGGTCAGGATGCGTTCCCAGAACACTTGATGGGCTTGCGTCGGGTCGCGATGGAAATAATCGCTGTCCACCAGCTCATCGCACGTGACGTAGCTGTGGGTCGCGGCGCGCACGAACAGGTCGTCCATGTAGTGATCGGGACCCGAGATCTGGCACACACCGCGAGCATCGGCGCGGTCGACATGCACCAGCGCCGCGTCGAGCTTGAGCGCGGGCATGGCCACCCAGTCCTTGCCGTCGGCATAGGGCGAGGCAATCAATTTGATTTGCGGGTTATGGCGCAGCACATCGGTGCCCAGCCCTACCGCCGTCGGAATGAAGGGCACGTTCATCGCCGCTGCCCTCAATCCGAGCAGGAGCATGCCTTCATCGATCTCCATCACTTCCAGCGCCGCCTCCTGGCGGGCCTTGCGGAAATACGGCTCCAGCGGAATGAAGTCCAGCGAGACGAAAGCGAAGATCAGCTTCTTGATCTTGCCAGCGGCGCAGAGCATGCCGACGTCAGCGCCACCATAGGCGACCACCGTCAAATCCTTGAGGTCCGAACGCAGAATCTCGCGAATCAACGCCATCGGTTTACGGCGCGGGCCCCAGCCACCGATGCCGATGGTCATGCCGTTACGCAGTTGGCCGACGATCTCGGCCGTGGTCATTTGCTTGTTCAAGGTCATGTTCCTCATTGGCGACCGACGCTGAAGTCGTGGCCCCAGTGGCTGACCACGGTGCTTTCGAACGGCGTGTGGCGGTCCCAGTCGACCACCAGGCCGTCGCAGCCGTACTCCAGGTCAAACCCGGACGGGGTCTTGATATAGAAAGAGATCATCTGGTCGTTGGTGTGCTGGCCGAGGGTCGCCGACAGCTTCACGCCATTGGCGTGCACGCGGTCCAGGGCGCGACCGACTTCGTCCAGCGCGTTGACCTCAACCATCATGTGCACGCAGCCGTGGGGCATCGGGCACTCGAAAATCGCCAGGGAGTGGTGGCGGCCGTTGTTGCAGTGCAAAAAGTGAATGCGCTTTTGCGGCTCCGCCGGGTCCGGGGTGAAGCGCACTTTCATCAGGTCCGACAGACCGAAGCCCATCACCTGTTCGTAGAAGTCGCGGCAACGGTCGAAGGCTGGCGCCGGCAACACCACATGACCCATGCCCAGCTCGTTGGTGACAAACCCCTTGACCCCGACCGGCGAGACGAAACGGGCGAAGTCCTGCAACGGGCCCCAGAACAGCTCGTGGCGATTGCCATCCGGATCGCTGAAGTGCACCAGCTCCTGGACCTTGCGCAGCTCGGCTTCGGCGGCAGTGCCACGCGTGACTTGCACGTCGGCTTGCTGCAGCTCACTGATCGCCTGCTCCAGCGCCGCCTTGCCGGCCACTTCCCAGCCGCAGGCACCGAACGTGTCCTGCGTGCTTTTCTCGACCAGCAGGCGGTAATGACGCTCGTCCATCTTCAGGTACAGGCGCTCATCGTCGCCAGCCACCATCATGCCCAGCACCTGGCTTGCGTAATGACGCCATTGCGCCAGGTCGCTGGACAACAGGGTGACGTAACCCAGACCACGGATATCCATGGATGCACTCCTCGATTCACTCAAGACCTGCCGCCCTTCGGCGGCTGCCGGGGGAGACTTTATGTAGGCCTATTCAAGCGGGTTCGGCGAGGGGCAACATCGTCCAATGGGACTAGCGGAAAACAATGGTCTGGCACACAAAAACCACTGTAGGAGCGAGCCTGCTCGCGATGGAAGATCAGACACCACGGGGCATCAGACAGCCCGCGTCATCGTTGACGACCATCGCGAGCATGCTCGCTCCTACAGGGGGCGTGTTTCGGGCAAAAAAACGGGCCAGAAAGGCCCGTTTGAGAAAGCTATGAAATCTACCTTCTTTTACATTCTTCAAGCTCGTTCTGGCTTTTCAACGTGGTCATTACACCTAACCTGTATTTGCAATATTGGATGACCAACTGCCGCTCCCTTTCGCTTAGCTCATCCAATTTTTTGTCATCTGATTCGTACGCGAAGATGTTTTCAAACTTCATCTGAAGAGTGGGGCTTTTCTTGATGAAGAAAACCTTTTCCGGGTAAGCGTCTTCCATCTTTTCGTAAAAGCCGATGTAGAGGTAAGCGAAGAGTACGACCGGAAAAAAAAGCAGCAGCGATTTCATAGTGAAGATGGTCGCAATAGTTGGGTTTTGAATTGAGGACAGCAGAATAAACGGCCACAAGATCCGTCAGTCAAGGCGCAGAAATGCCTGTAGGAATACTTTCACCTTGCCGCAGAACCTGTAGGAGCGAGCCTGCTCGCGATGGACGACCAGACGCTACGGGGCATCAGGCATCCCGCGTCATCGTTGACGACCATCGCGAGCAGGCTCGCTCCCACAGGTTTTGTATTTGCAGTTATTCGGGTGGGTGTAGCTGATCCAGCGCGCGGTTCACCGAGAGTTCGCCGAGCATGATGATTTGGGCGATGCCCAGCAGGAAGTTGCGGTTGGGGCCTTCGGTGCGGTCGGCCAGGTCCAGGGTCATGACGTGGGCCGAGGCCAGGGATTCGCAGGCGTCGCCGAGCAGGGTGTGGGCATCGAGTTCGGGGTTGAGGGTGTACATCGTGGAAGGTTTGCGCGGTCTGGCGCGGATGTCGGCGTATGAGGGGGTGTGTTCGGTTTCGGGGGGATTCGGTGAAGGTTTGACCATGATTCGTCTCCAGAAATTGGAGCTGTCATCCACTTGCGACTAAACAAGGAGGGTGGCAGCTGTACGCAGGTTAGTCGACCGGGGAGACACGAAACCGGCGCGCCCGAGAGCGCCCTGCGCACAGCTACCATCAAGCGCAGGTCTGAGATGACCTGACTTTATGGAGCGCATGTACGCGTCGTGTAACCACGGGCGACTAAACCCGATCACTGATGAGCAGTGACGCGAATCAAGTTACCGAGGGGGTCCGGGGCGCACAAGCCGGCGGATTCTGGCGTAGCTGTAGGCAGTGCCGCAAGATTTTGTAGCTTTCATCAAGTAACACTGACAACTTTTAAACAACCCAAAAACCTGTGGGAGCCAGCCTGCCCGCGAAGGCAGTCTGTCAGTCAACATCCACTCTGAATGTGCCGCCCTCTTCGCTGGCAAGCCAGCTCCCACAGGTTTCTGTGGCGGATACAAATCCCGCATACATCACAAAACCTGTAGGAGCGAGCCTGCTCGCGATGGAAGATCAGACACCGCGGGGTATCAGACCGCCCGTGTCATCGTTGACGACCATCGCGAGCAGGCTCGCTCCCACAGGGATCACTCAGCCCTTACGGAAGTGAGGAATCACTTTCTCGCCAATGTTCTTCAGGGTCTCCAGCTGCGCCCACTGTGGCACGGTGCCCATCTGGCAGATGAACAGGATCTCATCGGCGCCGGCATCGATCAGGCGTTGCACGTAGCCGATGCAATCCTCGACGGTGCCGTAGGCGTGGTTGGGGTTCATCATGGCCATGGTCGGGTCGGAGAAGTCGACGCTGACTTCCTCGGAGGCGAAGCGCGACTTGATCACGCTCTGGCCGTTGCCGTCGACGAAGGTGTCGTCCTTCCACTTCTGCGGATCCGGACGCTCGCCGCCGCCGTACCAGTAGCCCAGGGACTCCATGAAATAACGCTGGCCACGGATACCGATGCGACGGGCCTCGGCGTTGTCGTCCAGCACAATGGCCGGGCACAGGGCGGCGATGTGACGGTTAGGACGGAAACCTACTTGATGCTTCACATCACGGTTGTCCCAGGCCTGGTGGTAAACCTCGACCTTCTTGGCGATTTCTTCCGGGCCACCAAAGCCCAGCACCAATGCCCCCATGCCGCGACCGCCGGCGTTTTTCAGCGATTCGGTGTTGGTGCACGCCAGGTACATCGGCGGGTGCGGATCCTGGTACGGCTTTGGATGGATCGGGCGCTTGGGAATCTGCACGAAGTCGCCCTGATGCTCGATCTCGTCGAACACGAACATCTTCGGGATCAGGTACATCATCTCGTCGATCTGCGGCTGCAAGGTCGCCAGGTCATAGCCGAAGGTGCCGGCCTCTTGCTGGGTACCGCCCTTGCCCACGCCAAAGTGCACGCGGCCCTTGGACAACAGGTCGAGGGTAGCGATGCGCTCGGCCACCTTGACCGGATGGTTCATCGCCGGCGGCAGGCAAACCACGCCGTGGCCGATGCCGATGCGCTCGGTCTTGCCGGCAACGAAGGCCAGCATGGTTTCCGGGGCGGACATGTGCGAGTAGTTGCTCAGCGCCGTGTGTTCCACGCACCAGAAGGTGTCGAAACCGAGCTTGTCAGCCAGCACCGCCTGCTCGACGGTGTCTTCGAAAATCTTGCGGTCGCCTTCGCGGCTGGAGTCCACCGTCTGGGCTTCGTAAATCAGGGAGAATTTCATGGTTGATCCTTGTGCTTATTTGGATGCGCAGTCGGCGCCAGAGACCTGTGCCTTGCCGCCAATGCTCGGGCATTGGCGGTGCGCTTGAATCACGCAAACGGACTAGCCGCCTTGTGCAAAAGCGGCGGGCGCGTCAAAGGAAAAAGTCGCTGCTGTCCTGGCCCATACTCACCCCGCCGAGGTTCCAGGCGTACTTGGCCGGGCTGTTGGCAACGTGGGCGCGACCGGTGTGGATATCGCGGAACGCACGGTTGATCGGGTGGCTGCGGAAGATTGTCGACGCGCCGCTGTTGAACATCAGCTCCCCGACGGCCTTGGCGCACTTGTCGGCCACCAGCGCCGAGTCGTAACGCATCTTCACCCGCTCGGGCATGCTCAACGGCTGATCCTTCTGGGCCCGCTCCAGCATCAGGGCGAAGTTGCGATGCAGCACCGTCTTGCACTCGTCGACACACACCATGGCACTGGCCAGCGCCGCTTGCGCGGCCGGGTCCTGGACCATCTTGCGTCCGTCGTTGACCCCGACTCGCGCACGGTTGTGCTCGACGAACTGATCCACCGCACCCTGCAGGGCGCCGATGGCGGAAGACGACACGGCACGCACGAAGATCTGCCCGAATGGCAGGCGGAACAACGGTGCAGTGTTCACCGCATTACCCGGACTGTTCTGCATGAAACCGTCGAGCGCGCGATGGGTGCGGTACTCGGGCACGAAGGCGTTCTCCACCACAATGTCGTGGGAACCGGTGGCTTCCAGACCCATGACGTTCCAGTTATCGACAATCCGGTAATCGGCACGCGGCACCAGGAAGGTCCGATAATCCGGCGCACCACCGGCCTCTTCCGGCGGCACCAGCGCACCAAGGAACACCCATTCGCAATGCTTGCTGCCGGAAGAAAAACCCCAGCGCCCGCTCAATTTGAACCCGCCCTCGACCCGCTCGACCTTGCCCACCGGCATGTAGGACGAGGAGATCAACACGCTGGAGTCATCACCCCAGACATCCTGCGCGGCGCGGTCATCGAACAGTGCCAGTTGCCAGTTATGAATCGCCACCACTCCCAGCACCCAGGCCGACGACATGCAGCCTTCGGCCAGGGTCATCTGCACATCGAAAAAATCCTTGGGCTCCAGCTCATAACCCTCCCAGCGCGAGGGCTGGAGAATGCGGAAAAAGCCGGCGTCGTGGAAATCCTTCAAGGTCTCTTCAGGCAACACACCGGCCTGCGCGGCACTCAATGCGCGTTCACGCAGGATCGGCACCAACTCACGGGCACGTTGGCTCAGACGCTGGCGAATCAGGTCTTGGTTGAGCATTGTTATTGTCCTCCTTTGTCCACCCCGTCCGCCGGGGCGCGCGTGCAGCGGGGCGGATGTAGCGCCCCTACCCTGGCATTCAAACAACGCGCGATCGGGTGGGCATCCCTCAAACGGACCATGCGCACGGTGGCAGCCTGGCGGCCGGCGCTTTTTTTGATTGGGTACATATCCGTTTCTTGGGTGATGGCTGCTTATGGTTCCGCCCTTACGGCGGGTTACTTTGAAGAGCGCAAAGTAACCAAACGCTTGATCCCCTGACGTACGGTGCCTCGCCCAGGCTCGGCATTCCCTCGCTTCGGTATTCCGACGGGGCAGATCAAAATCAAGATCAAAAGCCAAAGCAGATCGCGGTCCCCTGTAGGAGCGAGCCTGCTCGCGATGAACGACGGGACACCGCGGGGTTTCAGGAAGCCAGCGTTATCGTTGACGACCATCGCGAGCAGGCTCGCTCCTACAGGGGGATAGAGGTACATCTGGAAGACATTGGTCGGCTGTCAGGCCGCCATCGCGGGCAAGCCTTGCTCCTACAGGGGAAGGCGTGCACCCGCCCCGCTCCGCCCCTCACCACTCAACAGGCCGAGCGTTAGCTCGCCTGCAAGCTTTTGATCTTGATCCACCCGCCCCTTCGGCAGGCTGAGTGGAGGCGTTTATCCGGGGGTAGGCGCGTAGCGCCGTGCGGCGCAGCCGCACACATCGAGAGGAGGTGCAGCGCAGCAAACCGGAGGCGATGCCCCCGGATGAATGCCGGAGCGAAGGGATCCCGAGCCTCAGCGAGGGACCGGACGCCGGGGCGAGCGTTTTTTTGCTTACTTTTTTGAGGCGTTTGTCAAAAAAGTGAGTCGCCGTAAGGGCGAAACCATAAGTCGCCGTTACCGAAGAAATGGATATACACACCACCCAACCCCAGCCTGGTCGGCCCAGAGGCCGCCAAGGCCCAGCGACCAACTAGTCCCCTCGGACGATGCCCCTGATGTACACCAGCGCAAGAATTCATCAAACCCCAAAGCCCAACCAAAAGGCCCAGCGCGATGAACGACATCAACCTCAAAGCCGACATGCTCCAGGCCATGCGTCGCCTGGCCAAGTCAGTCACCATCATCAGCACCAGCAACGGCTCCGAACGTTTCGCCATGGCCGCCACGGCCGTCGACTCGCTGAGCACCGAACCACCGTCGCTGCTGATCTGCGTCAACAAGACCGCCTCGCCCCACGCCGCCCTGGCCACCGGCGCGGACTTCTGCGTGAACATCCTCGGTGTCGAACAACAGGACCTGGCGCACCTGTGCAGCGGCGCGATCAAGGGCGAGGCCCGTTTCGACCGGGGCAACTGGCTGACCAGCCCCGGCGGTATTCCGTACCTGGGTGACGCGCAGTCGGCGATCCTCTGCCGCCAGGACGGCCACTTCAGCTACGGCACCCACACCGTGTTCATCGGGCGCATCCTGCAGATTCATACCAGCGAGCAAATCACCCCGCTGGTCTACCTCGACGGCAACTACACCACCACCGCCAAGCCCACCCCCTCCTTCGCTGTCGCCGGCTGAGGTCCGGGCATGAAGGGCGTGACAGGGTTGACGGCGTTGCGAGTGACCAACGCCGACCAAGTGAGCTGGAATGATCGCTGCGATCTGCTGATTGTCGGCTTCGGCGGCGCCGGCGCCTGTGCCGCCATCGAAGCGAACAGTCGCGGGCTGGCAGTGCTGGCCGTCGATCGTTTCGAGGGCGGCGGCGCCACGGCACTCAGTGGTGGCGTGGTGTATGCCGGCGGTGGCACGCCCTATCAGCGTCAGGCCGGCTATGAAGACACCAGCCAAGCCATGTTCGACTACCTGCGCCAGGAAGTCGGCGACGCCGTCAGCCCCGAAACCCTCAAGGATTTCTGCGCAGGCAGCACCGAACAGCTGGCCTGGCTGGAGCGTCAGGGCGCAGCCTTCGAAGCCAGCGTGCCACCGCATAAAACATCGTACCCGAGCGACCAGTACTACCTCTACTACTCCGGCAACGAAGCCGTGCCCGCCTATGCCGCCCATGCCAAACCGGCACCGCGCGGCCACCGCACCAAGGGCTCGGGCATGTCCGGGGCCAGCCTGTTCGCCGCGCTCAAGGGCAGCGCCCTGCGACAGGGCGCCCGCCTGCGCAGCCAGTGCGAAGTGCGACGGCTGGTGCTCGATCTCAATGACCGGGTCATCGGCGTCGAAGCCTGGCAATTGCCAGCGGGCAGCGCCGCCGCGAAGCAGCACGCACGCCTGTCACGCTGGGCCAGCGCCATTCATATGTACGCGCCGGCCCTGGCCGACCGCTTGCGCGCCCGTCAGCTACGTATCGAACAGCACAGCGCCGAACGCCTGCTGATCCGCGCCGAACAGGCCGTGCTGCTGAGCAGCGGCGGTTTCATTTTCAATCGTGAGTTGGTGCGCCAACACGCACCGCAATACCTCGCCGGCTTGCCGCTGGGCGCCACCGGTTGCAACGGCAGCGGCATCGCCCTCGGCCAAAGCGCCGGTGGTGGCGTGGCGCGCATGGACAAGATCAGTGCCTGGCGCTTCATCAACCCGCCACTGGCCTGGGCCCGAGGGTTGATCGTCAATGCCCGGGGCGAGCGTTACGCCAACGAAGAAATCTACGGTGCGACCCTCGGCCACGCCATGGTCGAGGAACAGAACGGCCGCGCCATCCTGATTCTCAATCGGGCGCTGGTTAAAGAAGCACTCCGTCAGGTCGGCCCGGGCAAAGTCTGGAATTTCCAACGCCTGCCGGTGTTGCTCAATCTGCTGTTCAACGCCAAACGCAGTAGCAGCCTTGCCGGCCTGGCCAAGCGCTGCAATCTGCCGCCCGAGCTGCTGCGCCAGAGCGTCGAGCGCTACAGCCGCGCGGCCCGGGGCGAAGTCGCCGATGAATTCGGCAAATCCGCAGCCATGCTCGCCAACCTCGAACAAGGTCCGTGGTACGCCCTCGACCTGTCCTTCGCCAGCAAGCTGTTTCCCTGCCCGGTCATCACCCTGGGCGGGCTGAAAGTCTGCGAGGGCAGCGGCCGGGTACTCGATCACGCCGGCCAGCCCATTGCCGGCCTGTACAGCGCCGGACGCAACGCCGTCGGGGTCGCTTCCAACCTGTATGTCTCCGGCCTGTCGCTGGCCGACTGCATCTATTCCGGTCGCCGGGCTGCGGCCCACGTGGCCAATCAAGCCGCACTTCAAACCACACGCTCAGGAGAACAACAATGCAACGTGTAGAAGGCAAAGTCTGCATCATCACCGGCGCCGCCAGCGGCATCGGTCGCGAAGACGCCCTGCTGCTGGCCCGTGAAGGCGCCAAGGTGGTGCTGACCGACCTCAACGAGGAAGCCGGCCGCCAGGTGGCCGCCGAAATCGGCGCCAACGCCCTGTTCATCCGTCACGACATCGCCAGCGAAAGCGACTGGCAGCACGTGGTGAAAACCACGGTCGAACACTTCGGCCGCCTCGACGTACTGGTCAACAACGCCGCCATCCTCGCCCTGGGCAGCATCGAAGACACCACCCTGGAACTGTGGCAGAAGGTGCAGAAAATCAACGGCGACGGCTACTTCCTGGGCTGCAAGTACGCGATCCAGGCGATGAAGGAAACCGGTGGCGGTTCGATCATCAACATGTCATCGGTGGCGGCGTTGGGCGCGATGCCGATGTTCTGCGCCTACTCGGCGTCCAAGGGCGCGGTGGCGGCGATGACCCGATCGATTGCCCTGCACTGCAAACAGCAGGGTTACCGCATCCGCTGCAACAGCGTGCACCCGGACGGCGTCAACACTCCGATGACCCAGGCCCTGGCCGGTGGTCAGGCGATCCCGCAGGAAGCGCTGGACCAGGACCCGATGAACCGCATGGCCGCGCCACGGGACATTGCCAACGTGGTGCTGTTCCTGGCCACGGATGAGTCGCGCTTCGTCAACGGCGCCGAGATCCGCGTCGACAACGCGCAGTTGATCAGCGGGCTCTGAGGTCGAGGTGAACATGGGCACGCAAGAACAGAACCTGACACCGGCCGAATCGTCGACGGGCAGCTATTCATTGCAAGTGAGCGCGGTGATCGACGAGACCGTCGACGCGCGTTCGCTGGTGCTGGATATTCCGCCGGCGCTGCGGGAACGCTTTCGCTACAAACCGGGCCAGTTCCTGAGTTTTCGCGTGCCCCTGGGCGGCAAACTGTTGACCCGCTGCTACTCCATGGCCAGCTCGCCGCTGGCGGACGCGCTGCCCAAGGTCACGGTCAAGCGGGTCGAGGGTGGCCGGGTGTCGAACTGGATGAACGACGTGCAGGCCGGCGACTGGCTGGAAGTGCTGCCACCGGCCGGGCATTTCTGCCTGGACGAGCGGCACTCGGCGGACACCGGCAAGCCGCTGGTGCTGTTCGGTGGTGGCTCCGGGATCACCCCGGTGTTTTCCATACTGAAGTCGGTGCTGCATGACAGCCGGCGACCGATCACCCTGATCTACGCCAACCGCGATGAAGCCTCGGTGATTTTCAAGGACGAGCTGCGGCAGTTGATCAAGGCGCATCCTGATCAACTGCACGTGGTGCATGTCCTGGATTCGGTGCAGGGTTTCCTCAACGACGCGCAGGTCCGTCATCTGCTGCGCGGCCTGGCCGGCGGTGAGTATTTCATCTGCGGGCCGGGGCCGTTCATGGACACGGTTGAGCGCACGTTGCTGGCACTCGGTGAAACACCGGAAAACATCCACGTCGAACGCTTCGTCTCCCCGCCCGACCCCGACGAGTTGCTGGCCGAAGAAGCCGTGGCCCGTGCCGCCGCCATGGACTCGCACTGCGAAGCGCTGATCGTCGAACTCGACGGCCAGCAACACGAAATCCCCTGCAAACCCGGCGACACCCTGCTGCAAAGCTGCAAGGCCGCCGGGCTGGATGTACCGTCGTCGTGCGAAGAAGGCTTTTGCGGCGCCTGCATGTGCGTGGTCCAGGAAGGCCAGACCGTGCTTGCGCGCAACGACGTCCTCAGCGCAAGAGAACTGGAAGAAGGCTGGACCCTGGCCTGCCAAAGCCGCCCGACCGGCGCCCGGGTACGCCTGAAATTCCCGGATTGAACCCCGTTGCCCATCTGATCGTTCCCACGCTCTGCGTGGGAATGCAGCCCGTGACGCTCCGCGTCACTGGACGCGGAGCGTCCTTTGAGGCATTCCCACGCAGAGCGTGGGAACGATCAATTGAGACCCTCCACCCTGTAGAGCGAGCATGCTCGCGATGGTCCCCAACGATAACGCTGGCAGCCTGAGACCCCGCGGTGTCCCGTCGTCCATCGCGAGCATGCTCGCTCCTACAGGGCTCTAGTCTCAACGGACGATCATCCCGGCCCGGTCTGCGGTTAGACTCGGCCCCAGCATTAGCCCCACAACAATAAAGAGGTGCAGTTATGGCTCGTTTGCAGAACAAGGTCGCGGTGGTTACCGGCGGCGCTTCGGGGATCGGCCTGGCCTGCGTGCGCCGTTTCGCCGACGAAGGCGCGCAAGTGATCGGCCTGGACATCGGCAGCGCGCCGGCGGATTTCCCCGGCCTGTTCATGACCCTGGATGTGCGCGACGAGGCACAGGTGCAGCAGGTCATGCAGGAAGTCGTCAGCCGCTTCGGGCGCATCGACGTGCTGGTCAATGCCGCCGGCGTGGCCGATCAGGGCAGCGTGACCCAGACCACCACCGCGAACTGGCAACGGGTGATGGACATCAACCTGACCGGCAGCATGCTCACCAGCAAATACGCCTTGGCACCGATGGTCGAGCAGCGCAGCGGATCGATCATCAACGTCGGTTCGATCTTCGGCCTGCAAGGTTGCGACGGCAACGTGGCGTACAACGTGTCCAAGGGCGGCATCAACCAGCTGACCCGATCGATGGCCATCGACTACGGCTACGCCAATATCCGCGTCAACGGCCTGTGCCCCGGCCTGATCGAAACACCGATGACCAGCATGGTCCGCGACAAAGACGCGTTCCACGCCTTCTTCGCCTCGCAGCACATGCTCAGCCGCTCCGGGCAACCGGAAGAAGTGGCCAACGTCGCGCTGTTCCTCGCGTCCGACGAAGCGTCCTTTGTCAGCGGCCAGATGATCGCCGTGGACGGTGGTTTCTCCGCCGGTCGCCGTTTCGCCCCGCCTGCCGCGTAACCCGTCATCCGGCCGGGCGCCCTGCCCGGCCCACTCCCTTTTCCATACTTGTCTTCAAACCGGGGAGGCCCCATGCCGCCTGTCGCTACCGCTCTGACCTTCGCTCAATTGTTCGCCAACACGGCCCAGACCTACGGCGACCACCCCGCCATCGAGGACGCCGGCCGCGTCATCAGTTACCGGGAACTCGACCAGCTGCGTCGGCAAGCCGCCCGCGCCCTGCTGGCGCTGGACGTCCAGGTCGGCGACCGGGTGGCGATCTGGGCGCCCAACGTATGGGAATGGATCGTCGCTGCCGGAGCGCTGCAGAGCGTCGGCGCGGCGCTGGTGCCGCTCAATACCCGCATGAAGGGCAGCGAGGCCGGCTTCATCCTGCGCGAGAGCGGCGCCTGTGTGCTGTTCACCATTGGCGAATTCCTCGGCGTGGACTATCCCGGCATGCTGGTGGCCGAAGACCTGCCAAACCTGCGCCACATCGTCAGCCTGCGCAGTGCGGGAGCGGGCACCCTGAGCTGGGAGCGGTTCATGGACCTGGCCACCGACGTGCCGCAACTGGCCCTGCGCAGCCGCGAGCAGAGCGTCGGCCCGCAAACTCTGTCCGATGTGTTGTTCACCTCGGGCACCACCGGCAAACCCAAGGGCGTGATGACCAGTCACGGCCAGAACCTGCGCATCGTGCGCGACTGGAGCGAGATCGTCGGCCTGCGTGAAGGCGACCGCTACCTGATCGTCAACCCGTTCTTCCATTCCTTCGGCTACAAGGCTGGCTGGCTGGCGGCGCTGATGCGCGGCTGCACGATCCTGCCGCAGCAGGTGTTCGATGTGCAGGCGGTGCTCGAATGCGTGCAGCACGAACGCATCACGGTACTGCCCGGACCGCCGACGCTGTATCAGTCTTTGCTGGCCCATCCGCAGCGTGATGATTTCGACTTGAGTTCCTTGCGGGTGGCGGTGACCGGCGCGGCGGCCATCCCGGTGGAAATGATCCAGCGCATGGGCGACGAACTGGGCTTCGGCACCATCGTCACCGCCTATGGCCTCACCGAGGTCTGCGGTTTCGCCACGATTTGCCGTTCCGGTGATAGTGCGCAAACGGTCGCCAACACCAGCGGCCGGGCGATGCCGGGGGTGGAAGTTCGTTGCGTCGGCAGCAACGGCCGCTCTCAGCCCGCCAATGTCCCCGGTGAAATCCAGGTGCGCGGCTACAACCTGATGCAGGGCTACTTCAACAATCCCCAGGCCAGCCAGGAAGTACTCGACGCTGACGGCTGGCTGCACACCGGTGATATCGGCCTGCTCGATGAACAGGGATACCTGCGCATCACCGACCGTCTCAAGGACATGTTCATCACCGGTGGCTTCAACGTGTACCCGGCGGAAATCGAGCAGTGCCTGTTGACCTATCCGGGTGTTGCCCAGGCGGCGGTGATCGGCATTCCCGACGAGCGCATGGGCGAAGTGGCCATGGCCTTCCTGCTGCCGGCACCGGGCATCGAAATCGAACAGACCCGCTTCCTCGCCTGGTGCCGGGAGCAGATGGCCAACTACAAGGTGCCGCGTCGGGTGCAGGTGCTGGACAGCATGCCGCTGAACGCGGCGGGTAAGGTCACCAAGAATGTGTTGCGCGAGTGGGCGCTGATGCCCGCCGGCTAACCGCGTTTCTGTAGGAGCGAGCCTGCTCGCGATGGCGTCAGATCAGTCAGCATTGCTGTGGCTGACACTCCGCTATCGCGAGCAGGCTCGCTCCTACAGGGGGTTGGTGTGTGGGGCTTGAATCAGACCACCCGCGCCGGATGCTGCCGACGTGGCTCGCCAAGCAAGGCGCGATGGGACGGTGGCTGGCGGCCTTCGGCTTCGCTGATGCCATAGCCGCGGGCGATCTCGGCGGTGATCAGGGTTTGCCCCGAGAGCGTCATCAACTGCGGATCATTGAGCAACGCGTGAATCACCCGGCCATTGAACTGCGGGGTCTCGGCATCGGCCAGGAACGCCTGGTACTGCTCACCATGCTGCTCACCGGCGATCTTCGTACGCTCGGTCATTTGCGGCCCCAGCCACAACGACAACGCCGCCACGCCCTGCCCTTCGAAATCCACCGCCATGTCCGCCGCCAGCTTGTCGACCCCGGCCTTCTGCGCGCCGTACGCCGGCCCGTGCATGTAGCAGACGGCACCGAAGGACGAGGTAAAACAGATCAGCCCTTGCCCGCTGCGCAACAGCAACGGCGCCGCGTGATAGCTGGCGATGTACGCCGAACGCAGGCCGACATCAATAATCCCCACCAGCCCCAGCGGCTTGGCCCAGAACGGGCCGGGCTCGATCAGTTGGTCATGGATGAACGCCGCGTTGTTCACCAACAGGTCCAGACGCCCGCATTCCCGCTCGACCCGGTCGAACAAGGCACGCACCTGAGCATCATCAGCATGGTCGCAAACCACCGCGACACCCCGCCCACCGGCCGCTGTAATTGCAGCCGCCGTGTCCTCCAGCGAACCGCGCAAGGCATGCCCATACAAATTCGATCCACCCTGCTCCGGGGCACGACCGGTGACATACACCGTCATGCCCGCCGCGCCCAACGCCAGGGCAATGCCCCGGCCGACCCCACGACTGGCGCCCGTCACCACCGCCACTTGTTGACCGTTCATTCGACGCTCCCGAACAAGGTTTTCGCCGAAGCGGTTTCGCTCTGGCCTTTGATGTGATTGGCCGCCAGATAGCCAAAAGTCATGGCCGGACCGATGGTCGAACCGGCGCCCGGATAGGTGCGACCCATCATCGACGCGGCGCTGTTGCCAATGGCGTACAGGCCCTCGATCGGCTGGCCGTCTTCATGCAGCACACGAGCATGCACGTCGGTGAGCAAACCACCCTTGGTGCCGATGTCCCCGGCGTCGATGCGCACGGCATAGAACGGACCCTTGAGCAACGGTGCCAGGCACGGGTTGGGCTGCACGTTCGGGTCGCCGTAATAGCGATCGAACAGCGACTCGCCCTTGTGAAAGTCCTCATCGACGCCCCGCACTGCCATGCCGTTGAAACGCTGCACGGTGCGCGTGAGCCCTGCGGCATCGACGCCAATTGTCTGCGCCAGTTCTTCAAGGCTATCGGCCTTGTGGAAGTAATCGCGCAGGTGCTCGGGCAACTGCCAATCGCGCTGGGCATAACCCGGCAGCAATGCGCCGCAGGGGTATTTGCGGCGGAACTCGGCGTCGAACACCATCCAGCACGGCACACTCGCGGCACCGTCATGATTGTTGGCGTACATGGCGTAGACGATATCTGTGTAGGGCGCGGCTTCATTGACGAAACGCTCCCCCGCCGCGTTGACCATCACGCAGCCCGGAAGCGTGCGCTCAACAAACAGGGCCCGCTGTTTTTCCTCACCGCGCACGTGGGTGGTGGGCGCCCACCAGCTGTGTTCCATCAGCGCGGTTTGGGCACCGATGGCCTGGCCTGCGCGAATGCCATCGCCGGTGTTGTGCGGCGGGGTGGCACTCCAGGTGGCTTGCGATGGCTGCGGCAGGTATTGCTCGCGCATCGCCTGGTTACGCTCGAAACCACCGGCAGCGATGATCACGCCGTAGCGTGCCTTGACGTTGAGCATCTGCCCGTTTCGATTGACCCGCGCACCGCCGACCCGATCGCCGACCAGCAGCAGCTCTTCCAGCGCACAGTTCAACCACAGCGACTTGCCGCGATCCTGCAACGAACAGCGCAAGGCGCCGATCAAGGCATTGCCCAGCGTCAAGTAGCGGTCACGCTTCGACAGGCGCCGGCCCGCCCGGTCGCGCCAGTAGCGCCACATCACCCGCAGGGTCAGGCGCAGCCAGCCGGGACCACGGCACAGCAGCACCTGCGCCTCTTTCATGGTCATCGCCATGCGCCCCATCATCAGGGTGCCGGGGGATGGCGGGCGCATGCGCAGGAATTCTTCACCGAGTTCGGCGGCGTCGAAGGGTTGCGGGTCCATGGAGCGATAACCCGGTTTGCCGCCCTCGACTTCCGGGTAGTAGTCGGCGTAACGCGGCTGTGCCTCGAAGCGCACGCGAGTGTGGCGTTCGAGGTATTCGACCATTTTCCGGCCATGCTCGACGTAGACCTCGATGCGTCCGTCATCGATTTCGCCATGGGTCACGGCGCGGATATAGGCAATCGCTTCGGCCGCCGAATCGCTGCCACCGAGGGCCTTGATCCGGTGATTGTCGGGAATCCAGATCCCACCGCCGGACACCGCCGAGGTGCCGCCGTACTCGCCGCTTTTCTCGATCAGCAGCGCATTCAGGCCCAGGTCGTGGGCACGCAACGCGGCGGTCATGCCCCCTGCTCCCGAGCCGACCACCAGCACATCACAACATTCGTCCCACTTGATCCCGGCAGCGTTCATGCGATCACCCTTGTTCAGCGCCCATCAGGCAGAAACCGCCGCTGCCGGGTCTTCGCCCGGTGCAGTCGGTCTCGGGATTGTTCGCCGCCCGCGCCGGGGGATCATCGTCCGATGGGACTAAGCAAGGCTGCTTGACACCCCTACCCCTGTGGGAGCTGGCTTGCCAGCGATGGCGGCCTGGCAGCCGACCATGCGCTTTCAGGTGTACATATCCATTTCTTTGGTAACGGCCACTTAAGGTTCCGCCCTTACGGCGGGTTACTTGGAAAAGCGCCAAGTAACCAAGCGCTTTTATCCCCTGACGTACGGCCCTTCGCTTAGGCTCAGGGTTCCCTCGCTCCGGTATTCATCCGGGGGCATCGCCTCCGGTTTGCTGCGCTGCACCTCCTCTCGATGTGTGCGGCTTCGCCGCACGGCGCTACGCGCCTACCCCCCGGATGAACACCTCCACTCGGCCTTCCGACGGGGCAGATCAAAATCAAGATCAAAAGCCAAAGCAGATCGCGGTCCCCTGTAGGAGCGAGCCTGCTCGCGATGGACGCCAGAACACCGCGGGGTGTCAGGCTGCCAGCGTTATCGTTGACGAACATCGCGAGCAGGCTCGCTCCTACAGGGGATTGGGGTACATCTGGAAGACATTGGTCGGCTGTCAGGCCGCCATCGCGGGCAAGCCTTGCTCCTACAGGGGACGGTGTACACCTGACCCGCTCTTCACCACTCAACAGGCCGAGCGTTAGCTCGCCTGCCGCTTTTGATCTTGATCCACCCGCCCCTTCGGGAGGCTGAGTGGAGGCGTTTATCCGGGGGTAAGGCGCGTAGCGCCGTGCGGCGCAGCCGCACACATCGAGAGGAGGTGCAGCGAAGCAAACCGGAGGCGATGCCCCCGGATGAATGCCGGAGCGAAGGAACCCCGAGCCTTGGCGAGGGGCCGGACGCCGGGGCGAGCCTTTTTTTGCTTATCTTTTTTTTGGCGTTTGAAAAAAAAGTAAGTCGCCGTAGGGGCGAAACCGCCAGCCGCCGTTACCGAAGAAATGGATATACACACAACCCAACCCCAGCCTGGTCGGCCCAAAGGCCGCCAAGACCCAGCACAAATCGCTTAGTCCGCTTGGACGATGTTGCGCGCAAGTCGTGACTCCATAGTCGCCCCCAGCACCCAATCACCCCAGAAATGCAGGTCGGGAATGTCCCGGCCTGGGCATGAGGACGACATGATAAAAACAATAATCGCCCCACAATCGCTGCACCCGCGCACCCGGCTGGCCCTGCTGTTGCTGGCAGGCGGGTTGAGCACCCAGGTCAACGCCATGAAGTTCCAACCCAGCGATGACCTGAGCGTAGACTGGGACACCACGCTGACCTACAGCCTGGCGTGGCGGACCGAGTCTCGCGATCACAAGCTGTCGGGCATTAACAATCCCAATGGCAACGACGGCGACAACGCCTTCGACCGCAACAGCCTGATCAACAACCGCGCCGGCTTTCTCACCGAAGCCAACATCCAGTGGCGCGACGATTACGGTGTGTTCCTGCGCGGCACCGGTTTCTACGACAACGTCTACGACCGTGGCAACGACAACGACACCGGTACCTCCAACTGCTTCGCCGGTGGCCATTGCAGCCGCCCGGATCGCTTCTCCCAGGACACCATCGATCAGCACCGCGACGAACTGCGCATGCTCGATTACTACGCCTATGGCACCTGGGACCTGAGCGGGCACAACCTCAATGCGCGCCTGGGCAACCAGGTGGTGAGCTGGGGTGAAAGCCTGTTCTATCCGGGGATTTCCGCCGCGCAAAGCCCGGTGGACGCGACCAAGGCCACCACCCCGGGCGTTGAGGTCAAGGAAATCCTGCTGCCGGTCGGCCAACTGTTCACTCAGTTCAGCCTGACCGACAGCCTGGATGTGCAGGCCTACTACCAATACAAGTGGGAGAAGACCGAGCTGTTCGGCGTGGGCAGCTATTTCTCCACCACCGACTTCATCGACGAGGGCGGCTTCAACGACGCCACCGGCTTCCTCACCCGTCTGGGCGACGACAAGCCGAGCAACAGCGGCCAGTACGGTCTGGCGTTTACCTACGCCGCCGAGTCGCTGAACAACACCGAGTTCGGCATCTACTACTCGCGCTACCACGACAAGACCCCGTCCCTGGACTTCCAGTCAGACCTGGGTCACTACCGCGCCGTGTACTTCGACAACATCGACCAGTACGGCGCCAGCTTCTCCACGGTGCTGGGCGATGTGAGCTGGGCCGGTGAGGTCAGCTACCGCGACGGCGCGCCGGTGATGGTCAACAACGGTTTCTCCAGCCCCGTGCGTGGCGAAGTCCTGCAGGCGCAGACCTCGGCGATCTACGTGGTGGGCCCGACCGCCTTTGCCGACAACACCACCCTGACCGGCGAGCTGGTCTACAACACCGTGCTCGACAACGACAAGTCCGCCCCGATCACCCTGGCTCCCGGCTTCACCCTGCCGGGCACCGACAGCCTGGTCTACGACCGCGATGCCTGGGGCTACACGGTGCAGGTCAACCTTGATTACAACAACGTGTTCAGCGGCTGGGACATGTCGGTGCCCGTGACCTACAGCACCGCCGCGCAACACGACAGTGCCCTGGTGGGCTCGATCAACGCCGGTCAAGGCGACGACCGCGCGAGCATCGGCAGCTCGTGGCGCTACCTGGGCAACTTCACCGTCGAGGCGCGCTACAACGCCTACCTGGGCAACGCCAACAACAGCCCGTTGGCCGACCGCGACAACGTCGCGCTCAACTTCAAGTACCGGTTCTGATTCCCCAATCGGAGGAGCACAGCATGTCCAGATTCACCCAAACCCTATTGTCCACGGCGCTGACCGTCGGCCTGCTCGGCAGCGGCCTGGCCCACGCCAAGGTCAGCGAACAGGAAGCCGCCCGCCTGGGCCAGGACCTGACCCCGATGGGCGCCGAGAAAGCCGGCAACGCCGACGGCAGCATCCCGGCCTGGAGCGGCAAATGGCTCGGCCTGCCACCGGGTCTGAAATTCGACGGCCCGGGCAGCCCGTACCCGGACCCGTACGCCTCGGAAAAGCCACTGTTCGTGATCGATGCCAAGAACATGGACAAGTACGCCGCCAACCTCACCGATGGCCAGAAGGCGCTGCTCAAGCGTTATCCCGAGACCTTCAAGATCCCGGTGTACCCGAGCCATCGCGACTTCCGCGTCGATCCGAAACTGGTGGAGGCGGTGAAGAAAAACGCGGTCACCGCCGAACTGGACAACGACAACAACGACACCAAGAACGCCTGGGCCGGCTCGCCCTTCCCGATCCCGAAAAACGGCAGCGAGCTGATGTTCAACCACACCCTCGCCGGCCGTGCCGCCGCCGAGGAAGCCAACTACCGCCAGGCCGTGGTGTACTCCAACAAGGAACGGGTGATCGAAGAGGTCAACTACAAGATCTTCTCACTCTGGTCCGACCCGAACAAAACCCTGGAGTCGTCCAACGGCATTCTCACCAACTTCCTGATCACCACCCTGGAACCGGTGCGCAAGAAAGGCGAGATCGTCGTCGGCCACGAGTTCATCAACCCCACCGCCTCGCCACGGCAGGCCTGGCAGTACAGCCCGGGCCAGCGTCGGGTACGCCGCGCGCCGACCGTGGGCTACGACTCGCCGACCGGTGCCGGTGGTTTCCGGGTGTATGACGAAGACCGCTTGTTCAACGGTGCGCCGGATCGCTACAACTGGACCATCGTCGGCAAGAAGGAAATCTACATCCCGTACCACAACTACAAGATCGACGACCCGAGCGTGAGCACCGAGCAGATCCTCGACACCACCGGCCACGTCGATCCGCAATACATGCGTTATGAAAAACATCGGGTCTGGGTGCTGCAGGCGACCCTCAAGGAAGGCGCCCGCCATGTGTACGCCAAGCGCGTGCTGTACCTGGACGAAGACACCTGGGCCGCGACCCTGGCGGACAACTACGACAGCCGTGGGCAACTGTGGCGCACCAACATGCAGACCTCGATCTACGCCTACGAGATGCAGCGTTACCACGCACGACTGGGGATCTACCATGACCTGATCGCGGGTTCCTATCTGGTGGACCGGATGTTGATCGATCAGAAACCGGCGAAGCTCAACGCCACCAACTTCACCGATGACGAATTCACCCCCGGCAACCTGCGCAAACTCGGCACCCGCTAAAAGCCGCCGCGCCCCGACCGATGCATTCGGTCGGGGCTTTTTTATTTCTACGGATCCAAGGACCTTTCTTATGAACAAACTGCTCACTGCCGCCCTCGCCGTGGCCGGCGTCGGCCTGTCGCTACAGGCCAATGCCCTGAACATCCTGCTGACCAACGACGATGGCTGCCGCGCACCGGGCATCGACGCGATGTACCGCGCCCTGACGGCCGCCGGGCACAAGGTGACGCTGGTTGGCCCGTTGAATGACAGCAGTGGCATCAGTGCCGCCAGCGCGGTGGTGCCGGGCCAGGCCCTGGCGGTGACCGAACTGGCACCGGGCAGATTCTGCGTCGGGCCACCCGAAGGTTATGTCGCGCCAGTCGGCAAGACCTCGGCGATTGGCACGCCGGTGGATGCGGTGAATGTGGGCCTCGATGTGATCCTCAAGGACACCCCGCCGGACCTGGTGGTGTCGGGAAGCAACTTCGGTGAAAACGTCGGCCCGCTGACACAGATGTCTGGCACCCTCAACGCGGCGGTGCGGGCGATGTTCAAGGGGGTGCCGGCGGTGGCGGTGTCCACGGCCATCGACATGGACCTGATCATGCGTGACCAGCAGGCGGGGTATCGCAAAACGTTGGGAGCGATGGACGATACGGCACGGTTTGCAGTGAAGGTCATTGAACAAGCGCGCCTTGCCGGTATTGCGGCGAAACAGGCCTGTGGCAAAAACAAACATCAATGCGGCATGAACGTGCTCGGCCTGCCGGGCGCCAACGGCCTGAACCTCAACTACCCGCCCCTGCCACCGAGCGAAGTCAAAGGTGTGAGTTTTACCCCGATCGGCAACTGGGACCGGGTTAATTTCACTTCGCAACGCGGCGCAGACGGCACTGTCCACGTCAACCTGGTGGCCCCCTCAACCCCAACTCCCGCCCAGCAAAAAGCCGACGCCTACCAGCTGTGGCAAGGCCATGCGGTAATCACCGTGATCGACGGCAACATGACTGCACCCGAGGCGGTGCAGGACCAAGCGAAGAAAATGCTGCACAACATCAAACCCTGAGCCCTACCTGAAATCTGCCAACCACCAACATCACTGTGGGAGCGAGCCTGCTCGCGATGAGGCCGGCACATTCAACATCCATGTCGCCAATCAGACCGCCATCGCGAGCAGGCTCGCTCCCACAGTTGATCTGCGGCGAACCCAAGCCCCGGCAACACCCCAGTTCCCTTGTAGGAGCGAGCCTGCTCGCGATGAGGCCGGCACATTCAACATCCATGTCGCCAATCAGACCGCCATCGCGAGCAGGCTCGCTCCCACAGTTGATCTGCGGCGAACCCAAGCCCCGGCAACACCACAATTCCCTTGTAGGAGCGAGCCTGCTCGCGATGAGGCCGGTACATCCAACATCAATGTCGCCTGCCAGCCCGCCATCGCGAGCAAGCTCGCTCCCACTGTTGATCTGCGGCGAACCCAAGCCCCGGCAACACCACAATTCCCTTGTAGGAGCGAGCCTGCTCGCGATGAGGCCGGCACATTCAACATCCATGTCGCCAATCAGACCGCCATCGCGAGCAGGCTCGCTCCCACAGTTGATCTGCGGCGAACCCAAGCCCCGGCAACACCACAATTCCCTTGTAGGAGCGAGCCTGCTCGCGATGAGGCCGGTACATCCAACATCAATGTCGCCTGCCAGCTCGCTCCCACTGTTGATCTGCGGCGAACCCAAGCCCCGGCAACACCACAATTCCCTTGTGGGAGCGAGCCTGCTCGCGATGAGGCCGGCACATCCAACATCAATATCGCCTGCCAGCCCGCCATCGCGAGCAGGCTCGCTCCCACAGGAAGGTCCGTGGTCGTACATAAATTCTGCCAACCACCCCATACCCTGTGGGAGCAAGGCTTGCCCGCGATGAGGCCGGCACATTCAACATCCATGTCACCTGACACTCCGCCATCGCGGGCAAGCCTTGCTCCTACAGGGTATCGGGGGCTTCAGACCGGGGATTGGAAGGGGATGAATTCGGTGACTTCCAGATCGAATCCGGACACCGCCTTGTAGGGCACCGGCGAGCTCATCAGGCGCATCTTGCGTACATTCTGGTCGCGCAGGATCTGCGCGCCGATGCCCAGGGTGCGTTGCGGGAACTGCGGGGCACGGGGTTTGCCGCCGCTGCTTTGGCGCAGTTGTTCGAGCACGCCGTCGGCGGTTTCCTTTTGTGCCAGCAACACCAGCACGCCATTTCCAGCCGCTGCGATGCTCGCCAGCGAACGCTCCAGCGTCCATTGCTGTGCCCCGCCTTCGCTTTCGCAGCCCAGGGCGTCACGCAGGGTTTCGATGCTTTGCACCCGCACGAGAGTCGGCTGCGTGCTGTCGATCCGGCCCTTGACCAGTGCCAGGTGCAGGGCGCCTTGATAGGTGTCCTGATAGGTCGTCACGCGAAACTCGCCGTGGCGGGTATGCAACGGATACTCGTCGCCACGCTCGATCGTGCCTTCATGCAGGATGCGGTAATGAATCAGATCGGCCACGCTGCCGATGCGCAATCCATGTCGACGGGCAAACTCGTGCAGCTCGACACCCCGAGCCAGTTCGCCCTCTTCGTTGAGTATCCCCACCAGCGTCGCCGCCGGCTGCAGGCCTGCAAGCCGAGTGAGATCGCACGCCGCCTCCACATGCCCGGCACGCTGCATCACCCCGCCCGGCAGCGCCTGCACCGGAAAGATATGCCCCGGCTGCACCAGGTCCGCCGGACCGCTGGCCGGGTCGACCGCCACCTGGATCGAACGCGCTCGATCTGCCGCCGAAATCCCGGTGGACACCCCGGTCGCCGCTTCGATGGAGCGGGTAAACCCCACCCCATGCCGGGCCCGGGAATTGGGCACCATCAGGTCCAGCCCCAGCGCGCGGCAACGCTGCTCGGTCAGGGCCAGGCAGATCAAGCCCCGGGCCTGCACCGCCATGAACGTGACCGCGTCGGCCCCGGCATGCTCGGCGGCCATCAACAATGAACCTTCACCGTTGTTTTCGTCATCGGTGATCACCACCATCTGCCCAGCGGCAATGGCCTCGATCAGCCGTGGCACGCTGTCGAAACTCACTTGCGCCGCGCCGTTCAATTGAGTGCCCTGCGCAAGTCGGCCGCCGCGTCGGACAAGGCCTGAGCCGCCTTCTCGACAAAGGGCGCCATGCTGATAAAACCATGCACCATGCCCTCGCAACGCTGCACGCGCACCGCGATCCCCTCCGCCAGCAAACGCCGGGCGAAGGCCTCGCCCTCGTCGCGCAAGGGATCGAATTCAGCAGTGATCAACGTCGTTGGCGGCAACCCCGCCAGTGACTCGGCACGCAGCGGAGAAGCCAAGGGATCATCACCCTGCCCGGTGTCCTGCAAATACTGCTGCCAGAACCAGTACATCATCGCGCTGCTGAGCAAATAGCCCTCGGCGAATGCCTCATAGGACGGGGTGTCGCAATGGGCATCGGTGACCGGATAGAACAAACACTGATGACTGATCTTCGGTCCCTGCCGCTGCGCCGCCAATTGACTGACCGCCAACGCCAGGTTGCCACCGGCACTGTCCCCGGCCAACGCCAGGCGACTGCCATCGACACCCAGGGCGGCAGCGTTGTCCACCAGCCAGCAGGTGGCGGCATAACAATCGAGCGGCGCTGCCGGGAAGTGATGTTCCGGGGCCAGCCGATAAGCCACCGACACCACCACCGCCTCGGCCTGACGCGCCAATGAACGGCAGAGGTTGTCGTGGGTATCGAGATTGCCCATGACAAAACCGCCACCGTGGAAAAACACCAGCAGCGGCAGGTCGTTATCCTCCGACGGCCGATACAGCCGCGCATCCAGTTCACCAGCCGCGCCGGTCACCCGCAGGTCACGCACCTCGATCATCGGATCGCCGGGGACAGGCGGCATCAGGTTGTCGTTGAACTCTCGGTACTGGGCGGCATCGACCTGGCTGAAATCGGGCTCCGGCAAGTCGCGAAACTGCTGGAGCACCGCAGCGATCTGCTTATCGAGCGGCATGGGCATCGTCCTCTACATCGGTCATTTGAAACTGTGGGTTGGTCTCTTGCAGGATGCTGTGCACCCGCCGCTCAAGCGCCGGTTTGAAACCCTTGTGGGGCAGGATCCAGAAGCGCTTCTGCTCGATGGCGGCAAACACCTGCGTCGCCAATTCAGCCGGTGTCATGCCCTGGCGAATGGTGCTATCGAGCAACTGGTTGAATGACGAGCCGGCGGTATTCGCGACCTGATCCGAAGCCATGATTTCACTGGCCACGGGTCCGGGACACAGCACCGAAACCGATACCTGCGAACCGAGCATGGCCAGCTCGTAATGCAGGGTTTCAGTGAGTGCGACCACCGCCTGCTTGGTCACGTTGTAGGGCGCCATCAGCGGGCTGCTGACGATCCCGGCCAGCGAGGCGGTGTTGACCACATGGGTCACCCGGCCCTGGCTGAGCAACAGCGGCATGAAGGTGCGGATGCCGTTGATCACTCCGCCCAGATTGACGTCGAGCATCCGTTGCCATTGCGCATCGCTGATTTCCCAACTGAAGCCGGTCTGCATCACGCCCGCGTTGTTGAACAGCAGATCCACCCCGCCAAATGCCTCGACGGCGCGGTCGCGCAAACGCTCCACTTGTTGCACATCGCCCACATCGGTGACACAGGCAATCGCCCTGCCGCCATCGCGGTTCAATTGCTCGCACAGGGCGTCAAGGCCCGCCGCATCCCGATCCGCCAGCACCAGGCGCATGCCCAGCCCCGCCGCGTGTTGCGCCAGGCCGCGACCGATGCCGCTGGCGGCCCCGGTGATCACCGCCACCGGCCCTTGTTCATTACTCATCGCCAACTCCTGCCATGGGTCCAATGGCACCAGTAGAGCGGGCCGGGGTTTGTCGGCCATCGTCCATTCAGACGATGCCGGCTTTTACAGGGGCGGCAGAATCCGTTACATGCGCCAAACCCGTGATCCCTTGGGAGAATAATAAGATGAGTACCCTGCACCGCATCGAAGCCAAACTGCTGGAAGACCGCTACGCCCGTGGCTGGCATTGCCTGGGCCTGGCCGCGCAATACCGCGACGGCAAACCCCATCGCCTGGAGGTGTTCGGCACGAAGTTGGTGGCCTTCCAGGGTGAAGACGGCGAACTGCACATCCTCGATGGCTACTGCCCGCACATGGGCGCCGACCTCAGCACCGGCTGCGTCGAAGGCAACTCGATCCGCTGCCCGTTCCATGCCTGGCGCTGGGGCGCCGATGGCGTATGCGATGACATTCCCTATGCCAAGCGCATCCCGCCACGGGCCAAGATCAAAAGCTGGCCGATCATGGAAGAAAACAATCTGCTGTTCGTCTGGAACGACCCGGAAGGCAACCCGCCGCTGCCCGAGCAACGCATTCCGCGCATCGAGGCCTGCTTCAGCGACGAATGGGCCGCCTGGGAAGTCGCCGAATTGCAGATCGGCACCAACTGCCGCGAGCTGATCGACAACATCGCCGACATGGCGCACTTCGGCACGGTGCATGGCGCGCCGGTGGACGAGTTCATCAACGTCTTCGAAGGCCACCTGGCCACCCAGATCATGAAGGCCCGCAGCGAGCGCCTGTCCGGTGACAGCGTGTTGAGCACCGAGGCCACCTACTTCGGCCCGGCCTACCAGATCACCGACATGACCGGCGCGATGAACGGCCAGCCGATCCATTCGATCCTGCTCAACTGCCACGTGCCCATCGACCTGGACAGCTTCACCCTGCGCTACGGCGTGCTGGTGAAGAAGATCCCGGGCTTGAGCGAAGAACAGAACCAGGCGATGGCCAAGGCCTACGTGCAGCAGGCCCAGGCCGCCTTCTACGAAGACGTGGCGATCTGGCACAGCAAGACCCGTGTCGACAACCCGCTGCTGTGCGACGGTGACGGCCCGGTCTATCAGTTGCGCCGCTGGTACGAGCAGTTCTACACCGACGTCGCCGCGTTGCCGGCGGATGTGGCCGAGCACAAGCAATATGTCGTGCGCGCTTGCGAACGGGCTTAAGCAGCGGCCCTTCGCGCTCCAGAGACCTGATCGGCAGCCGCCCGTCAGGCTCCGGGCCCCAGCGTTGCAAGGAGTCGATCACGGCGCTTATTCTCGGCCACCGCCAACGCTAATAATAAAAATGGTTTTACCTATGCAACAAAGTCTCTGCCTCGACACGTTCAGCGATCTGATCGGCAATCTTTATCAGGGTCCGCTGGAAACCATTCCATGGGCGACCTTTCTCAATCAGCTCAACGTGTACCTGCAAAGCAAGTACGTGACCTTCATCCTGCGTCCGCCCAGCGCCCACGTGGACGGCCTGATGGTCAACACAACCGGCACCTCGACCGAGGCGACCGCGTCGTACAACACGCATTTTTTCAGCCTCGACCCGTTCGTCGACCTGCCCAACCGACAAGTGGTGACCCTGGCCGAGTTCGTCTCCAATGCCGACTGGCAGCAGTCGGAGTTCTACAAGAACTTCCTCGAACCGGTGGATGTGTTCCACATTCTCGGCGCCGACATCAACACCGTCGACGGCGCCCAGTGCCGGATCCGCATCAGCCGCGGGCGTGACGACAAGCCCTTCGGCAACGAAGAAAAGGCCTTGCTCACGCACTTCATTCCGCACCTGGAACGCTCGATCAAGATCCACATGCAGCTCAACCGCATCGAGGCCGAACGCAACCTCTACGCCGGCGCGGTGAACCAGATGGCCGTGGGCACGATCATCCTCGATGAGTCGGGCAAGGTGCTGCAGACCAATCAGGTCGCCGACCGGCTGATTCAGGAAAAGGACGGCCTCAAGCTGGTCAACGATGGTTTGCAGGTCGGTACGGCCCGCGATACCCAAGAGTTCCGGCGTCTGGTCAAGCAGTCGTTGCTGTCGCAGAAAAGCAGCAACCCGTCGGTGGTCGAGGCCATGCGCGTGCAGCGGCCATCGGGCAAGGCGGATCTGGGGATCATTGTGCGCTCGGTGCCGTTGACCGACTGGAGCGAAGGCAAGCAGTGCCCGACGGTGGCGATTTTCATCAGCGACCCCGAGCAGCAATCCACCGCGCCCCAGGAGATCGTCCGGGCACTGTTCGACTTCACCCCGGCGGAAACCCAACTGGCGATGCTGCTGGCCAACGGTTTGACCCTGGACGAAGCCTCGGAAGAGCTGGGCATCAGCCGCAACACCTCGCGGGCGCATTTGCGCTCGACCTTCTCCAAGACCGGCGTGACCCGCCAGACCATGCTGGTGCGTTTGATTCTGCGCAGCGTGGCGACCCTCGGTTAACCACCGTCATTGCCGCCCTCGTCCGCTTGGACGATGGCGGCCGCTTTTGTACGGCGCACAGTGTGGTCATCCCAAACGGGGGCCTGACCCATGCGCAACTGTCCAACCATCCTCAAGACCGAACTGCTGGCCGAAAGCGGCCACTTCCAGATCGAAGCCCTGCACCTGCAATTCAGCAATGGCCAGCGGCGGGTCTACGAACGCCTGCGCGGTACCGGGTATCGCTCAGTGATGGTGGTGGCGATGCCGGATCCTGCGCATGTGCTGCTGGTGCGCGAGTATGCGGTGGGCGTGGAGAAAACCATTCTTGGCCTGCCCAAGGGAGGCGCCGAACCCGATGAAGATTACCTGCAGGCCGCGCAACGCGAACTGGGCGAAGAAGTCGGGATGCGCGCCGCACGGCTCACCGAACTGGGTGAATTGACGTTGGCACCTGGACACTTGTGCCATCGCTACCGGGTAGTGCTGGCCGAACACCTGAGCCCCTGCCAACTGCAAGGCGACGAACCCGAAGCCCTGGAATGCCTGCGGGTGCCCCTGGCCGAAATCCCCGCCCTCGTCGCCAGCGGAGAACTCCACGAAGCCCGGGCGATTGCGGCGCTGTTCATGGCCATGGGAGCCCTTGCCCACCGCGCCTGACACACATCCCCTGTAGGAGCGAGCCTGCTCGCGATGAGGCAGGAACATTCAGCATCTCTTTCGCCTGACAAACCGCCATCGCGAGCAGGCTCGCTCCTACAGGTTCAGCGGGTGTACACAAAATCTGCGGTCCACAAAAAACCCTGTAGGAGCAAGGCTTGCCCGCGATGAGGCCAGCACATCCAACACCTGTGGTGCCTGACACTCAGCCATCGCGGGCAAGCCTTGCTCCTACAGGTTGTGTCCTGGGCTAGTCCATTCGGACGAAGCCATTATCACTCCCCCGCCCTACCCTGCCTCTACAACAATAAAACCGTACCGAGGCTGTCATGCGTAAAGCCACTTGCGCCCTGTTCATCATCGTCTGCGCCGGCAGTTCCGCCAGCCTGTGCCAACTGTTCAAGAACGAAGCTTATCGACCGGCCACGGCGTATTTCAGCTGTTCGAGCAACGCGATCAACTGCTACCCGCCGCTGGTGCGCAATCTGCTGCCCTGAATCACGGACATAAAAAAACCACCGACTCATCGGTGGTTTTTTCATTGGTCCAGGAATCAGGTCGGCAACACACCCCGCGCCCGGGACAGGGTCAGCGCCAGGTCTTCAATCATGTCTTCCTGACCACCCACGGTACCGCGACGCCCCAGTTCCACCAGCAGCTCACGGGCGGCGATGCCGTATTTCTGCTCGGCACGCTTGGCGAACAGCAGGAAGGAACTGTAGACCCCGGCATACCCCAGGGTCAGCGCATCGCGGTCCAGGCGAATCGGCTGGTCCATCATCGGCACCACCAGGTCTTCGGCCACGTCCATGATTCGGTACAGATCCACACCACTGTTGACGCCCATGCGCTCCAGCACCGCCACGAACACTTCCAGCGGCGTGTTACCCGCCCCCGCGCCAAGGCCCGCCACCGAACCGTCGATACGCGCCGCACCCGCCTCGATCGCGGCCAGGGAGTTGGCGATGGCCATGCCCATGTTGTGATGGCCGTGGAAACCGACTTCGGTCCCGGCATTCAATCCGGCGCGCAAGGCACCGATTTTCTGCGTCACTTCATCGGGCAGCATGTAGCCCGCCGAGTCGGTGCAGTAGATACAGTTGGCGCCGTAGCTTTCCATCAAGCGCGCCTGCTCCAGCAGTTTCTCCGCGCTGACCATGTGCGCCATCATCAAAAAGCCCACGGTGTCCAGGCCCATCTTCGCCGACATGCCGATGTGCTGGCCGGAGACGTCCGCCTCGGTGCAGTGGGTGGCCACGCGAATGGTCGAGACGCCATGCTCATGGGCCATTTTCAGATGATCGAGAGTACCGATCCCCGGCAACAACAACGCCGAGACCTTGGCCTGCTGCATCTTCGGGATCACCGCGGCGAAATACTCTTCGTCGCTGTGGGCCGGGAAGCCGTAGTTCAGCGACGCGCCACCCAGGCCATCGCCGTGGGTGATTTCGATCAACGGCACACCGGCCGCATCCAGCCCCGTGGCCACGGCGACCATTTGTTCGATGCTGATCTGATGCTGTTTGGCGTGCATGCCGTCGCGCAGGCTCATGTCGTGCAGACGGACGCGCTTACCTTGCAAATTCATCGGGATTCTCCACTCAACGGACAGGCAATTGCAGGGTGCCCTTGTGGGCTTCTTCGGCGAACATCTCGGCGGTGCGCAGACCGGCGGCGGTCATGATGTCGAGGTTGCCGGCGGACTTGGGCAGGAAATCCCCCAGGCCTTCGACCTCAATGAAAATCGACACCTTGCGCCCGTCGAACACCGGCCCGTTGATCAGCTTGTAGCCGGGCACATAGCGCTGCACTTCGCGGACCATCTCCAGCACCGAGGTGCGGATCGCGTCCTGGTTCGGCTCGTCGTCGGTCAGGCAGTGGATGGTGTCGCGCATCATCAACGGCGGCTCGGCCGGGTTGATGACGATGATTGCCTTGCCGCGCCGGGCACCGCCGATCTGCTCCACCGCCCCCGCCGTGGTGCGGGTGAACTCGTCGATGTTCTGCCGGGTGCCGGGGCCGACGGAGCCGGACGACACCGTGGCAACGATCTCGCCATAGGCCACCGGTTGCACCCGCGACACCGCCGCCACCATCGGGATAGTTGCCTGGCCACCGCAGGTGACCATGTTGACGTTCATCGCCAGGCTCGACGCGTGTTGCTTGAGGTTGACCGGCGGCACGCAGAACGGGCCGATGGCCGCCGGCGTGAGGTCGACCATGATCACCCCGAGCTCGTTGAGCTTGCGGCTGTTTTCGGCATGCACATAGGCCGAAGTGGCATCGAAGGCAATGCGAATGTCGTCGTCCAGTACATGAGGCAACAAGCCGTCGACGCCCTCGGCGGTGGTCTTCACGCCCATCTCGCGAGCGCGCTTGAGGCCTTCCGATTGCGGGTCGACGCCGACCATCCACACCGGTTCGATCCACTCCGATCGATACATTTTCATCAGCAAGTCGGTGCCGATGTTGCCCGGGCCGATAATGGCCGCTCTGAGTTTCTTGCTCATCCGGTTAAACCCCATAGGTCAGGCGCAGAAAGACACCCGGGCGCTGCCCAGGCCATCGATGGTCAATTCGAAACGGTCGCCGGCGCGGGCCGGTTCCAGTGGCACCAGCGAGCCCGAGAGAATGATTTCCCCGGCCTTGAACGGAATGCCAAAGGCCCCCAGGGTGTTGGCTAGCCACGCCACCGCCGTCAACGGATTGCCCTGCACCGCCGAGCCCAGGCCTTCGCTCAGTGGCTCACCGTTCTTGAACACACGCATGCGCAGGTTGGGCAAATCCAGGCCCCGTGGATCAACCTGACTGTCACCCAACACGAACACGCCGCAGGAAGCGTTGTCGGCGACGGTGTCCTGAATGCGGATGCGCCACGCGTGAATCCGCGAGTCGACGATCTCGAAGCACGGCATCACGTATTCGGTGGCGTCCAGCACATCGGCTTCGGTGATGCCGGGGCCGACCAGATCGCGCTTGAGCTTGAAGGCGATTTCGCCCTCGGCGCGGGGCTGGATCAGCTTGTTGGCGGACAGGGAAATTTGCGCGTCGTTGGCAAAGGACATCTGCCGGGTGATGAAGCCGAAGTCCGGCTGATGCACGTTGAGCATCTGCTGCACCGCTGCCGAGGTGACGCCGATCTTCTTGCCGACGATCTGGTCACCGGCGGCGACGCGACGCTCAATGGCGTACAGGGAAATGTGGTAGGCGTCCTCAATGCTGATCGCCGGCCAACGCTCGGTCAGCGGCGCCAGTGTGGAGCCGCTTTGCAGCGCCTGGTAAAGCTCTTCGCCGAATTCACGGCGCAATTGCACGCTCATGGGCGGGCCTCCTGAAGGAATGCCAGGCACTGGCGATTGAACAATTCACGGTGCTCGACCTGCACCCAATGCCCGCATTCGCTGAGCATCACGAAGCGGATGCGCGAGCAGTGTTCGAGCATGGTTTGCGCCCCCGAGGATGGGCAGAATTTGTCGTTCATGCCCCAGAAGCCGAGGATCGGGCATTGCAACTCGGCCAGGCGCGAGGTCATGTTCGGCACTTGCATGGTCGACAGCACGCACACCGGTTGCTGTTGCACCACGGCCACCCGTTCGTTGACCGTTTCGTCGCTGATCAGCGAGGCGTCGAACAGTTGCAGTGCCAACAGGCGGCGCATGCCCGTTGCATCGTTGAGTTCACCCTTGGCGAAGGCGGCGCCCATTTTCTGGATGCCTTCCATTTGCAGGTAGTACTGCTCCTTTTCCATCAGTCCGCCGGGGGCCATCAACACCAGACGGCTGACCCGCTGCGGCTGGTCGAGGGCCAGCTTGATCGCGATCGCGCCGCCCAGGGAATTGCCCACCAGTACGCAACGCGGGATATTCAGGGCGTCGAGCAGACCGCTCAGGGCGCTGACGAAAAAGTCGAGGGTGTAGAGGGTGTCGGGCTTGTCCGAGGCGCCATAGCCCGGCAGGTCCGGGACGATCACCCGATGGCCGGCTTCGGCGAACACCGGGTAGTTCTGCTTGAAGTTGCTGTGGCCGCTGGCGCCCGGCCCGCTGCCGTGGATGAAAATCACCGGCTCGCCGGCGCCACCGGTATCCAGATAGTGCAGCTGCAAACCTTCCGGCAGCGTAACGAAGTGCCCCTGCGCTGAAGCGCCCATAAGGTGTCCTCCCGGCCTGTTGTTGTCGCCGGATTATTCCGGGGGCCCGGGCCGTCAACATCGTCCGACAGGACTACAACCCCTCCCCTGTGGATGTACGCGAAACCTGCAAACGATCAAAAACACTGTAGGAGCGAGCCTGCTCGCGATGGTCGTTAACGATGACGCTGGTTGCCTGACACCCCGTGGGGTTCTTGAGTCCATCGCGAGCAGGCTCGCTCCTACAGTGTGTGGGGGGGCTGGCCACGACTCCTAGTCTCAACGGACGTTGGCCGGCGGGTGCCGCAGACCTAGCATCGACGGCATTTCCGAGCGATACAACGAGGCTTTCCCATGCTTGATCCGATGGACTTTCGCGGCAAAGTGGTACTGGTCACCGGTGGTGGCAAAGGGGTGGGTCGCGGGATCAGCCAATGCTTTCTGGACCGGGGCGCCGAGGTGGTGATCTGCGGTCGCGAAGCCCCGGCTTCGCTGCCCGCCAGCGGCGAACGAGAGGCGCTGTTCGTGCCTTGCGACCTGCGGGATATCGAGCAGTCCGGGCGCTTGATCGACAGCATCGTCGAACGCTTCGGCCGCCTCGATGTACTGGTCAACAATGCCGGCGGCTCGCCGAATGCCGAGGCCGCCACCGTCTCGCCGCGTTTCAGCGAATCGATCATCCGCCTGAACCTGATCGCCCCGCTCAACCTCTGCCAGCAGGCCAACCGGGTGATGCAGGCCCAAACCGACGGCGGCGCAATCATCAACATCTGCAGCGTCAGCGCCACCCGCCCTTCTCCCGGCACCGCGGCCTATGGCGCGGCCAAGGCCGGGTTGCTCAACCTGACCACCTCGCTGGCGGTGGAATGGGCACCGAAGGTGCGGGTCAATGCGGTGACTGCCGGGCTGATTCTCACCGAGCAGGCGTCCATGCATTATGGCGACGGGGAAGGCATTGCGCGGGTGGCCGCGACCATCCCCTTGCAACGCCTGGCCAATCCCGAGGACATCGGCGACACCTGCCTGTACCTGGCCTCGTCGTTGGCGCGTTATGTCAGCGGCGCGGACATTGCCGTGCATGGTGGCGGCGAACGACCTGCGTTTCTCGATGCCGCGCAAACCCACTCATAACAGGAGAACCGACATGCCCGCGATTGCCAGTCACAGCGTCTTGCTTGACCTCGCACCACACGCCGCATGGGCGAAGCTGAGCGACCTGAGCCTGGCCCCGCACTATGTGCCGGGGCTGACCGGTTGCCAGTTCCATCCCGGCCCGCAACAAGGCCTCGGCGCCAGCCGCCGGGTATTGCGCAAGGGCGGTCAGTACCTGGATGAAAGCGTGGTGCAGTGGCGCGAAGGCGTGGGGTTCGAGTTGCGGTTGCACAAGGGCGGCAGTGATTCGCCCTTTCCGTTTCGCAAGGCGAGTTTCAGCTACGGGCTACAACCGGAAGGCAACGCAACGCGCATCACCCTGCAAATGCACTACAGCCTGCGCGGTGGCAGGCTGATGGAGAGAATGCTGGGCAAGGCGTTCGACAAGGTGGTGCGGGAGATTGCCGAGAATCTCAAGGCTTACTACGAAACGGGTCAAACCCAGAACGCAGATTTCAAACCCACCGCAACCCTGTAGGAGCGAGCCTGCTCGCGATGGTCGTTAACGATAACGCGGGGATTCAGGATAACCGCGGCGTTCTTTAGACCATCGCGAGCAGGCTCGCTCCTACAGTCGATCGTTCCCACGCTCTGCGTGGGAATGCAGCCCGGGACGCTCTGCGTCCCAAATCAAAAGCCGAACGCGGAGCGTCCGTTGAGGCATTCCCACGCGGAGCGTGGGAACGATCAGGTCAGGCGCGAGGGCCGATGTTGACCTCGCTCCAATAGGCCTTCATCGAACGGATCCTGCCAGTGCCATCAAACTCCATCACATCAATCACATGCAGCGAACACGGCTGCCCGCCCCACTCCATGTCGACCCGGAACGGCATCGCGCCGCAGCCGTTGGCGGTGGCGCGAACGGGGCCTGTGCGGGTCGCCGAGACTTTCATCGCGCCCAGCCCCTGACGGTAGAAACGCTCGATGGCGTCAATCCCTTGCAAGGGCGCCTGGCCCACCGGGTCTTCGACGGTGGCGTCCTCGGCATACAACGCGAGGATGCCGTCGATATCACCGGCATCCACCAATTCCACATAGCGCGCCATGGTCGCCTGGATCTGTTCTGCGCCGATCATTCAGACCACCTCGAACAGTGCAGCCGCGCCCATGCCGCCGCCGATGCACATGCTCACCACCACGTAGCGCACACCGCGACGCTGGCCTTCGATCAACGCGTGACCGACCATGCGCGCCCCGGACATGCCGAACGGATGACCGATGGCAATCGCCCCGCCATTGACGTTCAGGCGCTCGGCAGGAATGCCCAGGGTGTCGCGGCAATACAGCACCTGGCAGGCGAAGGCCTCGTTCAGCTCCCACAGGCCGATGTGCTCCATGGTCAGGCCATGGCGCTTGAGTAATTTCGGGATGGCGTACACCGGACCGATGCCCATCTCGTCGGAGTTACAGCCGGCGACCGCCATGCCGCGATAGATACCCAAGGGTTCCAGGCCACGCTTCTCGGCCATCTTCGCGCTCATCAACACCGAGGCCGATGCGCCGTCCGACAGCTGCGAAGCGTTGCCGGCAGTGATGAAGCGGCCCTTGTCGCTCCACTGGCCGCCCGGCCATACCGGCTCCAGAGCGCTCAAGCTTTCCAGCGTGGTATCGACGCGGTTGCACTCGTCACGCTGCAAAGTCACCAGTTCATAACGGGTTTCACCGGTGGCCTTGTCGACGATCGCCTGACGACTGGTCAGCGCCGCCAGCTCGCGGTCGAAGCGCCCGGCGCTCTGGGCCTGGGCCGTGCGCAGCTGGCTCTGGTAGCTGTACTCGTCCAGTGCCTCGCGGGAAATACCGTAGCGCTCGGAGACGATCTCGGCGGTTTCGATCATCGGGATGTACGCACGCGGGTCCAGGTCGATCACCGAACTCGACTGGTTGCGGAACAGGTTCTTGTGCTTGTTCTGCACCAGGGAAATCGACTCCAGGCCACCGGCCACGGCGATGTCGATTTCGTCGCACATGATGCCCTTGGCGGCCATGGCGATGCTCATCAGGCCCGACGAGCACTGGCGCTCCACCGCCATTCCAGCCACGGAAGTGGGCAAGCCACCGGCAATCGCGCACAGCCGCCCCAGGTTGTAGGACTGGGTGCCCTGCTGGGCCGCGGCACCGATGATCACATCGTCCACTTCACCCGGTTCGATACCGGCCCGGCGCACGGCTTCACGCACTACGTGACCACCCAGTTGCGGCGCTTCGGTGTCGTTGAACGCACCGCGAAAAGCCTTGCCGATGGGCGTGCGAGCGGTGGAAACGATGACGGCTTCTTTCATGCTGAATTCCTTGAGTGTTCTGTAGGGGGCTCAAGCCGGGTAATAGCGGCTGATGGTGTCGACCACGCAGCCGGGACGCTCCTCGCCTTCGATCTCGACGCTGACGCGGATGGTCGCCTGCACGCCGCCTTTCACTTCCTCGACCGCGACCAATTGCGCACTGCCTCGCACCCGCGAACCAACACGGACCACGGCAGGAAAGCGCACTCGCTCGCAACCGTAATTGACGCCCATGGCCAAACCACGGACTTCGACGATCTGCGGCAAAAACAGATTGACCAGCGACAGACTCAGGTAGCCGTGGGCAATGCAGGTGCCAAACGGCCCGCTGGCCGCCTTGACCGGATCGACGTGAATCCACTGATGATCGCCGGTGGCGTCGGCAAACAGATCGATCCGCCCCTGATCCACCAACAGCCACTCGCTGACCCCAAGCGCCTCGCCGACCGCATCGAACAGGGCCATCGGCGTCTCGAAAATACGTGCCATGTTCAAGCCCTCTGACTGGACACCGACAACACTTCGCCGGTCATGTAGGAGCTGTAGTCACTGGCCAGGAACATCATCACGTTGGCCACTTCCCAGACCTCGGCGGCACGGCCGAAGGCCTCGTTGGCCGCCAGTTGGTCGAGTACCGCCTGAGGCGCGGATTTGCGCAGGAAATCGTGCAGGGCAATGCTCGGGCTGACCGCGTTGATGCGGATGCCATGCTCGGCGGCTTCGACTGCCGCGCAACGGGTCAGCGCCATGACCCCGGCCTTGGCGGCGGCGTAGTGCGCCTGCTCTTTCTGCGCGCGCCAGCCCAGTACCGAGGCGTTGTTGACGATGACCCCGGCGCGGCGCTCCATCATCTTCGGCAGCATGGCGCGGGTCATGCGCATGGTGCCGGTGAGTGTCACGTCGAGGACGCGGTTCCATTCTTCGTCGGACATCTCCACCAACAGCCGCGAGCCACCCAGGCCGGCGTTGTTGATCAGCACGTCGACGCCTTGCAGGTCGCGCTCGGCGCTGGCGATCAGTTGCTGCACCTGGGCTTCGTCGGTGACGTTGCACACCTGGCCAAACACCTGCTCAAGCCCGGTGCTCTGGCGGATTTTCAGCACCGCTTCGGCCAACCGGCCTTCGTGGATATCGCTGATCATCAGCGCGCGGCAACCTTCTTCGGCGGCGCGCACGGCGGCGGAAAAACCGATCCCGGCGCCCGCCGCCGCAGTGATCAGCACTGACTTGCCGCGCAGCAGGCCGCGCCCTTCAACATATTGAGGTACAGACATGACTTACTCCTTTCAGGCGCGCGCACGCGGTTCCTTGGGCATGCCCAAGGCGCGTTCGGCGATGATGTTGCGCTGGATTTCGTTGCTGCCGCCGTAGAGGGTGTCGGCGCGGCTGAACAGGTACAGCGACTGCAAACGGGTCAGTTGGTAAGGCGCGGCTTCGAGCAATTCGGCTTCGGCGCCGAGCACGTCCATCGCCAACTTGCCCAGGCTGGCGTGCCAGGTGGACCAGAACAACTTGTAGATGGTCGCCTCCTTGCGCAGCGAGCCGTCCTGGCTGCCCGAGAGCATGCGCAGCGAGTTGTAGCGCATGATCCGCAGCCCGCTCCAGGCTTCGGCCAGGCGCTGACGCAGGATCGGGTCGCGATCCGCACCGTTGGACTTGGCGATGGCGATGATTTCGTTCAGCTCGTTCTGAAACTGCATCTGCTGGCCGAGGGTCGACACGCCGCGTTCGAAACCGAGCAACGCCATGGCGATCTTCCAGCCGTCGCCCGGCGCGCCGATGATGTTGGCAGCGTCGGTGCGGGCGTCGTCGAAGAACACTTCGTTGAACTCCGAGGTGCCAGTCAGTTGCTCGATGGGGCGCACGGTGATTTCAGCCTGGGCCATCGGCACCAGCAGGAACGACAGGCCACGATGGCCGACGCTGCCCGGCTCGGTGCGGGCGATGACAAAGCACCAGTCCGACTCGTGGGCCAGGGAGGTCCAGACTTTCTGGCCGTTGATCACCCACTGTCCGGTCGCTTCATCCAGCGCGGCACGGGTCTTGACGTTGGCCAGATCGGAACCGGCACCCGGCTCGGAATAACCCTGGCACCAGAACTCTGTACCGCTGACGATTCCCGGCAAAAAGCGCTGTTGCTGCTCGGGCGTACCGAACGCGGCGATGGTCGGGCCGGCCAAGCCTTCACCGATGTGCCCCATGCGACCGGGGCCGCCGGCGCGGGCGTACTCTTCGTGGAAAATCACCTGGCGGGTGATCGACAGGCCGCGCCCGCCGTGCTCCGGCGCCCAGCCGACGCAGGTGAAGCCGCCCTCGGCGAGTTTGCGTTCCCAGGCTTTGCGCTCCTCGGGAAACATGTGCTCGTCGCCAGGGCCGCCGCGAAAACGCAGGGGCTCGAATTCGCCACAGAGGTTGGTGCTCATCCAGTCGGCGACTTCCTGGCGGAAGCGCTCGTCCTGTTCGCTGAAACTGATTTTCATGGCTGCTCCCCGAGAATCAATGCGGCAATGCGCTCGCGATGCCAGGCCGGTAGCCCGAGGAAGCTTTCGCTGGCGCGGGCGCGCTTGAAGTAGAGGTGCGGGTCGTATTCCCAGGTGAAACCGACGCCGCCGTGCAACTGGATCGATTCGGCGGCGCAGGAAAAATAGCTCTCCGAGCACTGCGCCTTGGCCAGCGCCGCCGCCAGCGGCAGCTCTGCGGCGACCTGCGCATCACCTGAAGGATCGAGGGCTTCCTGAGCAACGCACGCTGCGTAATAGCTGGCCGAACGCGCGCATTCGACTTGCAGCATCATGTCGGCGGCGCGGTGTTTGAGGGCCTGGAAACTGGCGATGGGACGGCCGAACTGCTGGCGTTCCTGCATGTAGGCCACGCTGAGGTCGAGCACCTGTTGCGCGCCGCCGGTCTGCTCGGCGGCAAGGCCGATGCAGGCCAGTTGCAGGACTTTTTCCAGCAACGGCCAGCCGGCGCTAAATTCGCCCAACAGGCAGCCGGCGTCGAGGTACAGACCCTTGAGCTGAATCCGTGCCTGACGCCGGGTCTGGTCCATGGTCGGCAATAGCTGACGCTCGATGCCGGCAAGGTGCGCGTCCACGGCGAACAGGCTGATTCCCACCTCGCCGGTGGTGCCCGGGGTGCGCGCGGCAATGATCAAGAGGTCGGCGCCGTGACCATCGAGGACATGCTTGAGGGTGCCGTCGAGGATAAAGCCTTCCCCCTCGGCGACCACGGTGGCCTGCACATCCTCGGCGGCCCAGCCGTTGGCACTGCTGAAGGCCAGGGTCGCGGTCAGGCTGCCGTCGGCAATCTGTGGCAACCAGCGTTGTTTCTGTTGCTCGGTGCCAGCCAGCAACAACGCCGGGGTGGCCATGCAGGCGGTGGCAAAGAATGGCGAGCACAGCAAGCGCCGGCCCATCTGTTCCAGCAGGATCGCCAGTTCGACAAAACCCAGGCCGAGACCGCCGTAGGCTTCGGGGATATGGATCGCCGGCCAGTACATGTCCTGGCACAGCCGCTGCCAGAGGGCTTCATCGAAACCCCGCTCACTGACCATGGCCGCGCGCACGGCGGCCGAGTCCGAGACATCGGCGAGGAAGCCCTCGGCCGATGCGCGGATCATTTCCTGTTCGTCGCTGAATGCAAACTCCATCGCGGCGCCTTCTGCTCGTTTGGCGGGGCGCGCGTGGCGCAGCACCCCTTTGAGCATGAAGTTTGGCGCCGGTGGAAGGCGGCAGAATCGTTAGCCTTGCCTAGTCCGAACGGGCGATGTGCAACCGCTTAGCGGCACGCATCGCCCATGTGCACCAGCAATGCTGAACGACCGGGCTTGAGGTACGGGCTGATTTGCCCGACCTTGCACGCGTCCAGGCCTTGCAGTGGCGGGTCGAGGGGTTCCTGCACGAACAGCAGGCCTGTCGGGCGGGAGCCGGCTTGCAACTGCGCATCGGTCAGGGCTGACACCGGCCGGCCCATGTAATAGACCAGGCGGATGTCCGGCTCGCCGACCGTGTAGGCCTTCTGGCCCGGCTGCCCGTTGGCCAGCGTGGCGACCTGCTCCAGCCCATCCACACGGTGCGACAGCACCCGCGCTTCGACGAACATGTAGAACACCACGAACCCGGCAAGCATCACGCAAGGCACGACGGTCAGGACAGTGCGCCAGCGACCCTTCATGTCATCGAGCAGCGCCGACCAGTGCATGGCCAGCAGCAACGCCATGGACGGGTAAATCGGCAGCAGGTACTTGCCGTGTTTTTCGGTGAACAGGGAAAACACCAGCAATGGCAGCAGGCTGCAACACAGCAGCATGGCGGCCTCGCGGCGCGCGCGGATCATGGCCCAGAACCGGCGCGGCTGGACAAACGCGATCAGCCAGAACGGAAAGAAGTCACCGGCCAGGTACAACAGATAGGCGTACCAGGGCTCGGCGCCCTGACCGTCGATCTTTTTCACAATGTCTTCGTTGATGATCGAGGCCCAGATCCCCCAGCCCTGGTTCAACGACACCGCGACGTACCAGGAACTGCCCAGCGCCAGGGCGATCAGCCAGCCCCAGCCGTCACACAGATAAGCCTTGGCCCGCGCATCCCGATAAATCAGCGCGTAGAGCAGCACCGGCGCGGTGACCCACAGCAGGCAGACCGGGCCTTTGGTCAGCAGTGCGCAACCGATGAGCGCGTAGCTGAGCCGACTCCAGACACGCCCGCCTTCCTGGAAAATGAACCGCCAGGCCGCCAGCAGCGCACCGAAGCACAGCAGGGTCAGCAGCATCTCGATTTCCGAACGACGGGCGAACAGGCTGAACCCACCGTTGGCTGCCAGGAACACCACGGCGAACAAACCGGCCTGACGCCCCGCCTGCCGCACACCCCACTGATAAGTGACAACGCAGCACAAGGCCGCCGCCAGCGCCGACGGCAAGCGCATGCTCCATTCGGACAGGCTGCCCACCACGGCCGTCGAGACGAGACCGGCCCAATAGAAAAACGGCGGTTTGGACAGGTACAAATCGCCGTTCATGTAGGGCAGCAACCAACTGCCCGCTTCATGCATCTCGCGCACCGTGACCGCCCGGCGTGCCTCGTTGACACTGAGGAACGGCACGCTGCCCAGCCCCCAGAAAAACAGCAGGGCAATGGCGAAGACAGCGAGCAACGTGATCGTGCGGGTCGACAATTGACTCGGGCTCCACCTCATCAGGGTTTCTCCACTTGTGCGACTTGGGTGTTTTTCGATTTGCTGAACCGATAGAACAGGTTGGGCTCGCTGACGACATACAGCTCGCCGTCGCTGTCCATGGTCATCCCCTCGCCCTGCGGCACGGACTTTTTAAGATCACCGGCCTCGTGGCGCAAGGAAAGAATGCTGACGAAATTCCCCTGCTCATCGAGTTCGGTGATGTTGGCGGACTCATCGCTGAGGATCAAAAGATGGCCGGTCTTCGGATCGTAATAGCCCTCGGACAGGTCGCGGCTGTAGACACTATGATCGATCCAGGACGTCAGGTCCTGGATGCGGATCTGCAGCGGGCCGCCGATCGAAGACAGCATGCCGGTGACCGAGTACAACTGGCGTGGGTCGCGCTCCTTGATGGCGAACACCCGATCATTGGCCGCGTCGTAGGTCACGCCCTCGAAGCCTTTGTTGTTATTGCTGAGGTTCACGCCGATGGCGACGAACTGCGCCTGCTCCACATGAATCGGCCCCGGGGTGTCCGGCAAGGTGACGATGTCCAGTTGCTGCAATCGCTCGTCGGCAATCACCACCCGTCCACCACCGATGTAGGCGATACCTTCAGTGTCTTCGAAACCGATCAGCGGGTAGCGGTCGAGCAGATCACCGTCGCGGTTCATCACCAGAATCGCCATGGGACCGCCATTGGTAATCCCCAGCAGGCGATCCTTGTCGAAATCGTAGGCGATGCCCGACAGGTTGGTGATGCCCTCAAGGGGCTTGGCCTGGATGACGGGCCTGTAGTCCGGCAGCCAGATGTTCTTGTCAGGAGCCTTATTGCCGACCCACTTGTTGTGCAAGTGCCCGTACAGCTGCTTGTGCACCACAAACCGGGCGCCCGTGGCGAACATCAGTACCACGGCAATAACGACAGTGAGTAATACCGCTTTCCTTGCTTTGCTCATGCTTTTTTCCGGTCCCAATCGAAGCGATAGACGTGGGCTGGCTGGCCTGGATGGCACTGGCCGTTATCGGCGTCGACGCCGACGATGGACCACTCGGCGCGGGATGTTTCCCCCAGTTCATGGGCGGCCTCGGGCTTGAAGCACTGACCGAGCAATTCGTCCGGGACCAGCGCATAGGCCTTGGGGTTGTCGCGCAGCCATTGCGCCGCCTGCTCCACCGTGGAGTCGGCCATGCCGAAATGCACGATCGGCTGGCGGGCGAAAAGCCAGTGGCCCTCGCGCCAGTTGACCAGCACCAGGTCGGCGCCGTGGGTCAGGGTGTTGGCCTGGTCCATGATTGCTTCATGGGGATTGGCACCGTCACTGACCGGTTCGATGAAGCCACGGGCGAACCAAAGCACGAACCAGCCCGCCACCAGCGCCGGAAACACTCGCCGCAGGCGCGGGCGCTGCTTGAACCAGCGCCGCAACAGCCACGGGATCAGCGGCGCGGCAGCCAGTACCAGCCCTGGCAGCGCCGGGTAGATGTACAACTTGCGTTTGCCGGCACTGATGCAGAAAAACAGCACCACCAGCGCTACCCAACCGAGCAGCACCAGCACGCGGCCATCGCGCTTTTTCAGCTGGCGGCGCCAGGCTGGCACCAGCCATGGCAGAGCCAGCACCAGCGGCAGCCAGTACTGCGGAATGACGTTGGTGAAGAAGTACCAGAACGGTTCACGGTGATCCCAGGACGCGGCGTAGCGCCCGGCGGTCTGGCGCAGGAGGATTTCCCGGGCGTAGGCGATTTCGTCGGCGCCACCGTTGAGCACGATGGACAGGGCCAGCGGCAACAGCCAGATCGCAATACCAGCCAGCATCACCAGCAAACCGAGCCACCACTTACGCACCTGGCCGGGCATTGCCACCACCCCCGACCAGCCCTTGCGCACGGCATAGGCATACGGGATCAGCAGCAACGCCGGCAGAAAGCCCACACCCTTGGTGATCACGCCGATGCCCATGGCCGCGCAGCCGACATAGAACCAGCGCCACGCCGGCCCAATCAGCAAGTGCCGCGCCAGGCCGTACAGGCCCACGCTGGTGAACAGGATCAGGAAACTGTCGATCTGCCCGGTGCGCAGGATGCTGTAGGTCTGGTAGGTCGCCAGAAACAGCAGCGCGGCGATGCGCCCGATGCGCTGGGTCCACAGGCGCCGCCCCAGGTCATAGACCACGGCCGTGACCGTCGCCGCCGAAATCATGCCCGGCAGGTACAGGGCCAGGTTGGGCTTGCCGGTGAGCCAGGCGAAAAACGCCACCGTCCACATGAAGATCGGCGGCTTGTCGCCGTAGATTTCCCCGGCGCGATGGGGAATCAGCCAGGAGCCGTGATGCAGCATTTCCAGGGCGACGCCAAGGAAACGTTCCTCATCGACGTTCTGTGCCTGACGCAGCCCCAGGCCCGCACCGACCAACAGCAAGGCGAGCAAAGCCAGGCCCAGGCATTCGATGCCGGGCGAGAGTGATCGACGCATGGCCTATTCCTTGAGCTTTTTGCTTTTGGCAATCAATTGCAGGTTGCGCAAATACACGATCGAGCCAAAGGCCTGGCCGGCGATGAACACCGGGTCCTCACGATAGATCGCGTACGCCAGCAGCAAGGTGCTGCCGACGATGCTCAGGTACCAGAAATTGGTGGGAATCACGCTGCGCTTTTTGTATTCGCTGTACAGCCACTGCAGGACGAAACGCCCGGTAAAGGCGATCTGGCCGAGAAATCCGACCATCAGCCAGAGGGCTTCACGGGTCATGCTCATCCTTCGATCTCCTGTGCCGTGGTGTTCAGGCGCGTGCGCTTGATCAGCCACCAGACGCCCATCAGGTCGAGAATGCCCACCAGGGCGCGGTCGAGGTTGCCGTACTTGGAGACCCCGGCGGTACGCGCTCGGTGGTTGACCGGATGGACGATCATGCGGCCGTTGTGGCGCTGGATCAGCGCCGGGATGTAGCGATGCATGTGGTCGAAGTACGGCAGGCGCAGAAACGCCGCGCGCTCGATCAGCTTCAGGCCGCAACCGGTGTCCGGGGTGGCGTCCTTGAGCAGGCGGCTACGCAGGTTGTTGGCGAACCGCGAGGCCCAGCGCTTGCTCGCGGTGTCCTGGCGGTTGACCCGGTGCCCGGCCACCAGCTGCACGTCGGCATTGGCCCGATCGCTGCGCACCAGCGCCAGCATGCCGGGGATGTCCGCCGGATCGTTCTGGCCGTCGCCGTCGAGGGTCGCCAGCCATTGCCCGCGAGCCTCCTGCGCGGCGTGGTACAGCGAGGTGCTCTGCCCCAGCGAACGCTCGTGGTGCAGGATGCGCAAGGTACTCAGGCCGTTGTTTCTGATCTGCCGCAGTTCCTGCAGGGTCGCATCGGTGCTGCCATCGTCGACCACGATGATTTCATAGGCTTCATCGGTCAGGGCCAGGCGAATTTCCTCCAGCAAAGGCTTGAGGTTGTTCGCTTCGTTCTTGGCCGGAATCAGTACCGATACAAAAATGTCCTGGTTCAAGGGGTTCTCTCGTTTTCTTGAATTTTTGTTGTCAGAGGTGGGCGTTTCATCGCTGATAAAACTGCCGATACCACTTCACGAACTCTGCCACGCCGGTTTGCAGCGTCACTTGCGGGCGAAAATCGATCCACTGCGCCAATGCCGAGACGTCGGCCCAGGTCCTGACCACATCGCCGGCCTGCAGCGGCATGTAATTGCGCACAGCTTGTGTATCGAGTGCCGACTCCAGGCACTCGACGAATTCCAGCAACGCCACCGGCTCGCCACGCCCGATGTTGAACAGGCGATGGACTCCCTCTGCCGGGGTGTCCGGTACAGGTGGACGGGTGCGCAGACGGGCGATGCCTTCGACGATGTCGTCGATGTAGGTAAAGTCCCGCGCCATCTGGCCCTGATTGTAGACGTCGATGGGCAAGCCCTTGAGGATGCCCTCGGTGAACTTGAACAGCGCCATGTCCGGCCGGCCCCAAGGGCCATAGACGGTGAAGAAACGCAGGCCGCTAGCCTTGAGGCCGTACAGATGGCAGTAACTGTCGGCCAGCAGCTCATTGGCGCGCTTGGTGGCCGCGTACAGCGAAACCGGGTGTTCGACGGGGTCTTCGACACTGAACGGCAGTTTGCTGTTGCTGCCATAAACCGAACTGCTGGAAGCGTAGATCAGGTGCTCGGGACGATGATGACGGCAGGCTTCCAGCACATTGAGGAAACCCACCAGGTTCGATTGTGCATAAACATCGGGGTTGTCCAACGAGTAACGCACGCCGGCCTGGGCGGCCAGGTGCACCACTTCGCTGAACCGATGCTCGCGGAATAACTCCAGCAACGCCTGCTTGTCGACAAGATCGATTTTTGCGAAGCGAAAACCCGGCAAGGACTCGAGTTCCTTGAGCCGCGCCTGCTTGAGCGTTACGTCGTAGTAATCGTTGAGGTTATCGATCCCGACCACGTCGTGGCCGTCCCGGCACAACCGCCGGGCCACGTGAAAACCGATGAAACCGGCAGCGCCGGTGACCAGAACAGTCATGCTCCCTGCACCTCGTCCAGCACAACGTGCCGGGCCAAAAACAACGTCAGCCCCATGCCTTGCCTCGTATCCCAAAAATAAAGTCGGTGACGTTGTCCGATGCGCAAGACATGCGGCATCCCGTGATGAAAAGCTGCCGAGCGCAGCCCGCCGCATACGGTGCCCGGCCAAATGTTAAAAATTTGTTAACAATTCGTTCAGGCTTCGTTCAGGTTTGCAGCGCAAACGGTCACGTAATGCAACGATTTGTATTGCCATTGCCGCGCGCCAATCTAAAGTGCACCCACGACAGCGAAAATCCTGAATCCGCTAAGGACGCAGAACCATGAGCACCGAGCAAGAAACGACCATCGACGAACCGCGCCTGAACAGCACCGAAATCCGCATTCTGGGTTCGTTGATCGAAAAACAGGCCACCAGTCCGGAAACCTATCCACTGACGCTCAATGCGCTGGTGATTGCCTGCAACCAGAAAACCAGCCGGGAACCGGTGATGAACCTGACCCCGGGCCAAGTCGGCCAGAGCCTGCGCGCCCTTGAGGGACGCGGTTTCGCCAAGCTGGTGATGGGCAGCCGCGCCGACCGCTGGGAGCACAAGGTCGACAAGGCGCTGGAACTGGTGCCGGCCCAGGTGATCCTGACCGGGTTGATGTTTTTGCGCGGCCCGCAGACGGTCAATGAACTGCTGACGCGCAGCGGGCGCATGCATGAATTTGAAGACACCGAACAGGTGGTGCATCAGCTGGAACGCTTGATCGCCCGAGGCCTGGCGGTGCTGATTCCGCGTCAGGCGGGCCAGCGTGAAGACCGCTATACCCACGCCCTGGGCGATCCGGCGGATATCGAAGCGATTCTCGCCGCGCGGCACAATCCGGTGGAGCGCAGTGGTGGCGGTGGTGTTTCGCTGGAGCGGATTGAAGAGCTGGAGGCGCGGATTGCGGCGCTGGAGGAGCGGTTGGCGCGGTTGGAATAAGCAGGCAACACGGGATCCAATGTAGGAGCGAGCCTGCTCGCGATGGCGGTCTGTCAGTCACATCAACTTTGCCTGTGCCGCCGTCTTCGCGAGCAGGCTCGCTCCTACAATGGGCTTTTGGGTGTGGCTTACTCACCCTCCCAATAATCCACCCCGTCCCCCTGCCGGGCCACGGCGACGAACCCCGTGGCATTCCCTTCGGCATCGACCTTGAAATCATCCATCACCGCATACTTTCCTGAATCCGGGTATTCGCAGATCTCCGGCGACTGCTGGGTGCTGACCGCCAGGTAGCGCAGCTCGGCGTTGCTGGTATTGATGATCTGGTGCGCCTGTTCCGGGCCGCCCGGCGGGCAGGCGATCACGTCACCGGCGCGGATCGCAAAGCGCTCGCTCCCCAGGCGCACCTCGCCCTCCCCGGCCACCACGTAGAACATTTCTTCGTTCACCCGGTGACTGTGGAACGGACTGCCGCGCATCCCCGGTTCCAGCGCATACAGGCGATAACCGAGCTTCTGTGCGCCCAGTTGCTGGCCAATGCGCGCCTGGCGCTGTTGATAACGACCGGCGGTATCCCCGGTCGGGGCGAACGCGTCGGGCAAGGGTTCGAGTACGACTTGATCCAGATTGAGAATCGGGGGATGCATGGGAACCTCTGCTTGTCATCTCGGAAAAGAGTCGCCCCCATCGCGGGCAAGCCTTGCTCCTACAGGATCTGGTCTGACACAAATCCTGTAGGAGCAAGGCTTGCCCGCGATGAGGCCGGTACAGTCAGCCAATAACCCGAAGATCAACCCCGGGCAAACGCCACCGCCGCCTGAAACTGTTCCTGCGTCGGCCGTACGCCGGTGTACAGCACAAACTGCTCCAGCGCCTGGATCGCAATCACTTCCAGCCCGGTAATGACCTTTTTCCCTTCGGCACGACCTCGCACGATCATTGGTGTTTCCGAGGGAATTGCTACTACATCGAAGATGATGTCCGCAGCTTTGATCACATCGGCCTCGAACGCCAGTTGACCGGCCTCCGGTCCGCCGTCCATGCCCACCGGGGTCACGTTGACCAGCATCTGCGGGCGCCTTGTACCGAGTTCCGCCTGCCATTCGTAGCCCAGTGAATCGGCCAGGGCGCGGCCCGCCGCTTCGTTTCGAGCCACGATCAGGCCGTTTTGGTAGCCACCGTCACGCAAGGCGCTGGCCACGGCCTTGCCCATGCCGCCACTGCCGCGCAGGGCGAAGGTGGTGTCCTTGGGCACCGCGTGGGTTTCCAGCAATTGGGCGATGGCGATGTAGTCGGTGTTGTAGGCCTTGAGATGGCCGTCGGTGTTGACGATGGTGTTGATCGATTGAATGGCGGCAGCCGAGGCGTCCAGCTCGTCGACCAGCGGGATGCAGGCTTCCTTGAACGGCATCGACACGCCGCAGCCGCGAATGCCCAGGGCGCGAATGCCGCCCACGGCGCCCGGCAGATCCTTGCTGCTGAACGCCTTGTAGTAGAAGTTCAGGCCCAGTTGTTCATACAGGTGATTGTGGAACCGCAGGCCGAAGTTGCCGGGGCGACCGGAGAGCGACATGCACAGTTGGGTGTCTCTGTTGGGGTTCATCTGCATGTAAATCTCCTTGCCATGCACTTTCGGATGGACGGGATTAGCCAGCCCATCCTGTTCTGTTCGATCATATTCCCGTGCCCGCAGGCCGGATCGAATGCCGGTCAGCGAGCCGGTACAGACCTTACACAAAATTTACCTAACGGCTGTGCTGATTTTCTGAAATACGTTGTCTTAGATGTATCCCCGTGGCAATTCCCGGATCTATTGCAGACCCGGGCGCCGGGTCGAAGAACCGAGGAATTATCATGATCCGTAAAGTCCCCACAGTTGCTCTGCTGATCGGTGCTCTGGCTATCACAGGGCAGGCGCAAGCCCATGGTGGTGGTAATGACGCGGCGGTATTTGGAGCGATCGTCGGGACAGCCATCGTCGGCTCGGCCCTGATCAATGCCAATCGGCCTGTGTATGTCGCGCCACAACCGGTCTATGCCCAACCGGTCTACGCCCCGCCGCCACCGGTCTATTACGCACCTCCACCGCCACCAGTCTATTACCAGCCGGCCCCGGTGTACGTGCAACAACCGATCTACTACCGCCCGGCGCCGGTCTACTACGGACCGCCCCGGGGTTATTACTACGGCCATGGTCACGGTTATGGTCGCTGGTAACAGGCTCGAGAAGCCCCGCCGGACGCGGGGCTTTTTATTGCCCGCGATTTGATTCAAAACACCATTTTCCTGTAGGAGCGAGCCTGCTCGCGATGGACTTCAGAACACCGCGGGGTGTCAGGCTGCCCGCGTTATCGTTGACGACCATCGCGAGCAGGCTCGCTCCTACAGGGGGGGTGGGTTAGCCGTTCGTCGGCGGAGGTCTGGATAAATCGCGTCGGTGTCGCTATCGGGACAGTCGCGGCCGTTCAAGCGGGCAAAATGCGCAAAACAGACATATTTCTGTCACGTCAGAGCCCCAAGCTGGAACCTGTCCGCCAACAACAGGTGTTAACAACAAGGACGCCCCCATGCCCACGCAGAACCCGCACCGCATTGTCGGTCTGTGCACCTCGAGCAAGGTGTACAACACCCTCACCGAGCTCAAGCAACTGGAAGGCCATCGCTGCGCCAAGTTCCTTTCGCTGCTGACCCAGAACCTGGTGCAAAAAGGCCTGCTCAACGAACGGGAAGTGGTGCATATGCTCGATCAGGTGGTTGACTGACGGTCTATTGGCCTCAATGGCGTCAATGACCACTATCGAAAACGGTGATTGTCGGAAAATTTGCCACGCTCGTAAGGTATCTCCATAGATTGATGGAGGTCCCAAAATGTCCCAAGTTCAGATCATGTCCGTTATCGGCAGTGCCGTTCCCGCCACTCTCAGAGCGTCCGGGCTGCTTGCCTGCTGGTATCTGGTGCTCGATGGCGAGCCCGTCAGCGGCCCGCTCACCTCGCTGCCGGCGGCCCAGGCCATGTCGCAACGCTATTCCCAGGACCATTCCGGCAAACTCAGCGCCTAAGGCAGCTGAATGCGCGGTTTGGTCTCGAGGAAAATGTCCCAGCTGGACATGAACAGCGCCGCGATCAACGGGCCGATAACGAACCCATTGAGCCCGAACACCGCCAGGCCGCCCAAGGTCGAGATCAGGATCAGGTAATCCGGCATCTTCGTGTCCTTGCCCACCAGGATCGGGCGCAGCACGTTATCCACCAGGCCGATCACGAACACCCCGAACAACCCCAGCACCACGCCTTGCCAGATCGCACCGGTGAACAGGAAAAACGCCGCCACCGGCGCCCAGACAATGCCCGCCCCGACCGCTGGCAACAGCGACAGAAACGCCATCAACACCGCCCAAAGCAATGCGCTGGGGATGTCCAGCAACCAGAAAATCAGGCCGCCCAGCGCCCCCTGGGTGATTGCCACCAGCAGGTTGCCTTTGACCGTGGCCCGCACTACCCGGTTGAACTTGAGCTGCAGCCGACGCTTCTGCTGTTCTTCCAGCGGCACCGCGGCGCGCACCTTGCGTGCCAGTTCTGCACCGTCGCGCAGAAAAAAGAACAACAGGTACAGCATGATGAAAAACCCGACGATGAAGTCGAACGTCCCCTGGCCGAACACGAAGGCCTGAGTTGCCAGCGCCTGGCCCTCGGTCATCGCGCTCTTGACGATTTTCTCGCGCATGCCCTCCAGCCCGCCCAGCCCGAAGCGATCCATCAGATGCTGGAAGTACGGCGGCAAGCTGTGCTTGATCTGCGCGACATAGCCGGCGATGTCCAGTTCGCCGCTTTCGATGCGCTGGTACACCGCCGCGCCTTCCTGAACCAGCAGGACGCTGATGATGATAACCGGCAGGATCGCGATCACCAGGCAGATGCTCAAAGTCAGCAGAGAAGTGAGGTTGCGCTGCCAACCCAGCTTGAGCTGCAACCGGCGCTGCATCGGTGCGAAGAGAATGCCGAGGATCACCGCCCAGAACACCGCGCCGTAAAACGGCAACAGGATCCAGATGAACGCAATGCTCACCACGCCCAGCAGGATCGTCAGCGATTTGTTCTGTACGCTTTCTTCGTTCATGTCCGATCCAGGCCAGTGTCGGGGCGCGAAGGTGCACCCTGATGCTTAGGCCACAATGGCTCGCGCGAGTGCCATCGATTTGTGCATCAAGCATAGATCCAGATCAATAAACCTCCGGGGCAAGGCGTATACCCTGCGCAGCTTTTACGATCACTGCCGCCATGACCCTCATTGCCCCCGAATTGCTCGCCCCTGCCGGCACCCTGAAAAACATGCGTTATGCCTTCGCCTATGGCGCCGATGCGGTGTACGCCGGTCAGCCGCGCTACAGCCTGCGGGTGCGCAACAACGAATTTGACCACGCCAACCTGGCCCTCGGCATTGCCGAGGCGCAGGCCCAGGGCAAGCGCTTCTACGTGGTGGTCAACATTGCCCCGCACAACGCCAAGCTCAAGACCTTCCTCAAGGATCTGGCGCCGGTCATCGCCATGGCGCCCGATGCGCTGATCATGTCCGACCCCGGCCTGATCATGCTGGTGCGCCGGCATTACCCGCAGACGCCGATCCACTTGTCGGTGCAGGCCAACACGGTGAACTGGGCGAGCGTCGAGTTCTGGCAGCAACAGGGCCTGAGCCGGATCATCCTCTCGCGGGAACTGTCGCTTGAGGAAATCGCCGAGATCCGCCAACAGGTCCCGGCGATGGAACTGGAGGTGTTCGTCCATGGCGCGCTATGCATGGCCTATTCCGGTCGCTGCCTGCTGTCGGGCTACATCAACAAGCGCGATGCCAACCAGGGCAGTTGCACCAACGCCTGTCGCTGGAAGTATTCGGCGCAGGAAGCCACCCAAGACCTGACCGGCGAGATCGTCCAGCAGTTTCAGCCGGAGCCGACCCTGGGCATCGGCGCGCCTACCGAACAGGTGTTCCTGTTGCAGGAAGCCAATCGCCCCGGCGAGCTGATGCCGGCCTTCGAAGATGAACACGGCACCTACATCATGAACGCCAAGGACCTGCGCGCCGTGCAGCATGTCGAGCGTCTGACGCAGATGGGCGTGCATTCCCTGAAGATCGAAGGCCGTACCAAATCGCACTTTTATTGCGCGCGCACCACTCAGGTTTATCGCCGGGCAATCGACGACGCGGTGGCCGGTCGCGCGTTTGACCGCAACCTCATGACCGACCTCGAATCCCTCGCCCAGCGCGGCTACACCGAGGGCTTCCTGCGCCGGCACGTGCACGACGAATATCAGAATTACCAGCACGGCAGCTCGGTGTCGGAGCGGCAACAGTTCGTCGGCGAACTGACCGGTGCGCGTTGGGATCGACTGGCGGAAGTGAAGGTGAAAAACCGATTTGCCCTGGGCGACCACATGGAATTGATGACGCCCAAGGGCAACTTTCACTTCGATCTGCATCAATTGCAGAACGTCAAAGGTGAACCGATAGAGGTGGCGCCGGGGGATGGGCATACGGTGTATCTGCCGATTCCGGATGCGGTGGATCTGGAGTTTGGGTTGTTGATGCGGGATGTAAGCGGTATTTGAAAATGCGGCGTTGTTCTTGATCGTTCCCACGCTCCGCGTGGGAATGCCTCAAGGGACGCTCTGCGTCCAGTGACGCGGAGCGTCACGGGCTGCATTCCCACGCAGAGCGTGGGAACGATCTAAATCAAAAGATCGCAGCCTTCGGCAGCTCCTACAGGGGTTATGCGAATTCTTCGCGCAACATCGCCACAAAGGCTTCCCGCGCCGGGTGCACCCCGGCGTTTTCGTGCCAGTAGAACAGGTTGTCGATGGCCGTCAGCTCGGGGAATTCGTAGCCGACACAGCCCGCCCCCTTGGCGTATTGATCGAACACGCCCTTGGGCACCAGCGCCACGCCGGCCCCGGCACTGACGCAACCGACAATCGCGCCATAACTGGCCAGGCTGACAATCGGCAGCGCCTGCCCCTGACGCAGTAACCAATGCTCCAGCGCCGCCCGATACGGACACCCTTGGGGCCACATGAACACGGTCTTGTCCTGCAAATCCGTCATGTCGCGCACCGGCCCCAGCGAGGTCGAGGCGATCAATAGCAGATCCTCGCGGTACATCGGCGTGCGCTTGAGGTGCGAGCGCTCGACGTCCACCGCCACAATTGCGCCGTCGAGGCGATGGCTCAGGGTGTCATCGAGCAACTGGCCCCAGGTGCCGGTGGTCAGCTCCAGCGCCACCGCCGGGTAACGCTTGTGGAATTTCGCCAGCAGGCGCGGCAGGCGACCGGTGGCCGACGACTCGATAGCGCCAATGCGCAACGGCCCGGACGGTTCGGCGGACGGGTCCACCGCGCGCTTGGCTTCGGCGGTCAGGGCGAGGATTTTCGAGGCGTAGGCCAGAAACGTCTGGCCCGACGGACTGATGCGCAACCCGCGCCCTTCACGCAGAAACAGCGCGACACCCAATTCCGTCTCCAGCGACTTGATCCGCGCCGTGATGTTCGACGGCACGCAGTGCAGCAGTTCAGCCGCGCGGGCAATGCTGCCGACCTCGGCGACGGTCTTGAACATGCGTATCTGGGCCAGCTCCATATTCATCACTCTAAGTGAACGATTCGCGCAGTATAAGTCAGTTGTGGCGAATGATCAGGCTTCGGATACTCCGTGCATCTGCCATCCGGTGCACGCCCATGAACGTCCTGACGCCCTCCCCCGTTTCACCCGTAAAAATCATTCTGGCCATGGCGTTTGTCGTGGTGTGCTGGGGCTATTCCCCGAGCGGCATCCATATTGGCTTGCTGGCCTACGACCCGGTGCATCTGGCGTTGGCGCGCTTTCTGCTGGCGTCGCTGTTCATGGCGGTGGTGGCGCTGTTCAAGGGCATTCGCTTGCCCAACCTGCGCGATGTGCCGCTGTTGATGGCGCTGGGGTTCTTTGCGGTGAGCCTGCATCACGTGGCAATCAACTTCGGCCAGCAGGGCGTCAGCGCCGGCGCCTCCAGCGTGCTGGCGCAGACGACGCCGCTGTTCAGTACCTTGCTGGCGCGGTTTGTGTTCAAGGATCGCGTCAGTCTGTGGCGCTGGGGTTGCGTGATCCTCGGCTTGATCGGCGTGTTGATTGTGGTGGCGGGAGACCATGGCCTGGGCAGCATCGATGCCCACGGCTTGTTGATCCTGTTGGCGGCGTTGTCCTGGAGCCTGTACTTCGCCTTGCAGAAACATCACGGCGCGAAGTACGACGGGTTGACACTGGTTTGCTACACGGTGTGGTCCGGCACGGCCTTGCTGCTGGTTTTCCTGCCTGGCCTGGTGGAGCAAGTGGTGAACGCGTCATTGCGCGCGCAATTCGCGGTCATCGCATTGGGGATTTTCCCCAGTGCGCTGGCGTATCTGGCGTGGGCCTATGTGCTGGCCCATGTGGACTTGAGCCGGGCGACGATGACGCTGTACCTGGTGCCGCCGGTGGCGATGGTGATTGCATCCGCGACGCTGGGGGAGCGACCGACCTTGATGGTGGCGGTGGGTGGCGTGGTGGTGTTGATCAGTGTGCTGGCGTTGAATCTGGAGCGCAGGCCGGTGGTTCGGGTGGCGCGCGCCTGATCAGTGATTGGTGTTGTGGCATCTGGCCTCATCGCGGGCAAGCCCGCTCCCACAGGTTTCGAGTCGGATCAAAGTTATGTGATCAACACAAAACCTGTGGGAGCCGAGCTTGCTCGCGATGGCGGTGTGTCAGTTAACAAATAGCTGCCTGACACACCGCCATCGCGAGCAAGCTAAGCTCCTACAGGGGATAGGCGGTGTTGCCGCGATCAGGAAGCCGAAAACCGGTCCCGACTATTGCTCAGATGCAACCACATCGCCGCCCGCGCCGCGTCCGGGTCCTGGCGCTTGATGGCGTTAAGGATCGCCTCATGTTCGAGGTTCGCCAGTTGCCCGAGCTTGCTCAGGTCCACCGCACCTCGTTCAGCCGCATTGACCCGAGTCCGCGGAATCATCGCGCTGCCCAGGTGTTGCATGATTTCGGTGAAGCACAGGTTGCCGGTGGCTTCGGCAATCAACAGGTGAAAACGCCGATCAGCCTCGACGCAACTGTCGTTGTTGGCCAGCAGGCTTTGATAGTCGTCCAGCGCCTGGCGCATCTGCGCCAGTTGCTGATCCGTTCGGCGCACCGCCGCCAGCGCCGCCGCCTGGGTTTCCAGACCCATGCGCAACTCCAGAATGCTGCGCACCCCCAGCGCGGTATCGACATTCAGTCGCAACCCCTGCTCCGGCGCGCGCTCCAGCACAAAGGTGCCGATGCCGTGACGCGTCTCCACCAACCCCGAGGCCTGCAACTTGGAGATCGCCTCGCGCACCACCGTGCGACTGACCCCGTGCTCCTGAACGATGCTGTTCTCCGACGGCAGCTTGTCGCCGGGCAGCATCTGCCCGAGCAGGATGCGCTCGGTGAGTTTGGTCACCAGGTCATGGGCCAGATTGTGGCTGCGCTTGCGGGCGGGCAGGTCGAGGTCTTCTTGCATGGCAAATATCCGGAGGCGGTGCTGGCGCAATCGTAGCACTGCACCCGTCCTGATTCTCGAAAAACAACACTCAACTTGTATGACAACACTCAACAAGTGAAGCAAAAACACTCAATCTTGTAGCCCGCACAAACCATAAATCGAATAACAAACCTGCTAATCATGGCGATCTTGTTGACTGATGAAAGTTGCACTGCGAAAAAACGTAGTTGTATGATGTCTATCAACAACGCACCACCCGCCTCACCCCGCATAAAAATAATCAGTGGGAGAAAACGCAGTGAAAACATCCATCTCCGCAATGGACGACGGTGCCGGTTCGGCCCTGCAATCCGCGATCTCGAAAGTCAAACGCCACGTCTTGCCGCTGTTCGTCATCATGTTCATAGTCAATTACATTGACCGGGTGAACATCGGCTTCGTCCGCGCCCACATGGAACACGACCTGGGCATCGGCGCTGCCGCCTACGGCCTCGGTGCCGGCCTGTTCTTCATCGGTTACGCGCTGTTCGAAGTACCCTCCAACATCCTGCTGCAAAAGGTCGGCGCCCGAATCTGGCTGACTCGCATCATGCTGACCTGGGGCCTGGTGGCCGCCGGCATGGCCTTCATCCAGAACGAAACCCACTTCTACATCCTGCGATTTCTGCTGGGCGTGGCTGAAGCCGGGTTCTTCCCCGGGGTGATCTACTACTTCACCCGCTGGCTGCCCGGCGCGGAACGCGGCAAGGCCATCGCGATTTTCCTCAGCGGTTCGGCGTTCGCCTCACTGATTTCCGGCCCACTGTCCGGCCTGCTCCTGCAGATCGAGGGCCTGGGCCTGCACGGCTGGCAATGGATGTACTTCATCGAGGGCATGTTCTCGGTGGGTCTGTGCTTCTTCGTCTGGTTCTGGCTGGACTCCAAACCCCACGACGCCAAATGGCTGAGCCGCGACGAGCAGGACGCGCTGGTCAAGGCCATCGACGACGAACAACGGGCCCGCGAAGCCGCGTCGCCGGTCAAGGCGTCACTGGGCACGCTGCTCAAGGACCGGCAGATCATCCTCTTCTGCGTGATCTACTTCTTCATCCAGCTGACCATCTACGCCGCGACTTTCTGGCTGCCGAGCATCATCAAGAAGATGGGCGAGCTGAGTGACTTCCAAGTCGGGATGTTCAACTCAATTCCGTGGCTGCTGTCGATTGTCGGCATGTACGCCTTTGCTTCGCTGTCGGCCAAGTGGAAGCACCAGCAAGCCTGGGTCGCCGTGGCCCTGCTGATTGCCGCCGCCGGGATGTTCATGTCCACCACGGGCGGGCCGATCTTCGCCTTCGTCGCGATCTGCTTTGCCGCACTGGGTTTCAAATCGGCGTCATCGTGCTTCTGGCCGATTCCCCAGGCGTATCTGGATGCACGGATCGCCGCCGGCGTCATCGCGCTGATCAACTCGGTGGGCAACCTCGGCGGCTTCGTCGCGCCCACCACCTTCGGCCTGCTGGAAGAGCGTACCGGCTCGATCCAGGGCGGGCTGTATGGCCTGGCCGTGACCTCGATCATCGCCGCGATCATCGTCTTCGCCGCCCGCAACAAACCCAAGACCGCACCCGCCCTTGCAGCGACTGCCCCTGCAACCCATCACGCCTGAATACTGCTTTTGAGAAGGACAAGAACATGACCGCGCACGAAACCGCCAAAGCCCCGATCATCACCAGCATGGAAGTCGTCCCGGTGGCCGGCCACGACGGCATGCTGCTCAACCTGAGCGGCGCCCACGGCCCGTTCTTCACCCGCAACATCGTGATCCTCAAGGACAACGCCGGCCACACCGGCGTTGGCGAAGTCCCGGGCGGCGAGCGCATTCGCCAGACCCTCGAAGACGCCCGCAGCCTGGTGGTCGGCAGCCCGATCGGCACCTACCAGAAGATCCTCAACCAGGTACGCCAAACCTTCGCCGAGCGCGATGCCGGCGGCCGTGGTCTGCAGACCTTCGACCTGCGCATCACCATCCACGCGGTGACAGGCCTTGAGGCCGCCCTGCTCGACCTGCTCGGCCAGCATCTGGAAGTGCCGGTCGCCGCCCTGCTCGGTGAAGGCCAGCAGCGCGATGAAGTGAAAATGCTTGGCTACCTGTTCTACGTCGGCGACCGCCACCAGACCGACCTCGCCTACCGCAGCGAGCCGGACGCCGACAACGACTGGTTCCGCGTACGGCACGAAAAAGCCATGAGCGCCGAAGCCGTGGTGCGCCTCGCTGAAGCGGCGCACGCCAAATACGGCTTCAAGGACTTCAAGCTCAAGGGCGGCGTACTCAGCGGCGATGCCGAAATCGAAGCGGTCACCGCGTTGGCCGAACGCTTCCCCGATGCGCGCATCACCCTCGACCCGAACGGCGCCTGGTCACTCAAGGAAGCCATCCGTTTGTGTCGTGACCAGCACAATGTGCTGGCCTACGCCGAAGACCCCTGCGGCGCGGAAAACGGTTACTCGGGTCGCGAAGTCATGGCCGAGTTCCGCCGTGCCACGGGCCTGAAAACCGCGACCAACATGATCGCCACCGACTGGCGGGAAATGGGTCACGCGATCCAGTTGCAATCGGTCGATATCCCGCTGGCCGACCCGCACTTCTGGACCATGCAGGGCTCGGTACGCGTGGCGCAGATGTGCCACGAATGGGGCCTGACCTGGGGTTCGCACTCCAACAACCACTTCGACATTTCCCTGGCAATGTTCACCCACGTCGCGGCCGCCGCGCCGGGCGACATCACCGCCATCGACACCCACTGGATCTGGCAGGACGGCCAGCGCCTGACCAAGGCGCCGTTGCAGATTGTCGACGGGTGTGTGCAGGTGCCGCAGAAGCCGGGGCTGGGTGTGGAGTTGGACATGGATCAACTGGCCAGGGCCCATGAGTTGTACAAGGGCATGGGGCTGGGCGCGCGGGATGACAGCGTGGCGATGCAGTTTTTGATTCCGGGCTGGACGTTCGATAACAAGCGGCCGTGCCTGGTGCGTTGATCAGAAAACACCACATCCCCCTGTAGGAGCGAGCCTGCTCGCGATAGCGACCTGCCAGTCAACATCCGTGTTGAATGTGGAATCGCATCGCGAGCAGGCTCGCTCCTACAGGGAATGTGTTCGTCAGTTCGATTGTGCCGCTTGCAGCAGCCACTCCTTGAACGCCACCATCGCCGACGTTTCAACCCGCGACTGCAATCGGGTCAGCCAGTAGCTACCGGTGGTGATATGAACCGGGAATGGCTGCTCGATCACCCCCGCCGCCAATTGCCGCGAGAACATCAACAGCGGCGCCAGTGCCACGCCCGCGCCTTGCAGGGCCGCCTCCATCATCGCCAGTGACGAGTCGAACACAATGCTCCTCGGTGACACCGCCACACTCGACAGGCCCGCCACCTGGAACCAATCGGGCCACTCGTCCGTGCGGTAGGAGCGCAGCAGCGTGTGTTGCAGAAGATCGGCAGGCGACTTCAATTGGCGGGCGATCTGCGGCACGCATAGCACTGACAGCGGCGCCTCGATCAATCGCACGGCCTCGATGCCATGCCAGGCACCGGCGCCAAAACGAATGGCGTAATCCAGCCCTTCAGCCGCCACGTCCACTCGGTTGTTATTGGTCGACAAGCGCAAATCGATGTACGGATGTTTCGCCTGAAAGTCATCCAGTCGCGGCAACAACCACCCCACCGCGAACGTACCCACCGCCCCGACCGTCAGCACTTCGCGAAAATGCCCGCCCTGAAAACACTCCAGGGTTTCAGCGATACGGTCGAAACTCTCACGCAGAACCGGCAGCAGGGTTTCCCCTTCGCGAGTCAGCATCAGCCCGCGAGGCAAGCGCTTGAACAGGGTCACCCCCAACTGCGACTCCAGGCTTTTGACCTGATGGCTCACCGCCGCCTGGGTGACACACAGCTCCACCGCCGCCCGGGTAAAACTCAAGTGCCGTGCGGAGGCCTCGAAGGCGCGTAAGGCATTGAGCGGTAGTTGAGGACGGATCATGCCCACTCCATAATTTTTCTAATGGCTCGTGCAAAATATCATCGGTTGTTCAGCTTCAGAAGACTGCATAGATTTGCCTTCGCCCAGCGGCCAGCCCCCCTGCCCCTTCATGGAAGTGCTTACGTCATGCCTCAAATCAATCTGAACAAACTCACGGTTTGCAGTGCTTTCCTGCTGTTACTCGGTGCCAGCCAATGCATGGCGGACGACCGCCTGCAAGGCATCGTCGATGCCGCCATGAAACCGGTGATGCAACAACAGCAGATCCCCGGCGTGGCGATTGCCATTACCGTCAATGGCCAACCGCATTACTTTAATTACGGTGTCGCCTCGAAGGAAACCGGCACAGCCGTCAGCGAAAACACCCTGTTCGAAATCGGCTCGGTGAGCAAAACCTTCACCGCCACCCTCGCCGCTTACGCACAAGCCAGCGACAAACTGAACCTGTCGGACAAGGCCAGCCAGGTCCTGCCCGCCTTGCGCGGCACTGCGTTCGACAACATCAGCGTGCTGCAACTGGGCACCTACACAGCCGGCGGACTGCCGCTGCAATTCCCCGACGAGTTCGATGCGCCGGACAAGATGCTCGGCTACTTCCAGCACTGGAAACCGACCTATGCCCCTGGCAGCCATCGCCTGTACTCCAACCCGAGCCTGGGACTGTTCGGCTACCTGGCCGCGCAAAGCCTGGGCGTGCCGTTCGATGAAGCCATGGAAAATACCCTGCTGCCCAAGCTCGGCCTGAAACACACTTTCATCAAGGTACCGCAGGATCAGACGGGCCTTTACGCACAGGGCTACAACAAGGACGACAAACCGGTACGGGTAAGCCCGGGCGCCCTGGACTCGGAGGCGTACGGGGTGAAAACCAGCGCGGCGGACATGATCCGCTACGTCCAGGCGAACATGCAGCCGGCGAAGCTGGAAAACACCCTGCAGCAGGCCATCGCCTCTACTCACACCGGTTACTACAAAGTTGGCGGCATGACCCAGGGTCTGGGCTGGGAGTTCTATCCGTATCCGGTCAAGCTCGACACTTTGCTGGCAGGCAACTCTTCGGAGATGGCCATGCAGGCACATGAGGTCCAGTGGCTGAACCCGCCACAATCACCTCGGCAGGACGCCCTGTTCAACAAGACCGGTTCCACTGGCGGATTCGGTGCCTACGTCGCCTACGTTCCCGCGAAAGACATCGGGATCGTGATTCTGGCCAACAAGAACTATCCGAATCCGGAGCGGGTGAAAGTGGCTGATGCGATCCTCAGTGCACTGACCAAGTAGCCTGAAAACCCTCACCTGTGGGAGCGAGCCTGCTCGCGATAGCGGTCTGACTGTCGACGCAGATATCGAATGTGATGGCCTCATCGCGAGCAGGCTCGCTCCCACGATGTTGTACGGCAACACACAAACGTTGTGCGCTTGCCAAAAAGCCAAGCGCCACACCTGTGCCCTCGCCCCTTTCGCACGTTCGTGCAAACCGCGTACGATCGCGCCCTTTTTAATCCACCCCGCCACGCATCGCCCCCTGAAAGCCCCCTTTCGGTCCAGGGACTATGCTGAAACAGGGCATGAGGGCTGATCCATGAAAGTGCTGTTGGTCGATGACCACGCGGTAGTGCGCATGGCGATCGGGATGATTCTGGCCCGTGAAGGACATGAGATCGTCGGTGAGTGCGATAACGGCGTGGACGCCTTGAGCAAGGCGTTCGAGCTCAAGCCCGATGCGATCGTGCTCGACCTCGATATTCCGCAGCTCGACGGCATGGCGGTGATCGACCGGTTGCGCATCGGCGGCAGCGCGGCTCATGTGCTGGTGCACACCGGGCTGAAAAGCCAGGCTTACGCCGCACAGTGCATGCGCGCCGGTGCGGCGGCATTTCTGTCAAAAATCGACGATCCGGCGGAGATCGCCAGCGCCCTAAAGGCCGTGGCCGGCGGCAAGACCTGGTTTCCCATCGGCACGTTCAGTTCGGTGCGCAAAAGCGATTTCGCCAAGGACGAGACACAACTGCTCAGCGGCGTTTCGCGGCGCGAACTCAAAGTGTTGCACGGCCTGGCGCTGGGCAAGAGCAACAAGGAAATCGCCGATGACATGCTGCTGAGCAACAAGACGGTCAGCACCTACAAAACCCGCCTGATGCAGAAACTCAACGCGTCGACGCTGTTGGAGCTGATTGAATTCGCCAAGCGCAATGACCTGGTCTGAATCATCATGAGCCTCGCACGGATCTTGCTGGCTGCGCTCATGCTTGTCTCATTGCAGGCCCCCGCCGAACCGCTGTCGCTGGTCAGCCGTGCCACCGACAGCAGCATCAGCCTGACGCTCAATACGACGCAACGCCAATGGCTGGCACACAACGCGGTGCTGCGGGTGGGTGTGTATCTGCCCGACCGGCCTCCGCTGGACATGACAGCCAACAAGAACGATTACGAAGGTTTGTCCGCCGACTACCTCGATGTGCTGGCCCGGGGTTTAGGGGTACGGCTGCAGATCGAACGCTACGCCAGCCAGGCGCAGGCCCTGGCCGCTCTTCAACACAATGAAATCGATCTGGTGCCACGGATCAACCGCCTGGAGGAGAGCGATAGCGATCTGCTGCTCAGTGCTCCTTATGCCTACGACCAGGCAGTATTGGTCAGCCGATTCGGCACCCACTGGCCCAATGACCGGCCGCCAACGGGCACCACGGTGCTGTTCGACCCGGACTGGATTGCGCAGCAGCGCGTGGCTGCGCTGTTCCCAGAGCTGACGGTGAAGGCAGTGCAGTCGACCATGCAAGGGCTCGGCCTTGTGGCCTATCGCGAAGGCACCGTGCTGCTGACCGACGCAATATCCGCGCAGTACACGTTGGAGCGTAATTATCAACAGAGCCTGAAACAGACGATTCAGCGTGACTCCGAAGGGCTGGGTTTCTGCTTTGCCACAAGAGGTCAGGACGACCAGCTGCGCACCTTGCTTAACAACGCCCTTTCGAAGATTTCCCCCCAGGAACGCACGATGATCAGCCGGCGCTGGGGTATCGGCGACAATCCGAAGCTCGGTTACAGCCGCCTGCAATTGACCACCTCGGAACAGCAGTGGATCAAGGATCATCCCTACATCGATGTGCTGGCCAACGATCTCTACTCGCCTTTCAGTTTCTTCAATGCCGAAGGGCAACTACGGGGCATGGCCGCAGATGTGCTGGAATCGATCAACGATCGCACGGGGCTGGTGTTCCGTCCGGTCAAGATCACCTCAGTCGACGCCATGACCAGCCGCGTGCAGCGTGACCCGGCGAGCATCATTGGCGCGCTGACCTACAGCGAGCGCCGCGAGGCCAGCCTCGCCTTCTCCCGGCCCTACGTGATGAACCCCTTCGTGCTGGCAACACGAATCCAGCCGGATCACACCGGCCTGGACGGCCTCAAGGGCAAGCGCGTGGCGATCATCAAAGGCTCGGCCGCCGCCAATTGGCTGGAGCGTGAGTGGCCGGACATTCAACGGGTGGAAGTCGACGCTCCCATCGAATCCTATGAGTTGCTCGCCGAGGGCGGCGTAGAAGGCGTCATTCAGCCGCAACTGGGCGCTACTTACCTGATCGACCGGTTTTTCCGTGGCCGCCTGCAAATCGATTCGTTGATCGGTGCCCAGCCTGCGCTGATCGGTTTCGCGACCGGACATCAAAACACCGAGCTGATCTCGATTCTCAACAAGGCCTTGCTCGACATCAGCCCCGATCAGCTGACCGAACTGGCCACCCGCTGGCAAGACCCGCAGGAGAGCGAGGGAGGCTGGAATGCCTACAAAAGCTGGTTCTACAAGGCGCTGCTGGGGCTGGTAGTGGTGGTTCTGGTGTTCCTGGCGTGGAACCTGGGGCTGCGCCGGCAAATCGCCGAACGCTTGAAAGCCCAGAAAGCCTTGAACGACCAACTGGTGTTCATGAAGGTCCTGGTGGACGGTACGCCGCATCCGATTTACGTGCGCGATCGCCAGGGCCTGCTGCTGACCTGCAATCGCGCCTACCTGCAAGTCATGGAAGTCGAACTCGATCAGGTCCTGAACAAAGGACTGATCGAAGCGAACATTCTGCCCGTGGAGGTGGCACACAGTTACAAGCGCATCCACCGCGCCACCCTTGCCAGTGGCGAACCGTCCTTCGACAACTTCGCGATGACGGTCAAGGACAAGACCTATCACATCTACCACTGGGCCCTGCCCTATCGCGACTCCGACGGCACCATGACCGGTGTCATCGGTGGCTGGATCGACCTCACCGAACAGCAACACCTGCAACACGCCTTGCACCAGGCCAAGGACCTGGCTGAAGCAGCCAATCGCGGCAAAAGCCACTTTCTGGCGGTGATGAGCCACGAGATCCGCACGCCGATGAGCGCGCTGATCGGTGTGCTCGAACTGTTGCGTGACCAGCATCCCGACAGTGAGCTGATCGATATCGCGCAGAAATCCGCCGGCGGCATGATGGAGCTGATCGGCGAGATTCTCGACCTGTCGAAAATCGAGTCCGGCAAGTTGGAACTGCGCAGCGGCGCCTGCCATCCCGAGCGTCTGATCAACACGGTGATCCAGGGTTTCGCCAGCCTTGCCCGGCAGAAAGACGTGGAGCTGACCTTCATCAACAGCGGCCCGGACATCGCCGTGGCGTTGGACTCGCTGCGATTGCGGCAGATCGTGTCGAACCTGATCAGCAACGCGATCAAGTTCACGCCCAAGGGCAAGGTCAGTGTTGAACTGTACCTTGCACCCGAAAACGAACCGACCTCGTTGCACCTTCGCGTGCAGGACACCGGCATCGGTATGAACGAGCAACAGCGCCAGCGCCTGTTCCAACCCTACACACAGTTCGACGCCAACGATACCGAAGTGCAGATTGGCACTGGTTTGGGTCTGGCCATCTGTCAGCAACTGACGCAATTGATGGGTGGGCAACTGACCTGTGTCAGTGAGCCGGGGCTCGGTTCCTGTTTCACGTTGACCCTCGACATTGTCGCCATGGCCGACGACGAGGCTACGCCATCAGCCGAAGCCGGACAGGTCGCAAGCCTGCCAGAGCGCAGCATCCTGATCGTCGAGGATCACGAGTTCAATCGCATGGTGTTGCAACGGCAACTGGAATCCCTGGGCATGCGGGTACGCTGCGCACAGAACGGCGTTGAAGGGCTGAGCGTGTGGGAGCAGCAACCCTTCGATTACGTCATTACCGACAGCAACATGCCGCAGATGAGTGGCGAGCAGATGACCCGTCGCCTGAGAGAGATCGAAGCCCGTGAAGGACGCGCGAGCACCCACGTGGTGGGTTTGACCGCCAACGCGCAACCCGAGGAAATCCAGCGCTGCCTTGATGCGGGCATGAACGACTGCCTGTTCAAGCCAGTGACCCGTACTGCCCTCGAATGCTATTTGCGTCAGGCCGAACAACCGACTCAGGACACGATCGCCTGCTTCGACATTGGCAAGATCCGCGACATCACCGCAGGCGACCCGGCCATGACCCGGCAACTGCTGGCCACGGTGCTGCGCACCAATCAGGAAGACTTCGACGCGTTGCAGCAATCGCTCGCGGCGGGCGATCTGGCAGCGGTGAAGCGCCGTTGCCACAAGATCCTCGGCAGTGCGCGAATCATCCACGCAACGCCCTTGATCAACGTGTGCGAACAGCTCGAATCGGGGTGTGAAACGAACGCGCCGAGCGAGGAGTTGAACCAATTGGTTGACGCCTTCACCCAAAAAATGACCCGTCTTCAAGACAGTATTCGCACCCACATCAGTGCCTAATTTTGTAGGACGTTTCCCACAATAGATTAGGAAACGGCCGCGTTACCCCTACCGCCTGCACGTGGAAAATTCGCGTCACTTCCCCATGCTTCCGGTGGTTTCAAATGCTCAAGGTTGATTTGCGATTCTCGCGTGTTTCTGTTTCAAGCGCCTTGTTGCTGCTGTGCGCGATGCCTGGCAAGTCGTTCGCGGACAGCTGCGACACACTCACTTGCGAGACATCCACGCAAACCAATCTGTTGCTGAACAACGGCACCACAGTGAACGTCGGTACGGGTGGTACCGTCATCGATAGCAACGTAAGCGGCGGCACGCTCAATGTCTGGGACGCAGGCCAGGCAGTCAGGAGCGAGGTGTCAAACGACGGATGGCTGAAGCTGTACGACACGTCTTCGGCCTACGACTCCGTCGTGAATAGTGGCCAGATGGTTGTCCTGGGCTCGGCCACAGCCTTTGGCACCACAGTCAACAGTGGTTTTCTTGATGTAGCGCAGAACGGCTCGGCCACCGACACCCGGCTCAACGGCGGCCAGATGTTCGTGTACATGCAAGGCCAGGCCCGCAACACCAGCGTCAACAACAGCCAGATGAGCGTCTATCAGGACGGCAGTGCCGAACACACGACCGTCAATGACGGTGGCCTGTTGTCGGCTCTGGATCGTGCGGTCATCACCGACACCGTGGTCAATCAGGGTGGGCAACTGGATATCGAAGCAGACACCATCGTCCATGACACCACCGTCAGTCAGGGTGGCCTGATGGTCATGGCCGATCAGGCCGTCGCCAGTGAAACCCGGATCAATCAGGGAGGCTTGTTGCAACTCAAGGGCGACGCGGTCCTTGGCTTCAACACCCATGTCGATGGTCAGGTCAATTTCGCTGCCCCGACCATCGACGGCTTCCACACCCTGACCATCAAAGGTCCGCTGACCGGTAACGGCAGTTTTCTGATGAACACTGACCTGGCGGCCCTGCAAGGCGACCTGTTGAAGGTACAAGGACCGATCAGCGACCTGCACACGCTGGTGGTGGCCGACTCGGGTAACGCCCCAAGCGGCGCATTGCAAAAACTGATGCTGGTGGACGGCAATGGCGGCAGCGGTGGTTTCAGTCTCTATGGCCAGACCGTGGATGCCGGTGCTTATCGTTATCAGTTGCAGCGTCAGGGTGACGATTGGTATCTGGCCAATCTCGTCGGAGTCGACGTGCCAGATCAGCAGAAAGAAATACAAAAACCGTCTGACGCTACTGATCCAGATACGCCAGCTTTTCCTGTGGCTCCTGCTGAGCCCGACAATCCGCAGCAACCCACCCATCGTCCGCAGGCCGACACCCTGAGCAAGGGCGCCAACGCGGCGGTGGGCAACCAGGCCGCCGCCGCGGCTCTGGTCGGGGCGCAGATGAACGCCACCACCGGGCACTTTGGCGGCCTGCGTTCGGGCAAGGACAACGGAGGCCTGTGGACCCGTGCCTACGGCACCGAACAACTCCTGGACACCGGCGCCAGCCGCGCCTTCCAGCAACAGGTGAACGGCATGGAAATCGGTGCCGATAAAGCCCTGCCCTTCGCTGACGGCACCCTTTACGTGGGTGGACTGGTCGGTCAGGGCCGGGGACGCCAGGACTTCGGCGAGGCCAGCAAAGGCACGATCGACAGCATCACCCTCGGCGGTTACGCCAGCTATCTGGACCGCAGCGGCCTGTATGTCGACGGCGCCTTGAAGTACAGCCGCCTGGACAATGAAATCAACATCACCAGCAACCTCGGCCGCAAGGTCAAGGCCCATTACAAGAACCACGCGGTCAGCGCCGACGTGCAAGTGGGCAAGCACATCGACCTGGGCCAGGGCTGGTTCGTCGAGCCGCAAGCCGGGGTTCAAGTGGCACGCATCGGCAAGGGCAGCTACACCGCCAGCAACGGCCTGGGTGTCGAACAGGAGGCCATGACGTCGGTACAAAGCCGCGTCGGCGGCATGTTCGGGCGGGATCTGCAGCTGGATAACGGGGTGAAGGTCAAGCCCTACGCCAAGGCCACCTGGATCACCGAGCATGCCGGTGACAGCCGGGTGAAGGTCAGCGGTGCGAAACTCGACAGCCGCTTGCCGGGATCACGGGCTGAAATCGGTGGCGGGGTGATGCTAGCCACGGCCGAGAAGCACAACGTTTACGTTGAAGGCAGCTACACCAAGGGCAGTGATATCGAACAGCCTTGGGCGGTGACTGTGGGTTATCGCTACAACTGGTAATCGAAGACGGGTGCAAAACAAATGTAGGAGCGAGCCTGCTCGCGATGGCGGTGTAACAGGCGAAACAATCGTCGGCTATCAGAACCTCATCGCGAGCAGGCTCGCTCCTACAGGGTGAGTCACTGGCTGATCAATCATCCGGCTGCTCAGGCGGTTTGGCAGGCTTGGCCGGTTTCGCCGGCTTGGCATTCTTGCCGCCCTTGGCCGCAGGCGCCGCGACTTCGGCAGCCACCGGTGGCGGCGTGGGTGCAACCATTTCCTTCTCTGCCGCCGGCAAGGCATCGATGGTGGCGAAGATTTTCTTCAGGTCCACCGTCTTCGATTCTTCCCCGGAGCTTTCGAGTTTCTTCTCGCCGTCCTTGCCAATCAGAATCACTTTCGGCAATGCCCCGGCCCCCATTTTCAACGAGCGGATCAAGGCCATGGTGTCCTGTTGCCCCAGATCCTTGCCGTCGAGCTGCCCCGACATGTTCAGCACGCTGTAGACCTTGATGTTGCGATCCACCACACCCTGTTTGTTGGCCGGATCTTCCAGCGCCTTTTTCAGGCTCACCCAGACCGGATCCACGGTGCTTGAGGCGATGACAACCAAGGGGCGGTACAGGCCTTTATTGACGTCCAACGGTGAATCGCCATCGTTGGCGAACAGCGGGCCAGCGAAAGCCAGCAGAGTAGCCAGGGTCAGTGACCTGATGAGCATGCGCATCTCCTTTTGATATCCACGCTCTAATGATTGCGCATTGCGGCGTTCGTTCCGGGTGACGCTTCGCAATTGTTTCCAGTCTTGTCCCAAGCTTAGGTCAGGGCGGTTATTGCGCAACAGGCAGGCGCCATCCCGACCGTTGAAAAGGTCCATGGGAAGTCTGTGGTGAGGCGAGAGGATAGAGGGTGAATCGCGATGATCCGGACGGCCATCGGCTGCAAATATTCACCCGCGAATGAAGCGAGAGTTTGAAGCTGAAATCAGAACGCCAGCTTGTACCCGATCAATACCAGCATGGTCGCCAGGCAAGGACGCAACAGTTCATCGGAGATACGCCCGGTCAAGTGGCTGCCCAGGTAAATCCCCGGCAACGAACCCACCAGCAGGTAACCCAGTACATGCCAGTCCATGTTGCCCATGCTCGCGTGGCCGAGGCCGGCGACCAGGGTCAGGGGCACGGCGTGGGCGATTTCCGTGCCCACCAGGCGGCGGGTCGGCAGCAGCGGATAGAGAATGAACAAGGCCACGGTGCCCAAGGCACCGGCACCGATGGAGGTCAGGGCGACCATGGTGCCGAGCACCAGGCCGGTGATCACGGTCAGGGCATTGAGGCGCGAACCGCTGGGGTTGTAGTTGCCGCCGGCGCGCTTGTGGGCGAAGTCGAGCAGGCGTTTCTTGAACAGGATTGCCAGCGCCGTGGCAAACAGGACGAAGCCCAGGGCCTGCTTGATGATCGCGTTCATCGCATCCGGCGCTTCGTGCAGGGTGCTGAGGAACCACAGGGTCAAGGCCACTGCCGGCACGCTGCCCAGGGTCAGCCAACCGGTGATTTTCCAGTCGATGTTGTTGTTCTTCTTGTGAACCAGCACACCGCTGGACTTGGTGATGGCGGCGTACAGCAGATCGGTGCCGACCGCCGTTGCCGGGTTGATGCCGAATGCCAGGAGGATCGGGGTCATCAACGACCCGCCACCCACGCCGGTCATGCCGACGATAAAGCCGACAACCAGGCCGGCCACGATCAACCCGATGTTCACTAAATCCATTGATACGTCCACAAAGATCGCAGGGGAAATCCGGACGGCAGCATAACGGCAATTCTTATAACCAGCTATATCGATACGATCTATCTTTATGCCAATAACACTGAGCACCCTTGTAGGAGCGAGCCTGCTCGCGATGGCGGCGGGTCAGGTCAGCAAATCAAGCGCCTGACACGACGCCATCGCGAGCAGGCTCGCTCCTACAGGGGATTTGCGGTGTGTTCACTGCACGGGAAGGAAGTTGAGGAACAACAGGCTCTGCGCATAATTCAGGCCGATGCGCCGGTAACGCTCGTCGAGCATCTGGGTCAGCAGGTCAAGTCGCGCGACGATCTTGCCGAACTCCACGGCGAAGCTCAGGTTGCTGCCCTCCTCCGAGATTTCATTGGAGAACAACATGGGCTGGCCATCCTTGTTCTGGCGCTGGCTGAGGATCCAGGTGGCGATTTCGATATTGCGCGCGGCGTTGCTGACGAAGGTCGGGTTGATCGCGTCCGTCATGTAGAACTCCAGCCGGTTGCCGTGGGCGGTGACCAGCATGCTGCCGATGGCATAGATGAACGCCCCGACCCGGTCACCTAGGAACTCCGGGCTCATGGCGAAGCGCAACGCCGCCAGGTCTTTCTTGCCACCCAGGGCCGGTAACGGTTGCTGCTGTTCGATCGCCATGCGTACCTGCTTGCCGGCGGTGCGGGCATCGAGGAAACCGGATTTTTTCAGCTCCTCGGGATTGCGCAGGTAGAGCTTGTTCATCAGCAGGTAAAGGCTGTCGAGGTTGTCGCGCATGGTCAGGGTGGCCATGCGATCGACACTGGTCTGCAGAAATTCCCGGGGGTTTCCTTCGCGAATCTGGCTGAACAGATCGTTGCCCGGCTGGTGGCTGCAACCACTGGCGCAGAGCAGCAACAGCCCGGCCAGCAGGCGAACTCGGGTAAAAACAGAGGGCAACACTCGAACCATAAGGGATTGGGCTGGCACATTCCTGTGCGGCGGGATTCGCCGCAACGGCTATGGATAGAGCCGGTCAATTGGAAAAAGTGCGGTTTGGGCAGGGATCAATCGATCACCGGCTGGAACGGAACCCAACCGACTATCCTGTTGCCAACCGCCATAACGATCAGAAGGAGTCATACATGCGCATCGAACAACTGGCCGGCCTCCAGGTACCGGTCATCGGCCAGGGCACCTGGCAAATGGGCGAGGACCGAGCGCGCCACCAGGAAGAAGTCGCCGCCCTGCGCCTGGGCATCGAACTGGGCATGACCCTGATCGACACCGCCGAGATGTACGCCGAAGGCGGCGCCGAGCACGTGGTGGCTGATGCCATCGACGGCCAGCGCGACAAGGTGTTCCTGGTCAGCAAGGTCTACCCGCACAACGCCAGCCGCCAAGGCATTCCCCAAGCCTGCGAACGCAGCCTGCGGCGGCTCAATACCGACTACATTGATCTATACCTGCTGCACTGGCGCGGGCAGTACCCGCTGGAAGAAACCGTCGAAGCGTTCGAGCGCCTGCGAGACGCGGGCAAGATTGGCCGCTGGGGCGTGTCGAATTTCGATGTCGATGATATGCAGGAGCTGGGCGATCCGGATTGCGCCACCAATCAGGTGCTCTACAACCTGGAGTCGCGGGGGATAGAATTTGATCTGCTGCCCTGGTGTCAGCAGCGTGCAATGCCCGTCATGGCCTACTGCCCGATTGGCCAGGGCGGACAGATGCTCGGCAACACCACACTCAGGCAAGTGGCCGAGCGACAGGGCGCGACATCCGCTCAGGTCGCACTGGCCTGGCTGCTGCGACAAAAGGGCGTGATCGCCATCCCCAAGGCAACCACCCCCGAGCACGTGCGACTCAACGCCCAGGCGGCCGTGCTGCAACTTGACGCCGGGGATCTGGAGGCGCTGGACCAGGCGTTTCACGCGCCCAAACGCAAGCAGCGGTTGGCCATGGTCTGAGCCAGCGCCTTGAAAGCATGAGTGTCAGAGGGCTTCGTCATGAGAAGCACCGATCAGCAAGATGCCTTTAACCTGCAGCGCTTCATTCTGGCGCAGGACCCGGTGTTCGACCGGGTCCAGGCCGAACTGGACGCCGGCCACAAGCGCAGTCACTGGATGTGGTTCGTCTTCCCGCAGTTCGCCGGGCTGGGTGACAGTGACATGTCCAAACGCTACGCGATCCGTTCCCGGGAAGAAGCGCTGGCCTACCTTGAACATCCCCTGCTGGGTGCCCGGTTGCGCATCTGCACCCAGGAAGTGCTGAACATCCAGCAGCGCTCCGTGGCGGCGATCTTCGGCCATCCGGATGACCTGAAGTTTCACTCGTCGATGACCCTGTTCTCCCAGGTCGCGCCTGAAGACAGCCTGTTTCATCAAGCCCTGAACCAGTACTTCCACGGCATCCTGGATGACTGGACCCTGTCGCTGCTGGACTCAAAACAGGCCCAGTTGCCCCCCAATCAGGGTTGAGAAGTCATCGTCGACAAACGGCAGGATCGCATCCGCCACCGGTTGCAGCTGTTTGCTGATGTAGTGGTCGTAGTCGATGGGCGCGCTGCGGATCTCCAGCGGCTCGGGGCCGGCGACGGTGATCACGTAGCTGATCCAGCCGCCGTTCTGGTATTGCCGGGGCCGGCCTTGCAGGTCGTTGTAATCGTCGGCGATCCGCGCCGCGCGCACGTGGGGCGGGACGTTGCGCTGGTAATCGTCGAGGGTGCGGCGCAGGCGCTTGCGGTAGATCAGGCGGTCGTCGAATTCCCCCGCCAGGGTCTGGCGCACGTAGTCGCGCACATAGTCCTGATACGGCTTTCGATGAAAGATCAGCGAATACAGCTCCTGCTGGAACTGCCGGGCCAGAAGCGACCAGTCGGTACGCACGGTTTCCAGGCCCTTGTAGACCATCTCGTCGCTGCCGTCGGCACGGGTGACCAGCCCGGCATAACGCTTTTTGCTGCCCTCCTCCGCGCCGCGAATGGTCGGCATCAGAAAGCGCTTGTAGTGGGTTTCGTACTGCAACTCCAGCGCGCTTTCCAGACCGTATTGCTGGCGCACATGTTCGCGCCACCACTGATTGACATGGTCCACCAGTGCCTGGCCGATCTGTGCGGCTTCCTGCTGGCCGTGGGCGCGACGCAGCCAGACGAAGGTCGAGTCGGTGTCGCCGTAGATCACCGTATGCCCCTGTTCCTCGATCAACTGGCGGGTGCGCAGCATGATCTCGTGGCCGCGCAGGGTGATGGACGACGCCAGGCGCGTATCGAAGAAGCGGCAACCGCTGGAACCCAGCACGCCGTAGAAGGCATTCATGATGATTTTCAATGCCTGGGACAGCGGCGCGTTGTGCTCGCGTTTGGCGACTTCCCTGCCCTCGGCGACCCGGGCGACGATGGCCGGCAGGCAATGCCGGGTGCGGGAGAACCGCGCGCCGCGAAAGCCCGGCACCGAGTCGGCGTCGTCAGGGTGCTTGAGCCCTTCGATCAGGCCCACCGGGTCGATGAGGAAGGTGCGGATGATCGACGGGTAGAGGCTCTTGTAGTCGAACACCAGCACCGATTCGTACAGGCCCGGTTGCGAATCCATGACAAAGCCACCGGGGCTGGCCTGCGGTGGTTTGCCGCCCAGGTTGGGGGCGACGAAACCCTGGCGATGCATCAAGGGCATGTAAAGGTGGGTGAACGCCGCCACCGAGCCGCCCATGCGGTCCACCGGCAAACCGGTGACGCTGGCGCGCTCCAGCAGGAATTTCAGCAGTTCGGTCTTGGCGAAGATCCGCGTGACCAGTTCGCAGTCCTTGAGGTTGTATTTGGCCAGCGCCGGTTTGTCCTCGGCGAACATGCGGTTGATTTCGTCCATGCGCTGGTACGGGTTGTCGATGGACTTGCCCTCCCCCAGCAAGGTTTGCGCAACGTTTTCCAGGCTGAACGAAGGGAAACTCCAGGTGGCCGAACGCAGGGCTTCGATGCCGTCGATGATCAGCCGGCCGGCGGCGCTGGCAAAGTAGTGGTTACCGTTGCCGTGTTCACGCCACTGCATTTCCTCGCCTTCGCGCCCGAGTTTCAGCGGCACGGCCAGGCGCCGGCCGTGTTCGTGCAGCACCCGCAGGTCGAACTGCACGAGGTTCCAGCCGATGATGGCGTCGGGGTCATGCCGGGCAAACCAGTCGTTGAGTTTTTTCAGCAGTACAGTGCGCGACTCGCAGTACTCGAGCTGGAAATCTACCGCGCTGTCGTCGCCATTGGCCGGGCCGAGCATGTACACCTGACGCTCGCCGCAGCCCTCCAGGGCGATGGAGTACAGATCGCCTTGGGCGGTGGTTTCGATGTCCAGGGAGACCAGCCTGAGGTTCGGCCGGTAGTCGGGGTCGGGTTTCATCTGTGCGTCGAGCAACAGGCCCTCCGTCCCCGGCGTACCGCCAAAGCGTACCGGTGCGGTGATGAAACGCTCCATCAGGTAGCGTTCCGGCGGGCGCACGTCGGCTTCGTACACCTCGACGCCAGCCCGGCGCAGGGTGGTTTCCAGGCGCATCAACTGGCCATGCTGCCGGCAATACAGGCCGAGTACCGGGCGATGCTCGAAATCCTGCAGGGCCAGGGGCTTGAGTTCGACGTGCTTTTCGTCCCGCAACAAAACCTCGGCCTGCTCGCGCTGGCTGGCCGGGATGAACGCCACAGACGGCTGATGAGGCAGGCGCAGGCGTCGGGGGCCGCTGTCGGTCGCCAGCCAGAACTCGACTTCCGTCCCCGCCGGGGTATCGCGCCAATGCCGGGTCAGGACAAAGCCCTGGGGTAAATCCACCACTGCGAACCTCAACAGTTATTCAAGATGTTGATTCTACGCGTTGAACGAGCAGTGGATGCGATCTCTGTGGGAGCGAGCCTGCTCGCGATGGGGACTGAACATTCGACATTCGCGTTGGCTGACCGGACGCCATCGCGAGCAGGCTCGCTCCTACAGGTCCGAGGTGTACCAAAAATCGCTCACCGAATAAAAAACCGCCCAATGACGTTTTTTGTGCGTTATCTGCCGCTTTCGCCCTTGCCCTGAACGCCCGGGTCTACGATTCTTCAGGAACAACGACAAACCTCCCGGGAAACCGCCATGAAAACCGTCGCGCAGCTGCTCAAGTTGAAAGATCAGAAGAACCAGACCGTGCACCTGATCGATCCTGATCACATGGTGCTCGAAGCGCTGATGAAGATGGCCGAGAAGAACGTCGGCGCCTTGCTGGTGGTGAAAGATGATGAAGTGCTGGGGATCATCAGTGAACGGGACTACGCGCGCAAACTGGTGCTGCACGGGCGCTCGTCGGTGGGCACGCCGGTGCGCGACATCATGGTCTCGCCGGTGATCACCGTGGACACCCACCAGACGGTCGATACCTGCCTTGGCATCATGTCCGAAAGGCGCCTGCGTCACCTGCCGGTGGTGGAGAACGGCAAATTGATCGGCCTGCTGTCCATCGGCGACCTGGTCAAGGAAGCCCTCGCCGAACAGGCCGCGCTGATCAATCAGTTGGAGCAGTACATTCGCGGGGAATGACTTGAACCCTCTGTAGGAGCGAGCCTGCTCGCGATGGACGCAAGAACGCCGCGGGGAATCAGGATGCCCGCGTTATCGTTGACTTCCATCGCGAGCAGGCTCGCTCCTACAGGGACCATCAAGCAGGCCAATGCCGCTCAAACACCGGCGCCAGTGTCGGATGGCGGTCGATGCGTTCCAGCCAGGCGGAAAACCCCGGCCGGGTGCGACGCAAATGCTCCCGGCTCCCCGCCCACCGCGAGATCACCGCCGCCAGGATGTCCAGTGCGCCGGGGGTGTCGTCATCCAGATACAGCTCCGCCGAAAACTCATCGGCAAAGACCTCCCAGCTCCGATGCAAGCGCGTGCGCCCGCCAGCGATCAGGTTTTGCCGCGAGGCTTCATCGGCGTTCGCCAGCCAGCGTTCCGGATAGTCGATGACGCCGATGGCGGCATAGGCATTGGTCACGATGTAGATCATGCCGCGTATGGCCTGGTCGCGGTCCACCGGGTTGTCCGGCAACAGTCTCGAGGCGGGAAACGCCAGCCCCAGGTGAATCAGGATCGCCGCGCTCTCGGTCAGGATGCTGCCGTCCGGCAGGCGCAGGGTCGGGATCTGCTTGAGCGGGTTGAGCTGGCTCAGTTCCAGGGCGGCTTCGGCAGAGGACTCGACATCGATGAAGCGAAAGGCAACCTTGCACAGCACCAGCGCCGCCTCGATCGCCGCGGCGCCGGAGTTTTGATAACCGTAGAGCTGATACATACACCTCTCCTTGCGATGGCTCGCGCCAGCTATCCAGTGTAGAAGCCGCCGCCGATAACGCCGTGGCCGCCCGACGACTGCATCATCAGGCAGACCGTGGGAATTTGTGTTTTCAACCAATCCCCTGTAGGAGCGAGCCTGCTCGCGATGGACTCAAGGACGCCGCGTTTATCCAGATATCCCGCGTTATCGTTGACGACCATCGCGAGCAGGCTCGCTCCTACAGGGGGGCATCATCACAGTCACGAGCGGTAGTCCGCTGGCCCTATCAATGCCGTCGATGTTCGCAATCACCTCAATCAAGTTCTGTTAAATACCCTGCGGCGTAACAATGGCTCCACACCAACCAGAACACCCCCGGAGCACACGATCATGAAACGCCAAACCATCCTCAGCATCGTTTTCTCGGTTTTCGCAGTGAACGCTTTCGCCGCCACTTCCGCTCAACCTGTTGTCGCTGAAGGCGGCTCGGATCGTCTGATCGAAAGCCGCGTGGCAGAAGGCGGTTCCGATCGCCTGCAACAGAATCGTGTGGCCGAAGGTGGCTCGGATCGCCTGCTGGAAAAACGTAACGCAGTCGCTGCCGATGGTTCGGATCGTTTGAAAGGTAATGAAGTTGCCGCTGACGGCTCTGATCGCCTGAAAGGCAACGAAGTGGCTGCCGATGGCTCCGACCGCCTGCAAGGCAACACCGTGGCCGCCGATGGCTCCGATCACCTGAAAGGCAACGAAGTCGCCGCTGATGGCTCTGACCGCCTGCAAGGCAACACCGTCGCCTAAGACACTCGCTTCACAGCAACACCCACAGAAAAGCCCGGCCTGATCAGCCGGGCTTTTCTGTGGGAGCGAGCCTGCTCGCGATGACGGCGTGTCAGGCGCCGTTGATGTTGAATGTGCCGGCCTCATCGCGAGCAGGCTCGCTCCCACAGGGGATGTGTACTTCTGCAGGTGCTGCCAAAGGCTGCGATCTTTTGACTTCAATCCGCCCGCGCCATACACCGCTGATAACGCTCATCAACCCGCTTGGCAAACCACGCCGTGGTCAGCTTGCGGGTAATTTTCGGGCTTTGCAGCACAATCCCGGGCAGGACCGCACGGGGCAATGGCCGACCCTCAGCCTTGTCGGCCAGGGCGAAGACCCGCTGGTAGAGGTCGCTGTTCTCGAACGCCAGAGTATTGCCCTCCTCCAACTGGTCCCTGATCGTCGTATTGCGCATGTCCAGTTGCTTGCCCAGGGTGCGCACGGCCCGCTCCGTGGAGCCTGGCAGGAGCGCGCCGTAATTCACCAGATCGCCATCCAGCGCCAGCGGCACCCCCGAGGCCCGGCTCACGGCGTTCTGGAACGCGGCATTGCGGCTGGCGTACCAGCCGGCGTTGAAATCGGCAAAGCGATACAGCGGTTGCGGGTAATTCACCGGATAACCGAGCAAATATGCGATGCCGAAGTACATGCCGCCACGGCGGGTAAAGACTTCGTGGCGAATCGTGCCGTCCACCGGATAGGGATAGTTCTTTGCCTGTTTCTCGGCGAAGTCGATGCTGACCTGCATCGGCCCGCCGGTGTGCACCGGGTTGAAGCCGCCGAACAAGGTCTGGCCCATCGGCACCATGCCGATGAAGTCGTCGAATATCCCGCTCAGTTCCTTTTCACTGCGCGCCGCATTCAGCCGGTCGCTGTAGCTTTTGCCATTGGGTGAACGCACCTGCAGCGCGCCACTGACCAACAGCGCAGGAATGTGCGCCTTGGCGGCCCGGCGGTCGATCTCGTCACGGGCGATCTTGCCCAGACCGGGCACGGCGGGATCGGCCTGGAAGGTCGACTCCTGCTCCGTGACGGCCAGCACCGCACACAGATTCTGCGTGGTCGGCGCAATGTCCTGCGCGGCAAAGGCGACCTGGATATCCGTGGCCCAGCCCTGGCGATCAGTGGCTTTGGCCGGCAACAGGCGCAGGATCTCGGCCTTGACCTCAGCGGGGCTGCGTTGCGCAGGTTCCTGGGTCCGCTGACTGCCGCAACCGGCCAGCACCAGCAACGCGGCGATGCTCAGGGTCAATCGATGGGCTTGCATGGGGCTCCTTGTCGTGCGATGCGCCGGATCAACCATAAGGCCGATGGCAGGGTAATGGCTATGACCTTGGCCCATTTCCGCCGTTCCTCTGTCCTACTGCTCTTCTGTAGGAGCGAGCATGCTCGCGATGGTCGTGAACGATAACGCGGGCATCCTGATTCCCCGCGGTGTTCTTGCGTCCATCGCGAGCATGCTCGCTCCTACAGTCACAGTCACGGTGTCAATTCCGTTTGGCGGTCGGTGTGGCTCCCCTGCGCGCCTGAACCATACTTGCAGCACTCGCAAATGGAGGAAGCAGGACCATGCACCGTAGCGACGTGTTGATCATCGGCGCCGGCCCGACCGGGCTGGTGCTGGCGCTGTGGCTGAGCAAGCTGGGCATTCGCGTGCGGATCATCGACAGGACGTCCACCCCCGGCACCACCTCCCGGGCCCTGGCCGTGCAAGCGCGTACGCTGGAGCTGTATCGCCAGCTCGACCTCGCCGATGCGGTCGTGCAATACGGCCATCGCGTGGCCGCCGCCAATTTCTGGGTCAAGGGCAAGTCCGTGTCACGCTTGCCCTTGACCCGCGTCGGTGAAGGCCTGACGCCCTACGCGTTCATGCAGATATTTCCCCAGGATGCGCACGAGCGGCTGCTGATCGAACGCCTGGAAGCCTTCGGCATCAGCGTAGAGCGCAACACCGAACTGCTGGGTTTCGAGGAGGCCGGCGATGGCATCACCGCTACATTGCTGCTGCCGGACGGTACGCAGGAGACCTGCCAGGCCTGTTACCTGGCCGGTTGTGACGGTGCCCGCTCAATCGTCCGCAAGACCCTGGACACCGGATTCCCCGGTGGCACTTACCAACAGATTTTCTACGTGGCCGATGTGCTGGCCAGTGGACCGGCATCCAATGGCGAACTTCATGTGGACCTGGATGAGGCGGACTTCCTCGCCGTGTTCCCGCTGGATGGTCAGGGACGCGCACGCTTGATCGGCACGGTCCGCGACGAACGCGCCGAACACCTGAAAACCCTGCGATTCGAAGACGTCAGCAGCCGTGCCATTGAAAACATGCAGGTCAACATCGAGCAGGTGAACTGGTTCTCGACCTACCGCGTGCATCATCGGGTGGCGGATCACTTTCGCACCGGGCGCGCTTTTTTGGTGGGCGACGCCGCCCATGTCCACAGCCCCGCCGGGGGACAGGGCATGAACACCGGGATCGGCGATGCAATCAACCTGGCATGGAAACTGGCGGCGGTTCTGAGCGGTGGTGCCAAGGCCGAATTGCTCGCCAGCTACGAAATCGAACGCATGGCTTTTGCCCGCAAACTGGTGACCACCACGGACCGGGTCTTCACCTTCGCCACCGCCGAGGGCCGCCTGGCCGACCTGCTGCGCACGCGCCTGGCGCCGTTTCTGCTGCCGAAAATGGCCTCGTTCGAAACCTCGCGGGAATTCCTCTTCCGCACGGTCTCGCAGATCACCCTGAACTACCGTGGCATGCCCTTGAGCACGGGCGTCGCCGGGCATGTACATGGCGGCGACCGCCTGCCCTGGGCGCACGATGGCGAGGGGGATAATTACGAATCGCTCAAGTGCCCGGGCTGGCAGGTGCATGTGTACGGCGATACCAGCGACGAGATGATCGCCTGGTGCAACGAGCACCATTTGCCGCTGCACGTGTTCGACTGGCGCCCGGCGTTCGAGACCGCAGGTTTGGGGCGCAACGGCTTTTATCTGTTGCGCCCGGATACCTATGTGGCGATTGCCGACAACAGTTCGGACCCGAAGGTGATCGAACGGTATTTCCGGGATCACGGGATACGGCCGTTTTTTGGCCGGGCTTGAGACCAAAAAAATCCCCTGTAGGAGCGAGCCTGCTCGCGATAGCGGTCTGACATTCAACATTTCTGTTGTCTGATACACCGTCATCGCGAGCAGGCTCGCTCCTACAGGGGTTCTATGGTGTTTTTTAGATCCCGGCCAGCGCCAGGTCCATCGCAAAGTAAGTGAAGATCAGATCCGCCCCCGCCCGCTTGATCGCCCCGAGACTCTCGCGCACCACGCGATCTTCATCGATGGCGCCGGCCTGGGCGGCGAATTTGATCATCGCGTACTCGCCGCTGACCTGATACGCCGACAGCGGCAGGCGCGAGGCTTCGCGGATGTCGCGGATGATGTCCAGGTAGGCGCCGGCCGGCTTGACCATCAGCGCATCGGCGCCTTCCTGTTCGTCCAGCAGCGATTCGCGCACCGCTTCGCGGCGGTTCATCGGGTTCATCTGATAGCTTTTGCGATCGCCCTTGAGCGCGCTGCCGCCGGCTTCGCGGAACGGGCCGTAGAGCGCCGAGGCGAATTTGGTCGAATAGGCCATGATCGCGGTCTGGGTGAAGCCGGCCTGATCCAGCGCCCGGCGAATGGCCTGGACCTGTCCGTCCATGGCGGCGGAAGGCGCAATCACATCGGCACCGGCACGGGCGGCCGCCACTGCCTGTCGGCCCAGATTGATCAGGGTCTGGTCGTTGTCGACTTCGTGGTTGTGCAGCACGCCGCAATGGCCGTGGTCGGTGTACTCACAGAAACAGGTGTCGGACATGACGATCATTTCCGGCACCGCGTCCTTGGCGATCCGCGACATGCGCGACACCAGGCCGTTTTCTCGCCAGGTGTCGCTGCCGTTGCCGTCCAGATGATGGGACACACCGAACGTCATCACCGACTTGATCCCAGCCCGGGCATAACGCTCGATTTCGCCGGCCAGTTTCGACTCGGGAATGCGCATCACCCCGGGCATGCTTTTGATCGGCACGAAATCGTCGATTTCTTCTTCGACAAAAATCGGCAGGACCAGGTCGTTCAGGCTGAACTCGGTTTCCTGGAACAGGCTGCGCAGGCTCGCATTGCGGCGCAGACGGCGTGGACGTGCTTCGGGGAACTGGCTGGACATGGGTATTCCTGAAAAATCGGGGGTATGAACATAACCCTGTAGGAGCGAGCCTGCTCGCGATGGAGGCAAGAACACCGCGGGGCATCAGGGTGCCCGCGTTATCGTTGACGTCCATTGCGAGCAGGCTCGCTCCTACAGGTTTTACGGTGTGTCAGGCGGAGACGGGTTTCGGGATTTCCAACCCACGCTTCACCGCCGGCCGCGCCAGGAACTGCTCCAGCACCCGGGTGACGTTCGGGAAGTTCTGGATCCCCACCAAGTCACCCGCCTCATAGAAGCCGATCAGGTTGCGCACCCACGGGAAGATCGCGATGTCGGCGATGGTGTAGTGCTCGCCCATGACCCAGTCACGGCCTTCCAGGCGCTTGTTGAGCACGCCGAGCAGGCGTTTGCTTTCTTCGACGTAGCGATCGCGGGGACGCTTGTCCTCGTAATCCTTGCCGGCGAATTTGTTGAAGAAGCCGAGCTGGCCGAACATCGGGCCGATTCCGCCCATCTGGAACATCAGCCACTGGATGGTCTCGTAGCGCGCAGCGGCGTCCTGCGGCAACAGTTGCCCGGTCTTCTCGGCCAGGTAAATCAGGATCGCGCCGGACTCGAACAGCGGCAGCGGCCGGTCACCCGGGCCGTGGGGATCGAGGATCGCCGGGATCTTGTTGTTGGGGCTCAACGACAGGAACTCGGGGGTCATCTGATCGTTGGTGTCGAACGCCACGCGGTGCGGTTCGTACGGCAGTCCGATCTCTTCAAGCATGATCGAGACCTTGACACCGTTGGGGGTCGGCAGGGAATACAGCTGAATCCACTCCGGATTGTTGGCCGGCCATTTCTGGGTGATGGGGAATGCAGACAGATCGGTCATGGGCAAGTCCACGGCAAAGTGAGAATGGCGATCATAATGCAGAAAACGCCAGGTGCGACCCCCGGCACCATCAATCTCGATGATGGTGTAGATCGAAAGAGATCACTGGCCTTGCGCCCACATCAATGTACTTTGGCCATCAATTCGCAACATGTTGCCGATAACCTCGCGACTACCCGTTCAAGGTTACTGGCAAATGGCTTCTCTCCATGGCCGGAATCGAACCAATGGGTTTGAAGGGACTCTGAGCACTAACCCTTTGAAAACGGACCGGTTTCACGACATGGAAAACACCCGGCGCGCAACAGTCGCGGTGTAAAGGTTTGTCAGCCTCAACCCCTATGCTGAAGAACCCTATTTTCCATGACGAATTTCCTGAAACTCGCCAATCGCTTCAAGCATCGCGCCTACATCTTTTTGCCTGCCCTGCTGGCGGCCAGCGCGCTGTTCATGTTGCTGGAATCCCGGGTCAGCGCCGCCCCAGTGGACGGCACGCAAACACTGGTCTTCTTGCGCCACGCGGAAAAGCCCGCCGGTGGCCTGGGCCAGCTCAATTGCCAGGGGCTGAACCGCGCCATTGACCTGGCGACCCTGCTCCCGGAAAAGTTCGGCAAGGCCAATTACGTCTTCGCCGCCAACCCGACCCGCAATGTCGAGGAAGGCGAGCTGGATAACTCCTACAGCTACATCCGCCCCCTGATGACCATCAGCCCCAGCGCGATCAAGCTCGGCCTGCCGGTGAACATTGAATTCTCGGCCAACGACACCAGCGACCTGGCCGCTGAACTGCTCCACGACAAGTACCACAACGCGGTGATCTACACCGCCTGGTCCCATGGCTACCTGCCGGAACTGATCAACAAGGTCGCCGGCGAAGCGGTTGGAAAGAAGCAGACGATCACCGAGGATTGGGAGTCGAACGACTACGATTCGCTGTACGTGCTGACCCTGACCTGGCACAACGGCAAGGCCAGCCTGCAGAGCCACAGCTACAAGCAGGGGCTGGATAACGGGCCGGTGACTTGTCCGACCTGAGTTTTGTGGTGCCTGTGAGGGCCCCATCGCGGGCAAGCCTTGCTCCTACAGATAGGTGTTGTTCACCAATTATGTGAACGACACCTATCTGTAGGAGCAAGGCTTGCCCGCGATGAGGCCGGTAAATCCTCCATCAACCTCGCTGATTCACTCGCTCGCGCAAATACTCGATCACCGCCCCCCGCTCCCCCGCAAACTCCACCCGCGCGCCCTTCTTCTCGCGCTGAAACACATACATCGGGTCGTAATACTCAACCAGCAGCCCCTCGATCCAGCCCCGGTGCAAGTCCACCGCGCCGCTGCGCCCCTGCTCGGCCAGCGCCTCTTCCATCAACAGCAGCATCCGCCCATGCCGCTCGCCGCCCAGGCGTTTGTACAGCTTGTTGAGACTGTCCAGCATGCGCTCGCTGAACAGTGCGAAGCCTTCGTCGCCATGCACCCGGATGAACTCGGCACACAGGTCCACCACGTAGTCGCGCAGAATCCGCTCGATGCGCCCTTGCAGGCTGTCTTCGAGCCAGACCATCGGAAACGCTTGCATGCCCTGGTACAGCGGCAACGGCAAGGCGCAACTGCCAATGGCACGATTTTCGTCTTCAAGCACAAACTGTTCGAGGCCTTGGGCGCGTTTTTTCAGCAGGTCCACCGCCAGGCGATTCTCGAAGTCGATGTTGGAAGGCTGGCCGGTGGCGCGCTTGCCGAAACTGGAGCCCCGGTGATTGGCGTGGCCCTCAAGGTCCAGGCCGTTGTCCAACTGGGTCAGCACGTCGGTCTTGCCGGTGCCGGTCATGCCGCCCAGCAGCACGAAGTCGCATTGGGTAACCGCCTGCTCGAGGGTATTCAACAGAAAGGTGCGCATCGCCTTGTAGCCGCCGCCCACTCGCGGATAGTCGATGCCGGCTTCGCTCTTGAGCCATTGCTGGACGATCTGCGAACGCAGGCCGCCGCGAAAACAGTACAGATACCCATCGGGATGGGCCCGGGCGAAATCCGCCCAGGCCTGGATGCGTTCGGCCTTGATGTGGCCGGACACCAATTGATGCCCCAGTTCGATCGCGGCCTGCTGGCCTTGCTGCTTGTAGCAGGTGCCGACGCGTTGGCGCTCTTGATCGTTCATCAGCGGCAGGTTGACCACGCCGGGAAACGCGCCCTTGGCAAATTCAATCGGCGCACGGGCGTCCATCATCGGCCGGTCGTTGAGAAAGATGTCGCGGTAATCGGTGCAATCGACAGACATCAAGACACCTCGACCGCGTGGCTCTGTCGTTCCACCAGTTCACCGATGGGCTCCAGTGCCAGCCCCAGGTCACGGGCCAGGGCGAGGAACTCGTCGTTGCCTTCGGCGGTGACGGCGATCAGCAGGCCGCCGCTGGTCTGCGGGTCGCACAGCACACGCTTGTGCAGCTCCTGCAGGCGCCCGATCTTGCTGGCATAGCTGTCGAAATTGCGCAGCGTCCCGCCGGGGATGCAGCCCTGTTCGAGGTAGTACTCGACACTTGGCAGACGAGGCACCTGGTCGTAGCGGATCCGCGCGGTCAAGCCGCTGCCATCAGCCATTTCCACCAGATGTCCGAGCAGACCGAAACCGGTGACGTCGGTCATCGCGGTCACGCCAGCGAGCTTGCCGAAGCGGCTGCCGGGCTTGTTCAGGGTGCACATCCAGTCGCGGGCCAGGCCGATGTCGGCGTTGCGCAATTTGCCCTTCTTCTCGGCGGTGGTGAGGATGCCGATGCCCAGGGGCTTGGTCAGGTATAGCAGGCATCCGGCGGTGGCGGTGTCGTTGCGCTTCATGTGGCGCTTTTCCACCAGCCCGGTCACGGCCAGGCCGAAGATCGGTTCCGGTGCGTCGATGGAGTGCCCGCCCGCCAGGGGAATGCCCGCCTCGTCGCACACCGCTCGACCGCCGCGAATCACCTCGCGGGCGATCTCCGGGGCCAGCACATTGACCGGCCAGCCGAGGATCGCAATCGCCATCAACGGATCACCGCCCATGGCGTAGATATCACTGATGGCATTGGTGGCGGCGATACGGCCGAAATCGAAGGGATCGTCGACGATCGGCATGAAAAAGTCGGTGGTCGAGACCACGCCGCGTTCTTCATCGATCGAGTAGACCGCCGCGTCGTCGCGCGAGGCGTTGCCGACCCAGAGTTTCGGGTCCAGGTTCTGCGCGCCGCTGCCGGCCAGAATCACTTCCAGCACCTGGGGGGAAATCTTGCAGCCGCAACCAGCACCATGGCTGTATTGGGTCAGGCGGATCGGTTCGCTCATTGGGGGCACCTCGCTTAATCAATGGTGCCGATTCTAGCAGAGGGCATTTTTCCCTGTAGGAGCGAGCCTGCTCGCGATGGGCGTGAACGATAACGCGGGCATCCTGATTCCCCGTGGTGTTCTTGCGTCCATCGCGAGCAGGCTCGCTCCTACAACTACACGATCAGAAACCCATGCTGAAACTGATCGTCATCGCATGGTCTTCGTTCTTGCTCGATACCTGCCCCGAATAACCGATGCCCAGTTTCGCACTCGGGCTGACCTGGAAGTCCACGCCCGCTTCGAGCAGGGCGCTGTCTTCGGCAATCGGTACGCCCTGGGTGCTGAACGACGCGCCACCGTCGATGAAGGTCAGGTCGGCGTCGGGCTTGGTGTCGCCGAAGGCATGCCGCCAGCCGACGGCCGCGCGCGGGGTGAATTGCCCGCCGTTATCGAGAGTGATGACCTTGCCGGCACGCAGGCCCAGGGTGGAAAAGGTGATGTCCTGATCGGCATCAGCCTTCAAGCGCCCGATGCCACCTTTTTCGTGGGCGGTATCGCTGTCGTAGTTGACGTAGGCCAGGCCGGCGAACGGTTCCAGGGCAACACCACCGGCTTCGACGGTGTAGCCGACTTCACCGAACACCTGGGCACTGCGGGCGTCGTAGTGGGCTTTGAGGCGATCGTTGTAGGTGCCGACGCTGACGTCGCGCTTGGTCTCGATGTCATGCCAGCTGTAGGCCGCACCGAGGCGCACCGCCAGGGCATCGAACTGCGAGTTCAGATACGCCGCCAGGTGATAGCTCTCCACCGTGGCGTCCGAACGCCGGTCATGGGCATCGATGTCGCTGCGGGTGTAGCCGGCGGCCATGCCCACGCGCCATTGGTCATCGAGCTGCTTGTCGGTGCCGAGCATGAAGCCGCTGAGGTTGCGATCCAGGCTGGCGCTGTTGCTGTCGCCGTCCGAGTCGCCCCAGGCGCCAAGCGCACGAATCCAGCCGACCATTTCCCCATGGCAACCGTTGCTGCTCAGCTGGTTGTCGCTGGGTGCCAGGGCGCGGCGTGGATCGCTCGAACCACTGCAGGACGGTTGGCGCATGCGATCGTTGACCGCGTCGCGGATGTAGCGCGAGTCCTCGAGAATGGTGCTGGCGGTACTGGCGTGGATTTCCCCGGACAGGCTGTCATAGGCGGCGCGAGCACCGGCGATGTCGAGGCCGAGGATCTGCCTGCGCAGCTCTAGACCCTGCGGACCGTTGCGGTCCAGGGCCGACGCCGTGCCACGCTGGTTGCCGGTGGCGGCGATATCGGTGAACGCGTACTCGTTGCGGTTGACCGCCAGGGACACCTGGTTGGGGTCATACACCAGTTCGGTGTCGTAGAACGCATAGGTCGGCAGGTTGGTGCTGCTGAAGGTGCCGTTGACGCCGCCACCGGCGGTGATCAGCGAGTACACGGCGCTGCCGGTCAAGGGCACCTGATTGTTCACTTGCAGGCCGCCGCCAAGGCTGGCGGAACCGCCAACCACCAGCGGCGTGGCGTCCGGCGAGCTGACGGTCAGGGCCAGCACGCCGTCGGCGGCGTTGGTCAGGTTGCCGGCCACGCTCAGGTTGCCCACCGCCGCGCCCGACGACACCACTCCGTGGTTGACCACCGAGCCGACGCTACCGTTACCACTGAGGGCCGCGCCATTGGCCACGGTCACCTGCCCGGCCAGCGAGGACGGCGCCAGGCGGCTGCCGACCTGCAACACGCCCTGATCCACCGCCACGGTGCCGCTGAACGGCTGGATGTCGGTCAACAACAAGGTGCCGCCGCCGCGTTTGGCCATCGCCCCGGTGCCGCTGAGCACCCCGTTGAACTGGCCATCGACGTTCTGCTGGAACACCAGCAAGGCGTTGTCGAGGATATTGCCCTGCAGGCTGGTGGTATTGCCGACCAGCGTACCGCCGCTGACCGTGGTGCCACCGCTGTAGGTGTTGGCGCCGCTGAGGATCAGGGTGCCCGAATCGAGTTTCTCGATGCCGCCACTGCCCACCAGCGGCACGCTGATTTCGGTGCTCACCCCGGCATTGACCCGCACCGGTGCCAGGCTGCCGTCGGGACCATTGACCGGCGTCAGCGTGCCGCCCGCGCCGGGCACCAGGCTGTAGCCGTTGTCGAGGAATTGCAGGCCGGTGAAGTTTTGGTTGCCTACCACTGTCACCGTACCGCCCTGCCCGCCAAACACCGCGAACTGCCCGTTCCCGGCCAGCGCCTGGGTGCCGGTCGGGTCGGTCCAGACGGTGCCCGGCCCCCAGACGCCGCTGCCGCCACCGATGGTGCCGTCAGGGTTGGTGTTGCCGCCATTCCAGAACTGCACTTCACCCGGCGCGCCTTGCACCAGCAGGTTGATCTGGTTGGCCAATGCGGTTTGCAGGGTCAGGTTGGCCGCCGATACCGGCAGGCTGCCATAGACCAGGCCGTTGTCGGTCAGGCTGCCGCCATAGCGGAACAGTTGATAGACCCCGGTGCCGAAGCCGCCGGCGTTGCTGATGTTCAGCGTGCCGTCGAGGGTCAGGTTACCGGCGACGTTGACCACGGTGGTGGAACTGGCCGCCGAACCGAGGCTGAAGTCCAGGTTGCTGCCCGAGGACAACGCCAGGGAACCCACCGACAGCGGCGATGCACTGCCGCCACCGAGCAAGGTCGCACCGCTGGCCAGTTGCACCGCACCGCCGAGCTGGCCGCTGCCGCCGAGCTTCGCCCCGCTGGCGACATTGACGCTGGCGCTGTTCAGCAGTCCGTTGACGGTCAGCGTACCGGCCTGCACGTCGGTGTTGCCGGTGAAGGTGTTGTTGCCGGTCAGCAGTAGCGCGCCGGTGCCGGTTTTGTTCAGGCTGCCGGCACCGGTGAGGTTGCCGGTGTATCTGCCATCGCTGTTCTGTTCGAAGGTCAGGGCTGCGTTGTTGACGATGGCGCCTTGCAGGCTGCTGGTGTCGCCGCGAGTGCTGCCGTCGTTGAGCGTGGTGCCGCCGTTGTAGGTGTTGGCGCCACTGAGCACCAGTTCTCCTGCGCCGTTTTTCACCAGACTGCCGGCGCCGCTGATGGCGCCGATCAGGGTGGTGTCCTGAGTGCCGGCGAGGGTCAGTTGCGCGCCGAGGTTGATGGCGTTGGCCAGTTGCAGCGCGGAGGTACTGTCGAGGGTGCCGTTGCCGAGCACACTGAGCGCGCCACTGCTGATCGCGCTGTTGTTGCCCAGCGTCAGTGTTCCGCCGGAGAGCTGGGTGCCGCCGCTGTAGCTGTTGTTGCCATCGAGTGTCAGGTTGGCCGCGCCGGTCTTGATCAGGCTGCCGCCGCCACTGATGTCACCATCCAGGGTCAGCGCATTGGAGCCGGCGATGGTGAGCCCGCCATTGAGCACCACATCGTTGGCCAGGTTGACCGCCGTGTTGCTGTCCAGCGCCGTGCCGTTGGCGGCGGTCAACACACCGGTGCCCAGTGCCGCGTCGTTACCGAGCACAATTTTCCCGCCATTGAGCGCGGTGCCGCCGGTGTAGCCGTTGGCGGCGTTGAGCACCAAGGTGCCGGTGTCGTATTTACCCAGCGTACCGGTACCGTTGAGTGCAACATCCAGGGTCGCGGTGACATTCGGGTCGACCCGCGCGGTGGCATTACCCAACGAACCATTGACCAGATTCAGCGAGCCCGAGGTGCCGTCCTGCAGGCTGTAGCCATCGGTGACGAACTGCAGGCCGGTGATGCTTTGCGCACCATCGACCGTCACGGTGCCCGCCGTGCCCTGGAACACCGCAAAGCTGTTGCTCCAGCCCTGGTTGGTGGTGCCGTTGACGTCCGTCCAGTTGGTGAGGCCGCTTCCCCAGGTGCCGCTGCCACCATCGACCGAACCGTTGGCGACCGATTGGCTGCCATCCCAGAACTGCACGGTGACGCCCGGCACGGTGACCAGCAGATTGATCTGGTTGGCCAGCGCGGTTTGCAGGGTCAGATCGCCCGGGCTGACGCTACCCGGTACGGTGCCGATCAGCATGCCGTTGTCGGTCAGGCCGCCGGTGTAGTTGATCAACCGATACACGCCACTGCCGAAACCGCCGATGTCGCTGACGTTGAGGGTGCCGTCGAGGGTCAGGTTGCCGCCGACGTTGACCAGCGCATTGCCGCCACCGGAGACCGGTGTGCCGAGGCCGACGTCGAAGTTGGAGTTGCCGTTGAACACCAGCGAATTCACCGACAGGGTGCTGCCGGTGGCGCCGGCCAGATGGCCGCCATCCGCCACGGTCACCGCCCCGCCGAGCGAGCCGTCGCCGGTCAGGGTGCCGCCGCTGTTGACCAGCACACTGGCGCTGTCCAGCGAGCCGCTGACGTTCAAGGTCCCGGCGTTGACCGTGGTGTTGCCGGTCAGGCTGTTGAGGCCGGTCAGGGTCAGTGTACCGGTGCCGAGTTTGCTCAGTTCGCCGGTGCCGGTGAGCACACCGTCAAAGATGCTGCTGGCATTGTTGCCGCCGATGCTCAGGGTGTTGCCGCCGCCGATCAGCGCAGTACCGCTGCCGGTCAGGCTGGCGAGGCTGCCGGAGCCGCCGAGATTGAGGGTTGCGGCATTGCCGAGGTTGACCCCTGCGTTGTTGCCCAATGCCGAGTTGCCCAGGGTCGTGAGGCTGCCGGACTGCACGTCGAAGGTGCCGCTGAAGGTGTTGTTGCCGGTCAGCGTCAGGTCTGCCAGACCGTTCTTGGTCAGGGTGCCCGCCCCGGCGATCACGCCGGCCAGGGTCAGGTTGTTATTACCGGCCACGCTCAGGTCGGCATTGACGTTGATGTTGTTGGCCAGCACCAGCGGCGCGCTGGTGTCGAGGGTCGAGTCGCCGGCCACGGTCAACGCGCCGGAACCCAGACTGGCCGAGGTGCCGAGGGTCAGTGTGCCGTCATTGAGGGTGGTGCCGCCGGAGAAGGTGTTGATGCCGTTGAGGGTCAGGTTGGAGGCGCCATCCTTGATCAGCCCGCCAGTGCCGCTGACCACGCCACTGAGCGCCACGTCGCTGCTGCCGGCATTGGTCAAGTTGGCGTTGAGCACCACATTGTTGCCCAGCGACACCGAAGTGTTGCTGTCCAGCGACGAGGCACCGGCCACGGTCAGGTTACCCAGGCCCAGGGCGCCGTTGCTGCCGGCGGTCAGGCTGCCGGCATTGAGGGTAATGCCCCCGAGGAAGTTGTTGGCGCCGCTCAAGGTCAGGTTGGCCGCGCCGTTTTTGCTCAGGCTGCCGGCGCCATTGATAGCCCCGCTCAATGTCAGGTCGTCGCTGCCGACGATGCCGAGATTGCCCGCCAGATTGATGGCGTTGCCCACACTGACGGCGCTGTCGGCATCCAGCGTGGTGCCGTTCGCCGCGTTCAGGGTGGCCGAGCCCAGCGCGCTGTTCGACGCCAGAATCAACCCGCCGGCATTCAGCGCCACCGGTCCGAGGAAGCTGTTATTGCCAACGAGGGTCAAGTTGGCCGAGCCGTTCTTGATCAGCCCGCCGGTGCCGTCGATCACGCCGTTGAGGGTCAACGCATTGCTGCCCAGCACCGTGAGGTTGCCGTTGAGCGTGGCGTTGTTGTCCAGGGTCACCGCCGTGTTGCTGTCCAGTTGTGTGCCGGCGTTGGCAATCAGGGTACCGGTACCCAGTGCGGTATTGCTGCCCACCACCAGGGTGCCGCCATCGAGCTGGGTGTCGCCGGTGTAGCTGTTGGCGCCGTTGAGCACCAGGGTGCCGGCGTCGAGTTTGTTGAGGATGCCGCTGCCGTCGATGTTCACGCCGACCGTGGCGGTCACGCCCGGATCGACCCGCATCGCCGTAGTGCCACCGCTGCCATTGACGGCAGTCAGCAACCCCGAGGTACCGTTGACCACGTTGTAGCCATCGGTGAGGAACTGCATCCCGGTGAACAGTTGTGTGCCGTTGACCGACACCGTGCCGGCCGTGCCCTGGAACACCGCGAAGTCGCCGGCCCAGGTCTGGTTCACGGTGCCGCTGGAATTGGTCCAGTTGGTGCCGCCGGCACTCCAGGTGCCGGTGCCGCCATCCACGGTGCCATTGGCGATCGTCTGGCTGCCGTCCCAGAAACGCAGGTTGGTGTTGGGTGCCGACACCACCAGGTTGACCTGGTTGCCAAGGGTCTGCACGAGGATGTCGCCGAGGCCGTAACCCACCGGCACGCCGGCCACGGTCAGGCCGTTGTCGGTCAGTGCACCGATGTAGTTGAACAGGCGATAGACACCGACACCGAAACCGCCGGCATCGGTGACGTTGAGATTACCGTCGAGGGTCAGGTTGCCGCCGATGTTCATCAGCGAGCTGGTCGATGGCGTTGCGAGGTTTGCGTCGACGTTGCTGTTGGCGGTGAGGATCAGCGACGAGGTGGACAAGGTATTGCCCGAGGACAACGCCAGATGACCACCGTTGTTGATGGTGATGACGCCAAGCGCCGAACCGGTGCCAGTGAGGGTCGCACCGTTGTTGACGTTGAGCTGGGTACTGGCCAGCGAACCGGTGAGATTCAGCGTACCGGCGTTGACATTGGTGTTGCCGGTAAGGCCGTTGCTGCCGGTGAGGTTCAGGGTCCCGGTACCGACTTTGGTCAGCGCACCGCTGCCACCGAGGTCGCCGTCAAAGGTGCTGGTGTTGCTCAGGCCGCCCACGGTCAGGGTGTTGCCGCCGGCGATCTGTACACTGCCGCTGCCGCTCAGCCCGTTGAGGCTGGCGCTGCTGTTGAGATAGAGATTCGCACCGGCGCTGATGTTGGCGCCGGAGGTGTTGCCCAGCGCACCGCTGCTCACGGTGGTGACGCTGCCGGAGGCGATGTTCAGCGCACCGGTGAAGGTGTTGTTGCCGCTGAGCGTCAGATCGCCGAAGCCGTCCTTGGTCAGACTGCCGGCGCCATCGATCACGCCGCTGAGGTTCAGGGTGTTGCTGCCGGCCAGGGTCAGGCCGGCGTTGAGGGTGATGTTGTTGCCGATGCTCATGCCGGTGCTGGTGTCCAGCGTCGAAGCGCCACCGACGGTCAGGCCGCCACTGCCCAATGCTGCGGCCGAGCCCAGTGTCAGCGTACCCGCGTTGAGCGTACTGCCACCGCTGTAAGTATTGGTGCCGTTGACGGTCAAGTTGGCCGCGCCGTTCTTGATCAACTGGCCGGCGCCGCTGATCACGCCGCCGAGGGTCAGGTCCTGGGTGCCGCCGACGCTCAGCGCCGCATTGAGCACGACGGCGTTGGCCAGGCTGACCAGCGGCGAACTACTGTCGAGCGTTGCCGCGCCGCCGACGGTCAAGGCGCCGGTGCCCAGTGCCGAGCTGTTGCCGACGGTCAGGCTGCCAGCGTTGAGGGTGGTGCCGCCGACGTAGGTATTGGTGCCATTCAGATTCAGATTGGCCGCGCCGTTTTTCACCAGGCTGCCGGCCCCGGCGACCGTTCCGGTGAGGGTCAGATCCGCGCTGCCGCCGATGTTCATGGCCCCGGCGAGGTTGACTTGATTGCCCAGGGTGACGGCGGTGTTGGTATCCAGCGTGGTGCCCGCCGCTGCGTTCAAACTACCGCTGCCGATCGCGGTATTACTGCCGACAATCAATTTGCCGACGTTCAGCGCTGTATTGCCGAAGTAGGTGTTGGCGCCATTGAGGATCAGGTCGGCGGGGCCGCTTTTGGTCAGGCCGCCGACACCGGAGACCACGCCCGCGAGGGTCAGCGCGTTGCTGCCGCCGATGGTCACGTTGCCGCCGAGGTTGACGTTGTTGGCCAGGCTGGCCGCGGTGCTGGCGTCCAGTGTGGTGTTGTTGCCGGCGTTGAGGATGCCAGTGCCGAGGGCGGTGTTGGAGCCGACGACCAGTGTCCCGGCGTTCAGCGATGTAGCACCGGTATAAGTGTTGTTGCCGGTCAGGGTCAGGGTCGAAGAACCGGTCTTGATCAGGTTGCTGCCGCCGCTGATCACGCCGCCTAGGGTCAGCGGGTTGGCGCCGCCGGCGGTGAGGTTGGCGTTGAGCGCAATCGCGTTGTTCAGCGTCACGTTGGCGCTGCTGTTGAGCGTTGCGCCCGCCCCGCCCACGGTCAGCGTGCCGGTACCGAGTGCCGCGCCGTTGCCGACGGTCAGGCTGCCGGCGTTGAGCGCGGTGCCGCCGGTGAAGGTGTTGGCGCCGTTGAGGGTCAGGTTGGCCGTGCCGTTCTTGATCAACTGGCTGGCGCCGCTGAGCACGCCGCCCAGGATCATGCCGTTGCTGCCGCCGATGGCCAGGTTGCCGTTGAGGGCGACGTTATTGTTCAGGATGACCGAGGTGTTGCTGTCGAGGGTCGCGGCATTCGCCACGGTCAGGTTGCCGCTGCCCAGTGCGGCGGCGTTGCCAACGGTCAGGGTCCCGGCGTTCAGGGTGGTGCCACCGCTGAAGGTGTTGGCGCCGTTGAGAATCAGGTTGGCGGCCCCGTTCTTGGTCAGCCCGCCGCTGCCGCTGACCACGCCGCCCAAGGTCAGGTTGGCGTTGCCGGCGACATTCAGGTTGCCGCCGAGGGCGACGGCGTTGCCCAGCGCCACCGCGGTGCTCGCGTCGAGGGTGGTGCCCGCCGCCGTGGTCAGTGCGCCGGTACCCAGCGCGGTGTTGGAGCCGACGATCAGCGTCCCGCTGTTCAGCGCGGTGCCGCCGGAGAAGGTGTTGTTGCCACTGAGGGTCAGGTTCGCCGTGCCACCCTTGAGCAGGTTGCCGGCGCCGCTGATGACGCCGCTCAGGCCCAAGGCCTGAGTGCCGCCAATGGTCAGCCCGCCTGCCAGCGCGACCGCGTTGGCCAGGGTCACCGCCGTGGTCGCATCCAGCGTGGTGCCGGCCGCCGCGTTCAATGCGCCCGTGCCGAGGGCGGTGTTGCTGCCGACGAACAAGCTGCCGCCGTTGAGCGCGGTGGTGCCGCTGTTGGTGTTGTTGCCGGTGAGGGTCAGGCTGGCGCTGCCGCTTTTGTTGATCGCGCCGGTGCCGGACACGATGCCGGCCAGGGTCAGGGCATTGCTGCCGAGCACGTTCAACGCACCGGTGATGCCGACGTTGTTGGCCAGGGTCACGTTGCCTGTGCTGTCGAGGCTGGTGCCGTTGCTGGTGTTGAGCACACCGGTGCCCAAGGCGTTGTTGTTGCCGACGCGCAAGGTGCCGGCGCTGAGGCTGGTGATCCCGGTGTAGGTGTTGATGCCATTGAGGGTCAGACTGCCGCTGCCGGTTTTGGTCAGGTTGGCGGCGCCGCTGATCACCCCGCCCAGGGTCAGCGCACCGGTGCCGGTCGCGGTCAGGGTGCTGTTGAGGGTGATCGCGTTAGCCAGCGAAATCGGCGCCGTCGCCGAAATGCTCGAAGAGCCGCCAACGGTGATGCCGCCGCTGCTGAACGCCTGGTTGTTGCCCACCAGCACGGTGCCGCCGTTGAGCACGGTGTTGCCGTAGTAAGTGTTGATGCCATTGAGATTGATCTGGCCGCTGCCGATCTTGGTCAGGCCGCCGGTGCCAGAGATCACCCCGTTGAGGGTCATGCCATTGATGCCCTGCAGGGTCAGGCCAGTCCCGCCCAGATTGATCTGGTTGGCCAGCGTCAAACCGGCATTGCTGGCCTGAAGTATCCCGCCATTGGACGTCAGCACACCGCTGCCGAACGCCGCGTTGTCGTTGAACTGCGCGACACCGCCATTGAGCGTGGTCGCGCCACTGACCAGCGGTCCCTGCAAGGTCCAGGTGCCGCTGTTGAGGGTCAGGTTGTTGAAGTTGACGTAGGTCGCGCTGGAAGCCGTGCCGGTCCCGGTGGTGCCGCCACCGAGGCCGATCGGGTTTTGCAGGATCAGCGTGTTGGTGCCCGCCGCACCGCCATCGATCGTCCCGGTCGGAGCGAAGGTCAGGTTGATGCCGATCAGCCCGCCGAGGCCAATACTGACTTGCACGCCATCACCGACGTTAACGGTGGAACCGGTGATCGCGTAGAAGGTGTTGGTGCTGCCCGCCCCCATCGACACGCCGCCGGTGATGTTGCCGGCGTTGGTGAAGGTGTTGCCCGCCACCGAGGTTTCGAACGCGACCCGGCCGTTGATCGTGCCGCTGGCACTGTTGGTCATGTTGACTTGCGAACCGCCATACACCCCGACCACTGGCGTATCGGCCAGGGTGATCCCGCCGACCGACAACCCGGTGGAGGTGATGGTGCCGTCGTTGGTGATGGTCGTGGTGCCCGACACCGAGTTGTTCACGCCAATCCCCAGACCGTCGATGCTGGTCAGGTTGAGGCCGAGCAACATGCCGGTGCCGCGAATGATCCCCGTGGTGTTGTTGGCAATGCTGATGGTGCTGGTGGCGCCGGTGCCGATGAACGCAGCCCCACTGAGTATCGACACCAGCCCCAGCAGCGCAGGGTCGAGGGTGCCGGAGTTGTTCAGGTTGATGTTGGCCCCGGTCAGGTTGATCACCTTGCCGCCCAGGGTGGCGTTCATCTGCGCGCCGTTGGTGACGTTGACCGTCAGGCCGCTGGAGGCACTGCTGTAGTCATTGAGAAACAGCGGCAGGGTCGGCACGCCGGAGCAGGTAATGGTCGAGCCGGCGGCGGAACAGGTGGCCAGTGCCTGTGGACTGAGCGCACCGAAGGCAAGCCCGAGACTCAATTGCACGGCAAGGGAAAGCGGGGAAATACGCGAAACCAGGGCAATACCGAACCTTGCGTCCACAGGAGCTCCTTTCGTGGCATGACCACTTCAATCCATGAAGGGTGTGCAGCAATAACGGTGACTTGTTGATGCTGGATTCGAAACTGCTACGACCCATAAACCGTTTCATTCCTGACACACGGTAGTGGAGGGTCTGTGATGGGGCACGCATTAAATGGTGCTAATACTTTTGTTAGGGAGGGCTCAAGGTCTAGTGTTTGCGGGGGTTTCATGTGGGAGCGAGCCTGCTCGCGATGGCGGTCTGACCGTCAACATTGATGTTGAATGGGCTGACCTCATCGCGAGCAGGCTCGCTCCTACAGGGGTAGGTGGCACCAGGGTATCAAGGCACCAGAATGACCTTGTCGCCACTGCCCTGGTTCACCTCGGCATAGCGTTCCAGCCCTTCGGCCAGGGGCGATTCGAACAAGCCTTGCGGCAGCGGCAACAGATCCTGATCGAAGAACTGGCCGAACTGATCGAGCATCGCCGCACAGGCCTGCACGCCATACAGCAACGAATTGATCCCCACCACCGAACCGCCCTTGCGATACAGCGCCAGGGCCGGCAGTTGCACCATGCCATCCACCGGCGCGGCGATGATGGCGATGCGGCCGAAGGTGGCCAGCGCCGCGACGGACGCCGGCAGCCAGAAGCCGGTGGTGTCGAAAATCACGTCGGCACCGCCGTTGAACACCGCATTGACCTGAGCGCCGAGGTCTTCAGGCTTGTCCAGTTGCAGAGTCTGATACCCCTGATCCTGCAAGGCCTTGACCTGCTCGGGCCGGCGCGCCGCCGCCAGCACTTGGGCGCCGCGCACTTTCGCCAGGGCCAGCGCGGCACTGCCCACCGCCCCGCCGCCGATCACCAGCAAACGGGTTTGCGCGGTCACCAGGCTGCGCTCCAGCGCGTCCCACGCCGTGGTGTAGGGCACGCCGAGGCTGGCGGCCTGGGCGAAGCTCAAATGCGTGGGTTTCAGGGCCACGCCATTGGCCGGCAGCTTGACGAATTGTGCATGGGAACCATCGGCAAAAAAGCCCAGCTCACGACCGGTGCCCCAGACCTGCTGACCGAGCAACGATTGCGGACCTTCGACGACGATGCCTGCAAAATCGCGACCGGGAATCCGTGGCAAGGTGGTGTAGGGAAAGCGTCCCAGCACGTTCTTCACATCGCTGGGGTTGAGGCCCGCGGCCTTGATTTCCACCAGCACTTCATCGGCGCCGGGAACGGGGGTGGGCACATCGACGTAGCGCAGGGCCGAAAGATCGCCGGTTTTATCGAACTGCAGTGCTTTCATGAGGTTTTCCATCCAATCGACAAAGGGGTTCAGGAGATCCAGCCAGCGACCAGCTGCCGGCCCATCGGCCAGAGTTTTTCGCCAGCGAGCATGCCGAGCAGGCCGATCAGCGCGACGGCCGGTGGCGCGGGGGAACGAAAATCCAGGGCGCCGTACAGCAGGCCGACGCCAAGACCGATGACCAGCGAAATGAAGTAGCTCATGGCAGACTCCGTGGGCAGTTGAGAGATGCCGCCAGTCTAGGGAGCGATGAATCCGGGCACCGGCCAAGTGCTTCTGAATTTCGGCCAAAACACCCCGGACACCCCGAACACCCCGCCCCCTGTAGGAGCGAGCCTGCTCGCGATGGGCGTGAACGATAACGCGTGCTTCCTGATTTAACGCGGCGCGCTTGAGTCCATCGCGAGCAGGCTCGCTCCTACAGGGTCTGATTCGCGGGAAATTGTGAGGGGGCGACGCCCAATTCCCGGCGGAACATGTCGCTGAAGCTGCTGGGGGAATAGCCCAGTTCCCGGGCAATCGTGCTGACCGGCACACCCTGGATCAACTCGGCCGCCGCGGTGGCCAGTTGCACCTGCCGCCGCCATTCGGCAAAGCCCATGCCCAGTCCCTCCTTGAACAACCGCGCCAGGGTGCGCACGCTGGCGCCGGCGTTTTCCGCGTGTTGCTCGAATGGAATGTCCAACGATGGCTGGTCCATGACCGCCTGGCATAGGTTCATCAAGCGCCGGTCGGAGTTGTCCGGCAAGGGAATCTTCATCTGCGAACGCCGGGCCCGCTTGAGCTCCAGCAACGCCAGAGCGACCAAAGCCTCGTAGTATGCCGGCGCCCCGTCATCGCCCTGCTCCACCAGGCTGACAATCAACTCGCGCAGCAACCCGCCCACTTCAATCACCTGCACGCTGTTGTCGAGGGTGGCCGCCAGCGCGGGTCGCAGGTAGATATTGCGCATCTGCAGGTCCGAGACCACGCGAATCCCGTGGGGTACACCGGGCGGCAGCCACACCGCCCGCTGCGGCGGCACCACCAGCGCCTCGAAGGGCGTCTCGACCCACATCACCCCGCTCATCGCATACAGCAACTGCCCCCAGACGTGCTCATGCGGCTCGATGAACAGCCCGCGCGGATAGGTACGCGCCAGCGGTTGCACGGGCACGTCGGTATCACTCAAGTCAGGCGGGGCGGCAAGGGCCATGGTCAATGATCATTGGGGGATGGGAGGACGTTCCATGGTAACCAGTGGTTACATCCACTGCCAGTGATCGGATCCGCCTGACAATCCGAATGAATTTTTGCCAGGGCATGGGATCCGTTTATGTACAACAGGGAGGATCAGGGGCCATATGAACAACGCAAAACTCTTCGTCATCGAGTACACCCTCCATGGCGAACCCAAGTCGTTCATCATTCGACTGGACAAGATGGACAACGCCGAGGCCTGGCATTGGGCAAGCTGCGACGCGGGCATCGGCCGGATCCCGCGCTTCGGCCGGGAGAAGGTGCAAAAGACCAGCAAGCCGGTGGCAGAGAAGTTCGGCGTGGAAAACGTCAAATGGCGGCCGGCAAATTGAACTGACTTCAACCCTGTAGGAGCTGTCGAGTGCAACGAGGCTGCGATCTTTTGATTTTGAAAGATCGCAGCCTCGTTGCACTCGGCAGTTCCTACAGGGTTACAGGGTTCAAGCCCGGTCAGTGGGCGCACTTGCAGCCCTGATGGGCACACTCTTCACCGTGCTCATGGTGCTTGGCGCAGGCTTCACAGCAGTAGTGCTTGCCGTGACGCACAACCGGATGCTCGCCGAGCTTGCAGTTGCATTTGGGACAGTCGCATTTACGGTCATCGGTCATGACGCTGACTCCTTTCGTGGTGGTCGTCGGGGCAGAACAAACAACCCGTTTAACCATTGTAGGAGCAAAGCTTGCTCGCGATGACGTACTGACATCCGACACTGATGTCGACTGATACATCGCCATCGCGAGCAAGCTTTGCTCCTACAGGTGATCGGGTATATCAGGCCTGACGGGAGCTGCTGCGATACATGAACACCAACGCCAACCCCAGTAGCACCATCGCCACCACCCGACTCCCTGACAACTCGATCGCCGGATTGCCCAGCCAGCCGAAATTGTCGATCAGCATGCCCATCCCCAACTGCCCGACAATCACCGCCACGGTCGCCACCGCCGTCCCGACACGCGGCACCGCGCCGACCATCACCATCATGTAGACGACGCCAAACAGCGCACCGCTGAGTTGCCATTTCGGCACGTCCAGCAGACTGAGCGCATGGGCCGGTTCGAAAAACAGGATCAGCAACCCGGTGCTCACCGCCCCCACCACGAACGTCAGCAAACTGCTGCGCAATACACCGACCGTTTCCCCCAGGCGCCCGTTGATCGCCGCCTGCACACTCAGCACCGCACCGGCGGCCACCACCACTGCCAACAAAATAATCAGGCTCATCATTACCCCCGGGCGATCAGAACAAGTGCCGCGACAATCAGCAGCAAGGCCAGCCAGCGTTCAGCGTTGACCTTCTTGCGGGTCGCGCCGAACCAGCCGAAATGGTCGATCAGCACACTTTTGCCGACCTGCCCCGAGAGGATCGCGATCATGGTCATGGCAATGCCGATGTGCGGTGTGGCCAGTGTCAGCACCACCACATAGATCGGCCCGAGAAACCCGCCGATCAGTTGCCAGCGCGGCAACTCGCTCAAGGCCGGTCCCCGTTGCGGGCCGCTGAACAGCAACAGCAGAAACAGGATCGCCGAGCCCACGCCGAAGATGCTCAAGGTCGCCCACAGATGCCCGACCTGCACACCCAGCGGACCGAGCAACCCGGCCTCCACGGAAAGGCCCATGCCCGCCAGGATCACCAGCGGCAGCAGTAACAGCCGCTGGCCCGGTTGGGTCGCGGCGATTTCGATTGAAGAAGATTGCATAGAGGAATACCTGCCCAATATCAGATAAAAAACACCCTCACTTGTAGGAGCAAAGCTTGCTCGCGATGGCGGTGTATCAGGCGCCATCGTCTGTGTCAGACACACCGTCATCGCGAGCAAGCTTTGCTCCTACAAGGCGGGTGGGGGCATTATCCGGTGGCGCTCCTTTGCGATAAACGGGATCATCCTGACAACACTTTTGCGTAACTCGCACAGCAGGACTCACCATGCACGGCCTCAACGAACTGGGATTCAAGGCGCTTCGCCTGTTTGTCGCGGTGCTCGACCACGGCAGTTTTTCCGAAGTCGCCCGCCGCGAAGGGCTGGCGCCCTCTTCGATCTCGCGTCAGATCCAGTTGATGGAACAGGCCCTGAGCCAGCAATTGCTCTACCGCCACACCCGCGCCGTCACCCCCACCGAAGCCGGGCGCATGCTCGGGCATCACGCCCGATTGGTGCTGGTGCAACTGGAAGAAGCCGAACAGGCCTTGCAGGAACAGCAAAGCGAACCCAGTGGCCTGGTGCGGATCAACGCGCCGGTGGTGTTCGGCCAACGGCACCTGACACCCTGGCTGGGGAAGTTGTGCGCGCGCTACCCGAAGCTGCAACTGGATATCCAGCAGACCGACAGCTACATCGACCCGCTGCAGGAAGGCGCGGACCTGCTGTTTCGCATCGGTCCGCTGCCCGATTCGAGCATGCAGGCACGGATCCTCGCGCCCCATCGCTTTCAGGTGGCGGCGAGCCCTGCCTACCTTGAACGGCGTGGCGTACCGCAGCATCCAGATGACCTGGCGGCCCATGACTGCCTGGCCTACAAGGGCGTGACCGGCCTGCAACGCTGGTACTTCCGCCAAGGCCGGCAGCCGTGGACGCCGTATTCGGTGAAAGGTCCGATTACCGGCAACCACGCCGATACCCTGACCCAGGCCGCCGAACAGGGCCTGGGGCTGGTGATGTTTCCGTCATGGCTGATTGGCGAATCGGTGCGCAGCGGCACGCTGGTGCCGGTGCTCGGAGATTTTCAGGTGTCCAACAGCTTTGAGCCGCAGCAGATCACCGTGCTCTGGCCGGGCAGCCGGCGTCTATCGGTGAAGGTGAGGACGGTGATTGATTTCTTTATGGAGTGTTTTGGCGAGGTGCCTTATTGGGACAGGCAATGACACCCTAACGATATCTGTAGGAGCAAAGCTTGCTCGCGATGGCGGTGTGTCAGTCGACATCAATGTTGGATGTCAGTACGTCATCGCGAGCAAGCTTTGCTCCTACAGGGGCGGCTTAGATACGGAATTGACCCACCAGCCCGCCCAATCGCTGCCCAAGATCCGCCAGACTGCGCGAAGTTTGCGCGCCCTGCTGGGTCTCATCGGCCACGTTGTCCACCGCCACCGCAATCTGATGCACGCTGCGGTTGATCTCTTCGGCCACGGCGGTCTGTTCTTCGGCGGCGCTGGCGATCTGGGCGTTCATCGAATTGATGGTGGCGATCAGTTGCGCCATGGTGTCGAGCGAAGCGCCGGCTTCGTTGGCCTGGGCCGAGGTGCCGTCGCCGGCTTCGCTGGAACGGCGCATGGCTTCCACCGCCGACCGGGTGCCCGCCTGCAGGCGGTCGATCATGCCCTGGATTTCCTGGGTGCTGATTTGCGTGCGGCTGGCCAGCGCCCGCACTTCATCGGCCACCACCGCAAAACCACGCCCGGCCTCACCGGCGCGGGCCGCTTCGATCGCGGCATTGAGGGCCAACAGGTTGGTCTGCTCGGCAATCGAACGAATCACCCCGAGCACGCTGACAATCGACGACACGTCCTTTTGCAGGCTGTCCAGCGATACACCGCTGCTGCGAATGTCGTCCACCAACGCATGAATCTTCTCGATGCTGCCGGCCACCACGCGCTTGGCGGCCTGACCTTCTTCATCGGTCTGCTGGGCGGCGACCGCCGCGTTTTGCGCGCTCTTGGCCACTTCCTGGGCGGCGGCGGACATTTCATTGATCGCCGTGGCGACCTGATCGGTTTCGTGGCGCTGACGCTCCATGGCCTGGTCCGAACGCTGGGCCTGGTCGGAGACCTGACGCACCAGAGACGTCAGTTGGGTGGTCATTTCGCTGATCTGGCGCACCAGGCCGTGGATCTTGTCGACGAAGCGGTTGAAGGAACCTGCCAGTTCGCCCAGTTCATCCTGGCTGGTGATGGTCAGGCGACGGGTCAGGTCGCCCTCGCCCGCCGCGATGTCGTCGAGGTTGGCTTTCATCAGGTTCAGCGGACGCAGGATGGTGTTGGCCAGCAACATCCCCGCCGCCGCGATTAACAACAGCACCACCAGCGCCACGCCGACGATGCTCAGCACCACGCCCTGCATGCGTTGCTGCACCTGGGCCTGGACGGCGGCCACTTGCGCCTCGATGCCGTCCAGATTGACCGAGGTGCCGACCGCCATGTCCCACTTCGCCAGGTATTCGGTGTAGCCGAGTTTCGGCACCAGCACCTGCGCATTGCCCGGCAGCGGCGAGCTGTATTGCAGGTAGTGGGTGCCGTCCTTGGCGACTTTCACCAGGTCACGGTTGACGTAGACGCCGTTCGGGTCGCGATTGTCCTTGAAGCTCTTGCCCACGCCCTCCGGGTCGTTGGCCTTGAACAGGCGCACGGTCTCGGAGTCGTAGCCGAAGAAGTAGCCTTCCTTGCCGTACTTGATGTTCGACAGCAGCTTGATCGCCTGGGCCCGCGCGGTGTTGTCGCCCTGGGCAGCGGCGTCGTACAGCGGCTTGATGGTGGTCATCGCCACGGCCACGTAGCTTTGCAGGGTGGCCTTGGCATCGCTGAGCAGGCGCTCGCGGGTCTGCTCGACCTCGTGGCGGGCCTGGCCTTGCAGGATGAACAGGGTGGTCAGGCTGATGACCAGCGCAAAGAGCAGCACCGGGAGGACGGCAAGGGACAGGACTTTGGCCTTCAGGCTCATGCGCATGACGTTCACTCTTTTGATTTTATTGGCGTGGGTAAAGGCTTTAACGGCACGTCAGGTCAAAAGTTGAACACCCAAAAAAAGATCGCAGCCTTCGGCAGCTTCTACAGGGTTGGTGTAGGAGCTGCCGAAGGCTGCGATCTTTTGATTTGATCGTTCCCACGCTCTGCGTGGGAATGCAGCCGGGGACGTTCCGCGTCCCAAAGCGTGACGCAGAGCGTCACAGGAGGCGTTCCCACGCGGAGCGTGGGAACGATCAAACCGGGATTACAAAACCATCGCGGCAATCCAGCCAAAAGCGAGCAACGGCAGGTTGTAGTGCAGGAACGTCGGCACCACGGTGTCCCAGATGTGGTGATGCTGGCCGTCGATGTTCAGGCCGGAGGTCGGGCCCAGGGTCGAGTCCGAGGCGGGTGAGCCCGCGTCGCCCAGGGCGCCGGCAGTGCCGACGATGCACACGATGGCGAGCGGGCTGAAGCCCAGTTGCACGCACAGCGGCACGAAAATCACCGCCAGGATCGGCACCGTGGAAAATGACGAACCGATGCCCATGGTCACCAGCAGCCCCACCAGCAACATCATCAGCGCGCCGATGGCCTTACTGTGGTCAATCCATGCGGCAGAGGCTTCGACCAGCGTCTGCACTTCCCCGGTGGCCTTGATCACTTCGCCGAACCCGGAAGCGGCGATCATGATGAAGCCGATCATCGCCATCATCTTCATGCCTTCGGTGAACAAGTCGTCGGTGTCACGCCACTTGACGATGCCCGACAGCGAAAAGATCAGGAAACCGGCCAGCGCGCCGATGATCATCGAGTCCAGCAGCAACTGGATGATGAACGCCGCCGCGATGGCGAGAAGCGCCACCATCAGGCTCAACGGGTTGTATTGCACGGCGACCTGTTCGACCTGCTCGATCTTCGCCAGGTCATAGACGCGCCTCTTGCGGTAGCTGATGAATGCCACCCCAAGCCCCACCAGCATGCCCAGCGCCGGGATGCCCATGGCGTGGGTGACGTTGATGCCGCTGACGTCCACACCGCTGCGAGCGACGTTGGCCAGCAGGATTTCATTGAGGAAGATGTTGCCGAAGCCCACCGGCAGGAACATGTACGGGGTGATCAGGCCGAAGGTGATCACACAGGCGATCAGCCGGCGGTCCAGTTGCAAGCGGGTCAGCACATATAAAAGCGGCGGCACCAGCAGCGGTATAAAGGCGATATGTATCGGCAGGATGTTCTGCGAAGCGATGGCCACCACCCACAGCAGGCCGATCAGCAGCCATTTGACCGAACCGCCACCCGTGGCGTGCTGGCGATCCACCAGTGCCAGCGCCTTGTCCGCCAGAGCGTGGGCCAGGCCGGACTTGGCAATGGCCACGGCGAAAGCACCGAGCAACGCGTAGGACAACGCCACCGTGGCCCCGCCACCCAGGCCGTTGTTGAAGGCCTTGAGCGTCGCCTCGATGCCCAGGCCACCGGTCAACCCGCCCACCAGCGCGCCGACGATCAGCGCGATGACCACGTGCACGCGGGACAGGCTGAGGATCAGCATGATGCCGACCGCGGCAATCACTGCATTCATTTCATTACCTCAAGACAAACGAAAAGACTCCGTCCGGCAGTCTGCGAAGCGCCGCCAGCGGATTAAGGAATGGGTTTTATTAGAGGGCGCGCACTGTGCCGCAGAGTCACCCCCGTGTCAAAGCGCGCGGGCCTTGTGGATATGTAACTGCATATGATCGCCGTTTTTCTGTGGGAGCAAGGCTTGCCCGCGATGGCGATTTCGAGGACGCCATCGCGGGCAAGCCTTGCTCCCACAAAAAGCGGTTCAACCCTTAAGAAAGCCTGGTCCCGGCCGCTACAGTGCAAAGCCCCAGATATTTATCGAATAAGGACGTTTCCATGTCGCTCAGACAACTTTCCATCCAATGGAAAATCACCCTGCTGGCCGGCCTTTGCCTGGCGGGTATCGTGACCTTGCTGGTGGGGCTTTCGCTGTATCGCATGGAGCACAGCTCTGCGCTGGTGAAAGCCTCGAGCATGGAAATGCTGACGGAAGCGGCCCAGGCGCGGATCGAGTCCCAGGGCGAAAACCAGGCGCTGAACATTCGCCAGCAGTTCATGGATGCCTATCAATACGGCCATGGCTTTTCCCGGCAGGTGCTGTTCCTGCGCGATCAGGCCGAAAAACGCTTTCTCGACGCCTTCGACCTGCGCGAAGACCTGACCCGTCAGGTCCGCTCGGCATTGCAGGCCAACCCGGAACTGCTCGGCCTGTCCCTGGTGTTCGAACCCAACGCGCTGGACGGCAAGGACGAACTGTTCGCCGGCCAGAGCGAGATCGGCAGCAATGAAAAGGGCCGCTTCGCCCTGTACTGGTCGCAACCGACGCCGGGCAAGCTGACCGCCATGCCGCTGCCGGAGAAAGACATCGCCGACACCAGCACCGGCCCCAGTGGCGAAGCGGCCAACGCCTGGTTCACCTGCCCGCGCGCCACCCTCAAGCCCTGTGTGATCGAGCCGTACTTCTATGTGATCGACGGCCAGAACGTGTTGATGACCAGCATCGTTTTCCCGCTGATGGTCAACGGCAAGGTCATCGCGTCACTGTCGGTGGACATCAACCTCAACAGCCTGCAAGCGCTCAGCCAGAGCGCCAGCAAGAGGCTCTACGACGGCCAGTCCAGCGTCAGCATCGTCAGCCCCGCCGGCCTGCTCGCCGGCTACAGCCCGGATGCCGGCAAGCTCAGCCAGCGCCTGGAAGCGGTAGACAGTCGCTCCGGTGCGGAGCTGATGCGCATGCTCGCCAGCATCAGCCAGACCACCAGCCTGCACAGCGACCAGCAGCTCAAGGTGCTCGCGCCATTCCAGCCGATTCCCGGCGGCAAGGCCTGGGGCGTGCTGCTCGACGTGCCGGAGAAAGTCCTTGTCGGCCCCGCCGAAGCGTTGAAAAAACAACTGGATGAAAGCAACACCGCGGGCTCCCTGACCGAACTCGGCCTCGGCGTGCTGGCCGCGTTGATCGGCCTGCTGCTGGTGTGGCTGATGGCGCGCAGCGTGACCAAGCCGATTCTGGGCGTGGCGCATATGCTCGAAGACATTGCCAGCGGCGAAGGTGACCTGACCCGCCGCCTGGCCTATGACAAACGGGATGAACTGGGCCAACTGGCCGGCTGGTTCAACCGTTTCCTCGACAAGCTGCAACCGATCATCGCCGAGGTCAAACGCTCGGTGCAGGACGCCCGCAGCACCGCCGACCAGTCTTCCGCCATCGCCACCCAGACCAGCGCCGGCATGGAACAGCAGTATCGTCAGGTGGATCAGGTGGCCACCGCTTCCCATGAAATGAGCGCCACCGCCCAGGACGTCGCCCGCAGCGCAGCGCAAGCGGCACAGGCCGCGCGGGATGCCGATCAGGCGACCCGTCAGGGCCTGACCGTGATCGACCGTACCACCACCAGCATCGATAACCTGGCCGCCGACATGAGCGCGGCGATGACCCAGGTCGAAGGCCTGGCCGCCAACAGCGAGAAAATCGGTTCGGTGCTGGAAGTGATCCGCGCCATCGCCGAACAGACCAACCTGCTGGCCCTCAACGCCGCCATCGAAGCAGCCCGTGCCGGCGAGGCCGGGCGCGGTTTTGCCGTGGTGGCCGATGAGGTGCGCAACCTGGCGCGGCGCACCCAGGAATCGGTGGAGGAAACCCGGCTGGTGATCGAACAACTGCAAAGCGGCACTCAGGACGTGGTGGGGTCGATGGGCAACAGCCATCGCCAGGCCCAGGGCAGCGTCGAGCAGGTCGGCCAGGCCGTGACCGCCCTGCGCCAGATCGGCGAGGCGGTGACGGTGATCAGCGACATGAACCTGCAGATCGCCAGCGCCGCCGAAGAACAGAGCGCGGTGGCCGAGGAGATCAACAACAACGTGGCGACCATCCGCGATGTGACCGAGTCGCTGTCGGGTCAGGCCCATGAATCGGCGCGGGTGAGCCAGTCGCTCAATAGCCTGGCGAACCAGCAGCAGAGTTTGATGGATCAGTTTCGGGTGTAAGCCCTTCCCGCCACCTGACACCCATCCCCTGTAGGAGCAAAGCTTGCTCGCGATAGCGGTGTACCAGTCGACATCAATGTTGGATGTCCGCACGTAATCGCGAGCAAGCTTTGCTCCCACAGGTTGTGTGTCACCAATAATGCCGGTGTTCGCCATCGCCATGATGGCGAGTGGATATCTGTCCAAAGCCGATTATGCTTTCAGAGACCTTGCAGCGATGCGAGGCCGTCAGCTTGTGTCCAGGCTTCGCGCAGTCCCCAGGGCCAGAGTGCGGCAACAATTGAGAGGTGCTCCGGCCGAAAACAAGAAAAACGGAGAAATCTCATGGCGACAATCAGCGGCACTACCATGGGCAGCGCGCCCAACCACGGGGTCACCCGGGACGAGCGAAAGGTGATTTTCGCGTCCTCCCTGGGCACCGTGTTCGAATGGTACGACTTCTATCTGTACGGCTCCCTCGCCGCGATCATTGCCAAGCACTTCTTCGCCGGCGTCAACGAAACCACCTCCTTCATCTTCGCCCTGCTCGCGTTCGCCGCCGGCTTCGCCGTGCGACCCTTCGGCGCCATCGTGTTCGGCCGCCTGGGCGACATGATCGGACGCAAGCACACCTTCCTCATCACCATTGTGATCATGGGTGTGTCCACGGCGGTGGTGGGCTTCTTGCCCGGATACGCCACCATTGGCGTCGCGGCGCCGATCATCCTGATCACCCTGCGCCTGCTGCAAGGTTTGGCCCTGGGCGGCGAATACGGCGGCGCGGCGACCTATGTGGCCGAACATGCGCCCAAGGGCAAACGGGGTTACTTCACCTCGTGGATCCAGACCACCGCGACCCTTGGCCTGTTTCTGTCGCTGCTGGTGATTCTCGCCTGCCGTACCGCGCTGGGCACCGAGGCCTTCGAAGCCTGGGGCTGGCGGATTCCATTCCTGCTGTCGATCCTGCTGCTGATTGTCTCGGTGTACATCCGCCTGCAACTGAACGAGTCGCCGGTGTTCATGAAAATGAAGGCCGAAGGCAAGGCGTCCAAGGCGCCGCTGACTGAATCCTTCGCCCGCTGGGACAACCTCAAGATCGTGATCATGGCCCTGCTCGGCGGCACCGCCGGTCAGGCGGTGGTGTGGTACACCGGGCAGTTCTACGCGCTGTTTTTCCTGCTGCAGACGCTGAAGATCGACCCGCAGACCGCCAACCTGCTGATCGCCGGCTCGCTGTTGATCGGCACGCCGTTCTTCGTGATTTTCGGCAGTCTGTCCGACCGCATCGGGCGCAAGCCGATCATCATGGCCGGCTGCATTCTCGCGGCGCTGACCTACTTCCCGATCTTCCACGCGCTGACCCAGTACGGTAACCCCGACGTGTTCATCGCCCAGGAGAAGAATCCGGTCAAGGTGATTGCCGATCCCGGCCAGTGCTCGTTCCAGTTCGACCCGGTGGGCAAGGCCAAATTCACCAGTTCCTGCGACCTGGCCAAGACCATCCTCGCCAAGCGCGCCATCCCCTATGAAAACGTGAAGGCCGAGCCCGGCACCGTGGCGCAGGTGCGTATCGGCGACAAGGTCGTGGAAAGCTTCGAAGGCACCGGCATGCCGGCGGCGGACTTCAAGACCAAGAACGATGCCTTCACCGCCACCCTCGCCACCGGCCTCAAGGACGCCGGCTACCCCGAGAAGGCCGACCCGGCCAAGACCAACTACCCGATGGTGTTGTTGTTCCTGACGATCCTGGTGATCTACGTGACCATGGTCTACGGCCCGATCGCCGCCTGGCTGGTGGAACTGTTCCCGGCGCGCATCCGCTACACCTCGATGTCACTGCCCTACCACATCGGCAACGGCTGGTTCGGCGGCTTCCTGCCGACCGTGGCCTTCGCCATGGTCGCGGCCACGGGGGATATCTATTACGGGCTGTGGTACCCGATCGTGATTGCGGTGATGACGGCGATCCTGGGGATTTTCTTCATGCCGGAAACCAAGGATCGGGAGATTCATCACACCTGAGGCAGACACGCACTATCCACTGTAGGAGCGAGCCTGCTCGCGATGGCGGAGGCACATTCACAATCAATGTGACTGTCAGACCGCTATCGCGAGCAGGCTCGCTCCTACAGGGGTTGCGGTGTTGGATCAGGTGCGTTTCGGCAGTTCGATCCGTACTTTCAAGCCGCCCCACTCGCTCTCCTGCAAGCTCAGCGTGCCGCCCCAGGTATCGACGATATCCCGCACGATCCCCAACCCCAGCCCATGCCCGTCGGTCTGCTCATCCAGCCGGGTACCACGGCTGAATACCTGATCGCGGCGATTTTCGGGAATACCCGGCCCGTCATCCTCGACACTCAGCTCGAACCCTTGCGCGGTCTCGATCACGCTCAGGCGCACTTCGGCATCCGCCCATTTGCAGGCGTTGTCCAGCAGGTTGCCGAGCAGTTCCAGCAAATCCTCACGATCCCACGGCAATTGCAGGCCGGCCGGGCAGCGATAGCTCAGCTCCAGGTGGTCGCCATGGATCATGTTCAAGGTCGCCAGCAACCCCGGCAGTTCGGCGTCGCAGTCAAACAACGCACCCGGCAACGCATCGCCGGACAACCGCGCGCGATTGAGTTCGCGGTTGAGCCGCTGCTGGACTTGCTCCAGTTGTGCCTTGAGGATCTTGCGCAGCTGCGGATGCGCGTCGAGCTGCTCGCTCGAAGCCAGGCTCAACAGCACCGCCAACGGGGTTTTCAGGGCGTGGCCGAGGTTGCCCAGGGCATTGCGCGAACGCTTGAGGCTGTCTTCGGTGTGGGTCAGCAAATGGTTGATCTGCGCCACCAGCGGCTCCAGTTCCACCGGCACCCGGTCATCGAGTTGCGAACGCTGGCCCTGTTGCAACTGGGCGATCTGTTCGCGGGCCTTTTCCAGTGGGCGCAAGGCGCGCCGCACGGTGAGCCGTTGCAGCAGCAGGATCAGCAACAACCCCGCCAGTCCCAGCCCCAGGCCGACCTGCCGCATGCGCTGGAAACTCTCGCGCACGGGGGTGTAGTCCTGGGCCACGCTGATGGAAATCGACTGGCCCATGCGTCGATAGTCGGAACGCAGCACCAGCAATTGCTGGCCTTCTGGGCCCAATTGCAGGTTGCTGTGCAACCCTGGTCGCTCCATTTGCGGCAGTTCCTGGTCCCACAACGAGCGGGAGCGCCAATGGCTGTCGGCAAAGTCGATGCGGAAGTAATGACCGGAAAACGGTCGCTGATAAGCCGGCGCCAGGTGTCGCTCGTCCAGCTGCAAGCCCTGGGGGCCGCGCACCAGTGCGACCAGCAGGTTTTCGCTGTCGTTGCGCAGCCCGGCTTCGAGGTAGCGTTGCAGGCCCATTTCGAACAGCCAAAGGCTGGTTTGCGCCAGGATCAGGCCGACCACCACCATCACGCTGATCAGGCCCAGGCTCAAACGGCGCTGGATCGACCTCACTGGGCTTGCCCGCCGAACAGGTAACCCTGGCCACGACGGGTTTCGATCACGCTGCGCCCCAGCTTGCGGCGCAGGTGATTGACGTGGACTTCCAGCACGTTGGAATCGCGCTCGGTTTCGCCGTCGTAGAGGTGCTCGGCGAGGTGGCTTTTGGAGAGGATCTGCTGCGGGTGCAGCATGAAATAGCGCAGCAGGCGAAATTCCGCGGCGGTCAGCTGAACGTCCGCGCCATCGCGAACCACGCATTGGCGCCCCTCGTCCAGGTGCAGCCCGGCGGCCTGGAGGGTGGGCTGGTTGACCTGGCCATGGGAACGGCGCAACAGCGCCTGAATGCGCAGGTGCAGTTCTTCGGGGTGAAACGGCTTGGCCAGGTAATCGTCGGCGCCGGCCTTGAGCCCTTCGATGCGCTCGGCCCAGGAATCGCGGGCCGTCAGGATCAGCACCGGCGTCCCCAGCCCGCCGGCGCGCCACTGCGCCAGCACCTCAAGCCCCGGCAACCCCGGCAGGCCGAGGTCGAGGATGATCAGGTCGTAGGGTTCGCTGCTGCCCTGATACACCGCGTCGCGACCGTCGGCCAGCCAGTCCACGGCATACCCCTGGCGATTGAGGCCGGCCAACAATTCGTCGGCCAGGGGTACGTGGTCTTCCACCAGGAGCAAGCGCATCGGTCAATCTTCCTTGTCTTTGAGCAGCCGGCCGGTGGCGGCATCGAGGTCGAGTTCACGGACCACGCCTTCGGTGGTCAGCAACTCGACTTCATAAATGTAGACGTCGTGTTTCTCTTCGAGCTCGACTTCCAGCAGCCTGGCACCCGGATACCGGTCCAGCGCGTGATGCAGCACTTGTTCCAGCGGCAGGATCACGCCCTGCTGGCGCAGGCGCAGGGCTTCGTCCTGGTCGAGGTCGCGGGCCAGCGTGACCGGACAGAACGTCACAAGCGCCAGGGTGCAGGCGGTTGAAAGAAGCAAAAACGATTTCATTAATTATCCTGATGATCCTTGCGCAACAGCCCGTCGGCCGCGTCCAGCTCAAGCTCCCACTCCACACCCTGCAGGTCGGTCAACTCGATCCGGTACAGGTAAACCCCATACCGTTTTTTCAATTCGGTTTCGGTGATCCGCGACCCCGGGTGCCGGGCCAGAGCCACCGCCTCGACCCGCTCGATGGGCACAATGGTACCAGCCTCGACCAATGGTCGGGCTTCGTCGGAGCGCAGGTCCCGGGTGTGGCCGAGGTTGGCGGTCAAGCCGAAAAGGGTGAACACGATGAACAGGGTGGCCAGGATTTTCATGGGCAGAGTCCGGACTTCTGGTTATTTCCGTGGACGCCACCTTAGCGATCGCAACTTAATTGAAACTGAATGGCCATCATTGGAAACACTGCAATCCCTGTTACCTCCAACATTCATATGACTGATACACCCCTATCGCGAGCAAGCTTTGCTCCTACAGGGGGCCGTGCGGCTTATAATCCCCCGCTCGCCAGACACTGAGACCGCAATGACCGCCATCCACATCAAATTCCCTTCCCTGACCCTCAAGGCCGGCCCGCGGGCCTTTGCGCGCATCCGTGAGCAAGGCCTGAGCGCCGCGGACGTCGGCACGCTGCCCGGTGCCGCCGGTGGCCCCAAGGCGCTGGGAATCCAGGGGCTGGACCTGGCGCTGTTCGGCCAGTGGCTGCCGTCGGCGCCACGGGAACGCTCGCTGATTGGCGCCTCGGTCGGTTCCTGGCGCTTCGCCAGCGCCTGTCTGCCGGACGCCGCCGAGGGCATCCAGCGCTTGGGCAAGCTGTATACCGAACAAAACTTCGACAAAGGCGTGACCATGGCGCAGATCAGCCAGAGTTCGCGACGCATGCTCGATGACCTGCTCGATGGCCGTGACGCCGCCCTGCTCGCCAACGCCCATTACCGCCTGAACATCATGGTGGTCAAAAGCCACGGCCTGCTCGCGCACGATCATCGTGGCCGCCTGGGCCTGGGCCTGTCGTCGGTGATCGCCGATAACCTGCGCGGTCGCGCCCGGCTGTCGCGGCACTTCGAGCGGCTGATCATCCACGACCCGCGCCTGGCGCCGCCGGTCGACGCGCTGACCGACTTTCCCTCGCGCTTCGTCGCCCTGAACGCCGGCAACCTGCGCCAGGCCCTGCTCGCCTCGGGCTCGATCCCCATGGTGATGGAAGGCGTGCGCGACCTGCCGGGTGCCGGTGCTGGCACCTTCCGCGATGGCGGCCTGCTGGACTATCACCTCGATCTGCCTTACAGCGGCAACGACATCGTGCTCTACCCGCACTTCACCGACCGGGTGATTCCGGGCTGGTTCGACAAAACCCTGCCCTGGCGCCGCGCCTGCCCCGCGCGCCTGCAGAATGTGTTGCTGCTGGCGCCGTCGAAGGAATACCTGGCGCGCCTGCCCTACGGCAAACTGCCGGACCGCAACGACTTCAAGCGCTTCATGGGCGACGCCCCGAGCCGGCAGAAATACTGGCGCACGACGATGGATGAAAGCCGCCGGCTGGGCGATGAATTTCTCGAACTGGCCGCCAACGGTCGCCTCGGCGAACGCTTGCTGACCCTTTAGTCAGGACAAACTGTTAAACTCGCCGCCAGTCAAAAATGCCCCAGCGTCGCCGCGGCGATCGCCACCTCAACAGAGCTGAAAACACTGTGGAAATCTTCAAGGAATTTACGTTCGAATCCGCCCACCGCCTGCCTCACGTTCCGGACGGCCACAAGTGCGGCCGCCTGCACGGTCACTCGTTCAAGGTGGCGCTTCACCTGAGTGGCGATCTCGACCCGCACACCGGCTGGATCCGCGACTTCTCCGAGATCAAGGCAATCTTCAAGCCGCTGTACGAGCGTCTGGACCACAACTACCTGAACGACATTCCGGGCCTCGAAAACCCGACCAGCGAAGTACTGGCCAAGTTCATCTGGAACGAGATGAAACCGTTGCTGCCGGAACTGAGCGCTATCCGCATTCACGAGACCTGCACCAGCGGTTGCATCTATCGCGGCGAATAAACACACCGCTCCCCTGTAGGAGCAAAGCTTGCTCGCGATGGTGTGTCAGTTGACAGCAATGCAACTGACACACCATCGCGAGCAAGCTTTGCTCCTACATGGGGAATGCGTTTTGTCAGGTAAAAAAAGAACAGCCTTCATAGGCTGTTTTTTTATGCCTATGCTTTTTGGCTTCCATCGCCAAAAGGACATGCCCATGGCTGACTGGTCGCTGCCTCAGACTTATCGCTTCAACGGTCACGCAGTACGCTTCGCCGTAAGAGGCGACGGTCCGCCGTTGGTGTTCGTGCACGGCACGCCCTTCTCTTCCTACGTCTGGCACCGCATCGCACCGCATTTCATCACCACCCATCGCGTGCATTACTTCGATCTGTTGGGTTACGGGCAGTCGGAAAAAATCGATGGCGATGTTTCCCTCGGCGTGCAGAACGAACTGCTGGCGCAGTTGCTGGAACACTGGGGCCTGGACTGCCCTGACGTGGTGGCCCACGACTTCGGCGGGGCTACCGTCCTGCGCTCGCACCTGCTCAATGGCCGCAACTACCGCAGCCTGACCCTGATCGACCCGGTCGCGTTGTCACCCTGGGGCTCGCCGTTCGTGCAGCATGTACGCCAGCATGAAGCGGCTTTCAGTGGCCTGCCCGACTACATCCAGCGGGCCATCGTGCCGACCTATATTCGCGGGGCGATCCACCGACCAATCCCCGACGACGAACTCGCCCCCTACGTACAGCCATGGCTGGGGGATCCGGGGCAAGCGGCGTTCTACCGGCAGATCGCGCAAATGGACGAGCGCTATACCCGCGAAGTCGAAGCGCTGTATCCGACCCTTCGCTGCCCGGTGCAGATCCTGTGGGGCGAAGATGATCAGTGGATCCCCATCGAACGCGGACGCGCGCTGCACCGGATGATTCCCGGTTCGCAATTCCACGCTATCGCCAATGCCGGGCATCTGGTTCAGGAGGATGCGCCAGAGGCCATCGTCGCCGCGTTGCTGCGGTTTCTACCCCTGCACAAATCCCCCTGACCAAACCCAACCCACTGTAGGAGCGAGCCTGCTCGCGATAGCGGCAGGACAGTCAAGTAGATGTTGGATGTGATGCCGCCATCGCGAGCAGGCTCGCTCCTACATTTGAACGACGCACTGGCAAGGACCGCCGCTGCCAAGCTAACTTAGAGGTATCGAATACACATTCTGAAAAGGACCCTCCCGATGCTCATCATCAACGCCCGGCTGCGTAATCAGGAAGGTCTGCACGAGCTGCACCTGGAAAACGGCCTGATCCGCAACATCACCCGGCAAACCGAAGCCCCGACCCTGGGCCCTGATGACCTGGACGCCGGTGGCAATCTGGTGGTGCCGCCCTTCGTCGAGCCGCACATTCACCTCGACGCCACCCTGACCGCCGGCGAGCCGCGTTGGAACATGAGCGGCACCCTGTTCGAGGGCATCGAATGCTGGGGCGAGCGCAAAGTCACCATCACCGAGGAAGACACCAAAAACAGGGCGAAGAAGACCATCCAGAATCTCGCCGCCCACGGCATCCAGCATGTGCGCACCCACGTCGATGTGACCGACCCGCAGTTGACCGCCCTGAAGGCGATGCTCGAAGTGCGCGAGGAAAGCCGTCATCTGGTCGACATGCAAATCGTCGCGTTTCCCCAGGAAGGTATCGAGTCCTACCGCAATGGCCGGGAGTTGATGAAAGAGGCGATCCGCATGGGCGCGGACGTGGTCGGCGGCATTCCGCATTTCGAGTACACCCGCGACCAGGGCGTCAGTTCGGTGAAGTTCCTGATGGACCTGGCCGAGCGCACCGGCTGCCTGGTGGATGTGCATTGCGATGAAACCGACGACCCGCACTCACGCTTTCTCGAGGTGCTGGCCGAGGAAGCGCGCAGCCGCGACATGGGTTCGCGGGTCACCGCCAGCCACACCACGGCCATGGGCTCCTACGACAACGCCTACTGCGCAAAACTGTTCCGCCTGCTCGGGCATTCGGGCATCAGTTTTGTTTCCTGCCCCACCGAAAGCATTCACCTGCAAGGGCGCTTTGACAACTTCCCCAAACGCCGGGGCGTGACCCGGGTCAACGAGTTGCTCGAAGCGGGCATGAACGTGTGTTTTGGCCAGGACTCGATCGTCGACCCGTGGTATCCGCTGGGTAACGGCAACATCCTGCGGGTCCTTGAAGCCGGCCTGCATATTTGCCATATGCTGGGCTATCGCAACCTGCAAAGCGCGCTGGACCTGGTCACCGACAACAGCGCCAAAGCCATGGCCCTGGGTGATCGTTACGGCCTTGTCGCGGGTCGGCCGGCGAATCTGCTGATTCTGTCGGCGGAGAGTGACTACGAGGTGATCCGCAGCCAGGGGTTGCCGCTGTACTCGATTCGTGGCGGCAAGGTGTTGATGAAGCGGACGATGCCGGTGGTGGAGTTCGGTGGTCTGAGCTGAAATCTGCAGTGACCGGACTGGCCCCTTCGCGAGCAGGCTCGCTCCCACATTGGTGATGTGCCGTACACAGATCCCTTGTGGGAGCGAGCCTGCTCGCGAAGGCTATTTCGAAATCACTCGACAAATCGAGCCGTACCAAACAGGCTGACCCGCCTCAATTCCCCCCGCTCTTCCTCCAACAAAACCGGCGCCGTCCCACCCGGCATCACCACCCTCACCTCCCCGGCCTTCACCCAGCCCACCCGCCACGCCGCACAGGCCACCGCGGTGGCGCTGGTTCCTGATGAAGCCGTCGGACCTTCACCCCGTTCAAACACCCGCGCAATCACCCGTTGCCCGGCTTCGTGCGTCGCCCATTGCAAATTGATCCCCGCCGGACACGGCCGGCCGGCCCCCGCCGGCATGGCATAGGCAATGCGGGTCAAGCCTTCGCCCAACACCGGCTCGCGCATCTGCTCATTGCTCGGCAGCGCGTCGATGCTATCGACCAGCGTCACGCAATGGGGATTACCCACCCGGGCGAACTGGCTGCGCGACCAGAGGTCATTGAGTGCCGACAAGGGTTGCACATGGCTGAGTTCGCGACCGTTCATCAGCACCGTTTCAACACCCACGGCGCTGACCGCCGACGGCCCGAACCCAGGGCGACCAAGGTCGAGCCAGAACCCGTTCACACCCTCGACCTGCGCCGCCTTCACCGAGGTTTCCCCCGGCGATGGCACATCGGCCTTGTCATGATGAACCCTGAGCACACAGGCCTCATCCTCGGTCAAAAGCCCCAGATCACTCAGCGCCTGGGAGAAAATCGTCAGGCCGTTGCCACTGCGCTCGGCCAGGGTGCCGTCGGTGTTGACGATCAACAGATCAAAGGGCGGCGACGACTGGAACGGGCCGACCAACAGACCATCGCTGCGATGTTCCTTGCTGCCGGGCGGTTGCGTGCCCGGTGCCCACGAGCAGCAGGCTTCAATGGCAGCCAGCGCCCAGCCCTCGCGGTTTTGAGCGGCAGCGCTGGCCTGATCGGGTAACGCGATGCCCTGTTGGCGCAATTCTTCCGGCGCCGCGACCATATAGATATTGCCCCGTGCATCGTACATCCGCGCCATGGCGCCTCCCCGCTGTCCTGTTCGAAAGGCCTCAACATATCGCGAAACACATCATGGCTGTGCAAGGATGTCAGCTTTCTGGAACGCACAAACGCCAGGTCCGTGATCGAACCCACACCGCTCGATCACGGTCCCAACGGGACGCGAAGTTTTATGCCAAGGATCGATATGACCAACCTCAACACCCAGACCTCATTCGTGCCCGGGCGCCTGGAGCAGATGTCCACGCGCGTCGCCTTTTTCATCGCCGGCGCAGGTATTGCCGCATGGGCGCCGCTGGTGCCGTACGCCAAGGCCCGCGCCGGGCTGGATGAAGGCACCCTCGGCCTGTTGCTGCTGTGCCTTGGCGTGGGTTCGATCCTGGCGATGCCCCTGGCCGGGATCCTCGCCACGCGCTTCGGCTGCCGCAAGGTGGCAACCGGCGGCACCCTGCTGATCTGCATCGCCCTGCCGTTGCTGGCGACGGTGTCGTCGGCGCCGGCGCTGATCGCGGCGCTGTTCATCTTTGGTGCCGGCCTGGGCACGGTGGATTCGACGGTGAACCTGCAAGCGGTGATCGTCGAGCGGGCCAGCGGCAAGAACATGATGTCGGGCTTCCATGGCATGTTCAGCCTCGGCGGGATCGTCGGCGCGGCCGGTGTCAGTGGCTTGCTTGGCCTCGGGCTGTCGCCGCTGGGCGCCATGCTGGTGGTGATCGTCCTGCTGCTGATCGCGCTGGCGAAGGCGGCGCCGCATCTGTTGCCCTACGCCAGCGAAAGTTCGGGACCGGCGTTCGCCGTCCCCCACGGCATCGTGCTGTTCATCGGCGGCATGTGCTTCATCGTGTTCCTCGCCGAAGGGGCGGCGCTGGACTGGAGCGCGGTGTTTTTGGCGCAGGAACGCGGGATCGACACGGCCTATGCCGGCTTGGGCTATGCGGCGTTTGCGCTGACCATGACGGCGGGACGCCTGACCGGTGATTCGATCGTGCGCCGATTGGGTGCGACGCGGGTGATGGTCTTCGGTGGCCTGTTGGCGGCGTTCGGCCTATGCCTGGCGACCTTCGTCCCAAGCTGGCAAGCGGCGCTGGTGGGCTATGCCCTGCTGGGTGCCGGTTGTTCGAACATCGTTCCGGTGCTGTATACGGCGGTGGGCAAGCAGACGGTCATGCCGGAAAGCATCGCCGTGCCGGCCATTACCACCCTGGGTTATGCGGGGATTCTCGCCGGGCCCGCGGTGATAGGGTTCGTCGCCCATGCCGCGAGTTTGAGTTTTGCCTTTGGGTTGATGGCGGTGTTGCTGATCGCGGTGGCGATTGGCGGGAAAGTATTGAAGGTGTAGGAGCGAGCCTGCTCGCGATGGTGGTCAACGATAACGCTGGCAGCCTGACTCCCCGCGGTGTCCTTGCGTCCATCGCGAGCAGGCTCGCTCCTACAGTGGGTCCGTGTCGAACACAAATCTGCCCGCGATGGGGTCACCTCGGTCTGTCAGAACCCAACGCTGGCCTGCACGAAGAACGTGCGCGGCGCACCCACGTACATGCCCGAGTTGTTGTCGCTGGAACGGGTGAAGTACTGCTTGTCGAAGATGTTCTTCACCCCGGCGCCGACTTTCAGGTTCGACACCGAAGGCCCGAAGTCATAGCCGCTGCGCACGTTCCAGGTGACATAACCCGGAATGTCGCCGTACTGGCCATCAGCAGTACCTTGCGTGATGTAGTTGTTGCTGAAGCTGCCGTCGGCGTTGACCGCCACACCCGGCGAGCGCTGTTGGGACTGGGCAAACGCGTCGACGTTGTACGTCCAGCGGTTGATGTCGTAACGCAGGCCGACCGTCGCCACCTGACGCGAGTAGAACGGCAGGTCACGGCCCTTGAAGTCCGGAATGTCCCCTTCATACACGGCGCGGGTGTAAGTGAACCCGGCGTTGGCGGTCAGGCCTTCCAGGCGCGGATCCAGTGCCGCCATGTCGTAGTGCACCGAGGTCTCGATACCCCGGTGGGTGGTCGCGCCGAGGTTGGTCCAGCCGGCATCGTTGCTGATGTACTGCAACTCTTTATCGAAGTCGATGTAGAACAGCGTCACTTCACCGCCCCACACGTCATCGTTGTAGCGCGTGCCGATCTCGTAGGTCTTGGCCTTTTCCGGCTCCAGGCCGTTGGCCGTTTCGTTACCCACGCCGCCCTGGCCGAGCTGGAAGTACTGCAACGCACCGAACGAAGTCTCGTAGTTGGCGAACAGCTTCCACGCTTCGGACATGTGATACATCACGCTCAACGCCGGCAGCGGCTCGTTGCTCTCGATGCTGCGGCGTTTTTCCGGCACCGGCTTGCCGGCGGTGTCGAGCACCGGGCGGTCGTGCCATTCGGTCTGGATATGTTCGAAACGCACCCCCGGGGTGATGGTCCAGTTGCCGACATCGATCTTGTTGTCGATGTAGGCCGCGTGAGCTTCAGTGCCACCAGTACGGTCCTGGTACACGTGGCCGTCCGAGGTCTTGGTCACCACCGGCTCGTTGGCGCCGTTCAAAGCCAGGCGGCTGGCTTGCTCGTGCATGCCTTCCTTGAGGTAGCGATAACCGACACTGACTTCCTGGGTGGTTGGACCCACGTCGAACACATGGGACACCCGCGGTTCGATGCCGTAGGTGTAGTAGGTACGCGGGAACGAGCCGAGGGTCTTCTGGTCGCGGGCGGCGATGTTGCTGCCACGGAAGCTGTCGGTGTAGTAGGTCAGCACTTCGGCCTGGGTACGGTCGTCGAGCTGGCGGATCCACTTGAACGACACGTCCTTGCGGCGGCCGCTGAAGTTGTCGTTGTTGCGGTCGGACTGGAACGGATCGGCGTCGTACTGCGCCTGGGTCAAACCGCCGGGCATGTCGGCGCTGGCGTCGTAGTAGTGAAAGTTCAGGCTGAAATCGTCGACGTCGGTGGGCGCCCAGTGAGTCTTGAGGAGCACGTCGTCGATGTCGTTGCCGTTATTACGTTCGCGGTAACCGTTGCCGTTCACCCCGGAATACAACAGCGCCACGCCGATACCGTTGTCGGCGGTGCCGCCCATGAACGCGGTGTCGATGTGCTTCCAGCCACCGTGCTGGGACGTCTCCAGAGTGGTGCCGATTTCAGCCGAGGCTTTTTCCGGGATGGCCCGGGTCACGAAGTTGATCACCCCACCCACGTTCTGCGGCCCATAACGCACGGAACCGGCACCGCGCACCACGTCGATGCTGTCGAGGTTGCCGGAGGAAATCGGTGCCATGGACAGTTGAGGCTGGCCGTACGGGGCGAAGGCTGCCGGCACGCCATCGATCAGGATGGTGGAGCGTGGCGACAGGCGCGAGGTCAGGCCACGCACGCCGACGTTGAGGGAAATATCACTGCCGCCGGTGCCGTTGGCGTCCTGCACCTGCACACCCGGTACGCGCTTGAGCACATCGCCGACGTTCATCGCGCCCTGCTCGACCATCGCCTCGCGACGGATCACGGTCCGCGCGCCAGGGTGGTTCTGGACCAGCGCGGCATCGGCATCGTCGAGCCAGTCGCCGACCACCTTGATGTCGGTCGCGCCCAGTTCCAGCGCACCACCGGCCGCCTGGGTCGGCGCCGGCATCAGGGTCACCGAACCTTCATCGATCGAGTACTGCAGGCCGCTGCCTTGCAGCAATTGACGCAGCGCTTCTTCCGGCGAAAGATTGCCGTCCACCGCCGGAGCTTGCTTGCCGGCCACCAGGTCAGGGCTGAAAAACACCTGCAACGAGGTTTGCTGGCCCAGCTGAGTCAAGGCCTGGCCCAAGGGTTGCGCCTGGATATGAATGGCGTCGGCGGCGAATACTTGAGGCATCGCGACGTTGACCGCCAGCGCGAGCGCCAGCGGCAACCAAGGGAAGGTTGGGGTAAGAGCGGTGGATTTTTTCACGTCGAACGTATTCCTGTGGATCGCAAGAGTGTGCGCTTGTTAATGCAAACCAGTTGCAGTTGAACAGGAAGACGATGAACTCGAAAAAAACCTGAATTTTATTTTGAAATTATTTCCTGGCTGCCGTCATCGAGGGTGCGCACGGCCACCGGCAGGATGCTCGGCAGGGCCTTGAGCAGCGCATCGGTGTTGTCGGACTTGAACACGCTGGTCAGGCGCAGATTGCCCACTGCCGCGCTGGCGACCTTCAGTGGCTTGTCCCGATAACGCGACACCTGCTCGGCGACATCGCTCAGGCTGGCGTTGTTGAACACCAGTTTGCCGCTGCGCCAGGCCGTCATCTCGGCGGGATTGACCGCATAGGCCGCCGCGACCTTGCCCTGGGCATCGACATGGGTACCCAGGCCCGCGGTCAGGCTGATGAAATCATTGTCGGGTGCCGAGCGAGCCTGGACTTTCACCGTGCCCTGCTCCACCACCACCCGCGTGTCGGCGCTGCCCCGGCGTACATCGAAGCGCGTGCCGGTGACCGTAACCTTGCCATTGCCGGCCTCGACCACGAACGGTCGGCTGCTGTCGTGCTGAACGCTGAACATCGCCTCGCCTTCGCTCAGTTCGATGCCGCGTCGGTTCTTGTCAAAGCGCACCTGAATCCGGCTGCGGCTGTCCAGATCGATGGTCGAACCGTCCGGCAGGGCCACCTGGCGGCGTTCGCCCAGGGCGGTGGAAAACTCGGCCGTGTAAGGCGAGGGATGATTCAGGCCGCTGAAAAGCCCGAGGCCAAGCGCCACCGCCACCACACTGGCTGCCACCGCATAGCGCAGGACTGGCCGGCGTTTGGGGCGCACCGGCGCCTCTTCGCACAGCGCCAGCAGACGCGCCGACGGCACCAGGTCAGCGGCTTTCCAGACGTTCTGCAGGCATTCGAATTCGGTTCGGTGTTGGGGGTGTTCGTCCAGCCAGGTTTCAAATTGGCGATACACGTCGACATCGACCGCAGCTTCCTGCAAACGCACAAACCACCGCGCCGCGTCATCGCGAACTGCTGTTTGCCCGCACGCACAATCACGAGTATCCATCATGGAAGTTCCTGTTTGGCCGGGGATGAAAAGGTATGAAAGACCTGCCTTCGGTGGCGTCCGGGAAAAGCACTGCACGTCATTATTGCAGCCCTTCCAGGCGGTCCCGCAGATGCCGCAGGGTGCGGATCATATACTTTTCCACCATATTCTTGGTCAGTCCCAGGCGTTCGGCGATTTCCGCCTGGGTCAGGCCTTCGATCTTCTGCCAGACAAACACCTTGCGGCAGTTGATCGGAAGCTCGGTGAGCGCCTGCTCGATGGAATCAGCCAACTGGATCGCATGCATGTAATGCTCCGGGTCGCCGGAAGACGACACACTGAGATCGATCGCCTCAGACTCCATGGCGCCCCGCCGTTCCTCTCGCCGATCCTCACGCCTATAAGCATCCACCGCGATATTGCGCGCGGTCTGGTGCAGATAAGCCCGCGGTTGCGCAACCGCCGCCGAATCGGATTCGAGCACGCGCACAAAAGTGTCGTGAGCCAGATCCTCGGCCTGCGAGCGATTTCTCAGGCGACGGGTCCAGGTCCCGACCAACTCTTCGTAGTGTTCGAAAAAGCCGTGTCTGCGGGGCAACTTGAGGGTCATTGCGGCGTGCTGTTTAAACGGGGCGTGAATAGTAATGCTTCGTATTAACTTGAAGCAATGACTTCCCGTCGCCCCTCCCCGTAGGAGCGAGCCTGCTCGCGATGGACGACAGAACACCGCGGGGTGCCAGACTGCCAGCGTTATCGTTGACGACCATCGCGAGCAGGCTCGCTCCTACAGGAACCCTGAGGCGCCAGCTACGCCTCGGCGAGGCTTTCCTTCTTCTCCAGCCAGTCGATCATCAATTCACCCCAGGCGATGTCCGCTTGCAGCGCCTCTTTGGCCTTGGTCGAATCCCGGGTACGCAGCCCCTCCAGCACGTCGAAATGCTTGTGCTTGGCACTTGCCAGTTCACGCTTGGGCACCTCGGCGTGGAAGCGGCTCAGCAGCGGCCCCATGATGACCCACATGTTTTCCAGGGTTTTGGACACCACCGGCATGCGCGCGGCGGAGATCAGGCCGAAGTGGAATTCGCGGTTGAGCAAGGCAGCCTGTTTGTAATCGACCGACACCGCCTTCTGGAAGGCGTCCTGGATGGCCTCGAGCTTTTCCAGCTCCGGTTGGGTGATGCGCTGGGCCGCCACACCGGCGGCTTCGCCTTCGAGCAGATGGCGGATCAACTGGATCTCGCGTAGCTGGCTGACCGTCAATTCGGGGACATAAATCGATGTCGCGGCCTTCATGTCCAGGGCGTGGTCGCTGACCAGCCGGAAGATCGCCTCGCGCACGGGAGTGATCGATACGCCGAATTCCTCGGCCAGTGTACTGATGCGCAACCGGTCGCCTGGCTGGTACTGGCCGTCCATCAATGCGGTGCGAATGATGGAATACACCCGTTCGCTCAGGTTGCCTTTATCAATGGGCTTATGCACGTTCACTGTGACTCGATCTCCGGGATCAATGAGGTAGGCCGGCCCGGCGCAAGAGCAGCGCTGCAGGCCTGAAGCACGAATAACGCATCATACATCGTCTGTTTTTCACTGCCACTGCGTGGGTTTGGCAATGCTCCCCTGTCATCTCGCATTAGCGGTTGACGCAGGCGGATGACAAAGATATATCATGCATCAACTCAAAAATCACCCAGGAGCACCTTCATGCCTATCAGCGGTAAAACACGGGTCGTGGTCCATTTGACCTACCCCGCCAAACATCTGCGTACCCCGGAATTCTTCAATCCCTTGCTGGAGCGCCTCGGTCATGACGGCGTGCTGGTGCCCTGGGAAGTCTCGCCCGCCAACCTGGTCACGGCGTGGGAAGGGTTGCGCGGCATTGAAAACCTGGCAGGGGTGATCGTCACCGTGCCGCACAAGCTGGAGGTGGCGAAATTGTGTGACGAGCTCAAGGGCACCGCCGCGCTGCTGAACGTGTGCAACGTAGCCAAACGCCTGCCTGACGGGCGCTTCACCGGGCGCATGTTCGACGGTGATGGCTTCGTTGCCGGGCTGAAAAAACAGGGCCATGACCTGCACGCTAAACGCGTGCTGCTGCTCGGCGCCGGTGGCGCGGCCACCGGCATCGCCCACGCCCTGCTGGCCGAAGACATCCGGGAACTGCAGATCAGCAATCGCACGCCGGCCAAGGCGCAAGAGCTGGTCGATGAGCTGCGGCAACTGTTCCCGGCCCGCCGGATCAACGCCGGCCCCGCCGACGCCAGCGGTTTCGATGTGGTGATCAACGGCACCGCGCTGGGCCTCAAGGCCGATGATCCCCTGCCGTTGCCGGTCGACACCCTGGCACCCGGCACGGTGGTCGGCGAAGTGGTGATGAATCCGGACATCACACCCTTGCTCAGTGCCGCCGCCGAACGCGGCTGCGTGATTCACAAAGGTGCCCACATGATCACCGGCCAGATCGACTTGCTCGCCGAATTTCTGTTTGCCCAATGCGGCGCTTGATGTGCCCTTACCCCTCTCTTTTGACCTGCCTGGAGGAAACACCATGAAAAAAACCGCCATCGTCACCGGTGGAGGCTCGGGCATCGGCCTGGCCACCGCGCAACGCCTGCTCGCCGACGGCCATGAAGTGTTCACCATCGGCCTGGGTGAACCCGAGCAACGGGTGCAAGGCATTCATTACCAGGAACTCGACGTCACCAACGATGAGGCCGTGAACAGCTTCTTCGCCCGATTCGAGCGCGTCGATGCGCTGGTCAACGCCGCCGGCATCATCGACCACCACCGCGAGTGGGAACTCGAAGGCTTCAACCGGGTGATGGACGTCAACCTGTCCGCCGTGCTGCGCATCACCAACGCCGCCCTGCCCGGCCTGAAAGCCGCTCGCGGTGCGGTCGTGAACTTCGCGTCGATGTGGGGCATCTTCGGCTCGGCCAAGACCCCGGCCTATGCGTCGAGCAAAGCCGCCATCAGTGAATTGACCCGCTGCATGGCCGTGGCCTGGGCCACCGATGGCGTGCGCGCCAATGCCGTGGCGCCGGGCTGGATCCTGACCAATCTGTCGCGCCAGGCGTTTGAGGATCCAGTGCGTTCGCAAGGAATCATGGCGCGCATTCCCATGAAAGCCTGGGGTGCGCCTGAAGACGTGGCCAACGTGATCGCCTTCCTGGTCTCGGAAAACGCGCGCTACGTCACCGGCACGACACTGCCGGTGGACGGCGGATACTCCATCGCCTGAAGTCGCTGGTCGATTGAGCGCTTGACCGTTTAAAAACATGATATATCATGCATCACAACAAGACCGAGCACTCGGCAACCTGCCGCCGATGCCCGAATAACAAAAAAGCAGTGAGATGAGGTGCGCAATGAATCTGGTTTTCGGCTCCCCCGGACGATACATACAGGGCACGCAAGTGCTCGCTCAGGCAGGTACTTTTCTGGCGCACTGCGGACGCAAGGCGGTGGTGGTCATCGATAGTCATGTCCTGGGCCTGATCCGCTCGCGACTCGATGACACCTGCGCCCAGGCAGACGTCGAGCTGCACTACATCACCTTCGATGGCGAAATCACCGCCGACGGCATCGCCGGCCTGCGCAATGCCGCCGCAGCGTTTGATTTCGACATGGTCCTGGCCGTCGGTGGCGGCAAGTGCATCGACGCCGGCAAAGCCCTTGCCCACAGCTCGGGGCGTGCCCTGATCACCATGCCCACCGTGGCCTCCAACGATGCGCCGACCTCGAAAAACTACGTGGTCTACGACGCCCATCATCAACTGAGTGAAGTCGGCCACCTGCTGGCCAGCCCACGCTACGTGCTGGTGGACACCGGCCTGATTGCCCAGGCGCCACGCCAGTTCCTGCTGGCCGGCATCGCTGACGCCCTGACCAAGAAATTCGAAGCCGAGCAGTGCTTCAACTCCGCCGGCGTGAACATGTTCGGCGCCCGTCCGGCACTGTCCGGCCTGGTCCTGGCGCGCGAGTGCTATCAGGTCATTCGCCAACACGCCGAGGCTGGATTGGCCCTGGCCGGCAGCGGGCAGGTGACACCGGCCTTCGATCAACTGATCGAAGCCGTGCTGTTGATGAGCGGCCTGGGGTTCGAAAGCGGTGGCCTGTCCATTGCCCACGCCATGACCCGCGGCCTGTCGAAAATCCCCGGTGCCCGGCAACAGGTGCACGGCTGGCAAGTGGCGTACGGCTTGCTGGTGCAGCTGGTACTGGAGGACCGCGACGCCGAGCTCATGGGCGACCTGCTGGGCTTCTATCAACGCCTCGGGCTGCCGCGCAACCTGGCCGAACTCGGTGTCACCGGCATCGATGACGCGCTGCTGATGCAAGTGGCCGAGCCCACGCTCAAGGCTCCGCATGCACGCAATTTCGTCTCGGTGTCGGGCGGTCCGCTGACCTGCAACGAACTGATCGGTGCCATGCGCGCCCTCGAAGACCGGTTCCACTGATCCACAGTTAGAAACCGGTGAAAAACCGTTGAACGCCCGACCACCCGGTTGAAGTTCAACCTCCACCCGAGACTCAACGTCAAAAAATTCATGCCTGTGACTGGAGGTAGAGATGTCTACGCCCCGCAAAACCCTCGAACAGTGGAAAGCCAGCAATTTCGTGCCGTCCGCCGAGACCGTCAGGAAGCTCAAGGACCGGGCGAAATTCGTTCGCCTGGAAACCATCCGCCTGATCGAAATCGCCAAGACCGGCCACTACACCTCGGTGTTTTCCGCCGCCGAACTGTTCTCCGCGCTGTATTACGACGTGATGACGATCCGTCCCGAGGAGCCGAAATGGCCGGGCCGCGACCGTTTCCTGATGGGCAAGGGCCACGCTGCCGTGGGGCAGTTCCCGATCCTCGCCGACCTGGGGATTTTCCCCAAGGAGTGGCTCGATGAGTACACCCGCCTGGGCAGCCCTCTGGGCGATCACCCTGACATGCGCAAAGTGCCCGGCATCGATTTCTCTTCCGGCTCCATCGGCCATGCCCTCTCCGGCGGCCTGGGCATGTGCCTGGCCCAGCGCTTCACCGGCGAAGTCTATGACGTGTTCGTCATGCTCGGTGACGGCGAAATGCAGGAAGGCCAGGTCTGGGAAGCAGCTATGAGCGCGGCCCACCACAACGCCAAACACCTGATCGCCATCGTCGACCGCAATGGTTTCCAGCTGGATGGCCAGGTGGATGACGTGATCGGCATCGAACCGCTGGACGAAAAATGGCGGGCCTTCGGCTGGGAAGTGCACGTCATCGACGGCCACGACATCACCCAAGTGACCGAAACCCTGCGCCGGGTGAAAGCCGACGAACGCCGCGAAAAACCGGTGTGCATCATCGCCAAGACGGTCAAGGGCAAAGGCGTTTCCTACATGGAAACCGAACCCGGCTGGCACCTCGGTTACCTGGACCCTGAAGACGCCAAACGCGCTATCGCTGAAATTGAAGCCATGGAGATCTGAACATGAATGCCCCTCTTTCCCCCAATTCCTGGCAGTACCGTGGCCTCAACGCCGTCAACCCGGGCCTGGCGTACCTGTCCGATGGCTTGATCGAACTGACCAAGGCCGGCTATCCGGTGATGGCCGGCTCCGCCGACCTGCAGTATTCCAACGGCTTGAACAAGTTCGCCAGCCAGCACCCCGAGCGCTACCTGCAATTCGGTATCTCGGAACAGAACATGGTCACCGCCGCGGCCGGCCTGGCCACCTGTGGGGTGATGCCGTTCGTGGCGACCTTCGCCTCGTTCCTCGGCCTGTTGTGCTGTGAACAGATCCGCATGGACGTCGCCTATTCGGCGCAACCGGTACGCCTGATCGGCCACCACACCGGCATTTCCCTGGGCTTCTACGGCACCTCGCACCACGCCACCGAAGACATCGCCACCATGCGTTCGATCGCCGACCTGGCGGTGGTGTCCCCCGCCGACGGCCCGCAACTGGTGGCCGCGATCAGGGCCTCGGCCACCTACGACAAGCCGGTGTATTTCCGCATCGGCCGTGGTCGCGATCCGATCGTTTACCAGGACGATGTGGTCTTCGAATTCGGCAAGGCCCATGAACACATCGAAGGCGAAGAGTTGACCATCATCGCCTGCGGCATCACCGTGCACGCGGCCCTGGCGGCCGCTCGCAAGATGAACGCCGAGGGGCGTTCGGTGGGGGTGATCGACATGGCCTCGATCAAGCCGATCGACCGTGACGCCATCCTGCGCGCCGCCGCCCGCAGCAAACGCATGATGACCGTCGAAGAGCACAACGTGCTCGGTGGCCTGGGCGCGGCGGTGGCCGAAGTGCTGGCGGATGAAGGTGTCGGGGTCAAGCTCAAGCGCCACGGCATCTACGACGAATACAGCCTGATCGCCCCGCCGACGCACCTGTACGAACACTACAAGCTCGACGCGGCCGGGATCGAGGAAGTGGCGCTGGCGCACATGAACGCCTGACCCCTGCCCCCTCTGTAGGAGCGAGCCTGCTCGCGATAGCGTCGGGCCAGATGACATTGATTGCGACTGACACGCCGCCATCGCGAGCAGGCTCGCTCCTACAGTTTGAATTTCGTTTGACTGGAGAAAGTGCTTTCACGGATTCACCCCACCACATCCCGTGGTCCATGCAACATCTCGGAGCCAACAATGAATAACATCACCGAGACCATGTCCGACTTCACCACCGGACAGGCCAAGACAACCCACACATCGCTGCGCAAAAAGTCTTTGATGGCCACCGGCGTCGGCAACCTGCTGGAGTGGTTCGACTGGACGATCTACACCGTCGCATCGGTGTACATCGCCGCGGCGCTCTTCGATAAAAGCAACGCCACCTCTGCCCTGCTCAATACCCTGGCGGTGTTTGCCGCCGGTTTCCTGCTGCGACCCATCGGCGGAATTTTCTTCGGCATCCTCGCCGACAAACTCGGCCGGCGCGCGGTGTTGCTCAGCACCATGCTGCTGATGGCCGGTGCCAGCCTGCTGATTGCCTTCATCCCTTCCTATGAATCCATCGGCAGTTGGGCTTCGGCGCTGCTGCTGCTGGCCAGGCTGGTGCAAGGCTTCGCCCATGGCGGCGAGACCACCACGTCCTACGCCTACATCGCCGAAATCGCCCCGCCGAAACGTCGTGGCCTGTGGTCCAGCACGGTGTTTCTCGCGGTGGGCTCGGGGTCGTTGCTGGCGACCTTCTACATGGCGCTGCTGACCTCGGTACTGTCGGTGAGCGAAATGCAGGAATGGGGCTGGCGCATCCCGTTCGCCACCGGCGGCCTGCTGGCGGTATTCGCCCTGTGGTTGCGGCGCAATATGATGGAAAGCGAACACAGCCCCAGCGCTGGCGAAGGTTCGACGGAACCGGCCTGGAGTCGTGGCAAGATCATTGCGCACGGCGTGCGCCTGTTCCTGTATGAAGCCGGGGCCACGCTGACTTACTACACCTGGGTCACTTCGGCCTCGATCTACGCCATCAGCGTCAAGGGCATGGACCCGCGCAGCGCCTTCACCATGAGTTGCATCGCCCAGGTGATCTACCTGGTGTTCCTGCCGATCTCCGGCTGGATCTCCGATCAATGGGGTCGCAAGATTTCCGCGCTGATTTCCCTGCTCGGGATTGCCGCCACACTGTTCCCGCTGTGGGGGCTGATTTCCAGCGAACCCTGGACACTGATGGTGGCGCAGACTGCGGGCCTGCTGCTGGTGGGCTTCATCACCGGCTGCAAACCGGCTTCGATCTCCGAACAGATCCCGACCCGCTATCGCACCCGGATGTTCGGCGTGTGCATTTCCCTGGGCGTCGCGGTATTCGGCGGCACGGCCTCCTACCTGACCACCTGGCTGTACTCGGAAAACATCGGCTGGATGTTCAACATCTACCTGATCGTGGTCGCCATCATCGCCAGTGCCGTGGTGCTGATGTGGAAGAACAACCATGGGGTGGCGATCGACAAAGTCTGAAGCCACCCCGGCCCCTGTGGGCGCTGCCGCAGGCTGCGCCTACACAGGAGGTTTGCGTTCATCTTTGATCGCGCGGCTGAACCGTTCAGCGGAAATGTTGCTTCAGGCACGAATCCGAAGGATTCTGGCAGCCATTCCAATGCATACACTCATCACCTGTAGCAAAGTGCTGGCATGCCTGACACCGGATTTTCCGAAGGAACCCAGAATGTTCTCCGCCCTGAAATCAAAAAATAAAAAACCACTGGCCCGGCTCGCGCTGGCGATCTCCCTGGCCACCTTCGGCCTGCCGTTCTGGGCGGGCAATGCCCAGGCCCACGGCGGTCACGCGGAAATGGTGCCGTTGCAAGCGGGCCTCGAGGAATTCGGCGCCTCGGTGAAATGGGACGACTACGCCAACGTCTTCACCATTGCCAAGGACGGGGTCTACCTGAAGGTCAAGCCGAACAGCAAAGTGGCCATGCTCAACGGCAAGCGCATCGAGCTGACCGTGCCGGTGGTGTTCAAGGACAAGACCGCGTTCATGTCCAAGGACTTCATCAACCAGGTGTTCCAGTCCGGACTGGACACCACCTTCGTCGTGGAAACCCGCCCCAACCCGCTCAACCCCTTGAGTGCGGACGAAATCACCACGGCGGTGGACATCGTCAAGAAATCCGAAAACTACAAGCCGGGTTTCCGCTTCACCGAAGTCTCGGTGAAGGAGCCGCCGAAGGACCAGATGTGGAACTTCGTCTTCACCGGGCAGAACGTCGCCCAGCCACGTGAAGCCTCCATCGTGGTGCTGGACGGCAAGCACGTGATCGAAGCGCTGGTGGACCTGGACAGCAAGCAACTGAAATCCTGGAAACCGATCGAAGGTGCCCACGGCATGGTGCTGCTGGACGACTTCGCCACCGTGCAGAGCGCAGTCGAGACCAGCCCGGAATACGCCCAGGCCCTGGCCAAGCGCGGCATCAACGATGTGAAGAAAGTGGTCGCCACGCCGTTGACCGTCGGCTACTTCGACGGCAAGGACGGCCTGGCCCAGGACAAGCGCCTGCTGAAGATCGTCAGCTACCTGGATGTCGGCGACGGCAACTACTGGGCGCATCCGATCGAAGGCCTGGTGGCGATTGTCGATCTGGAACAGAAGAAGCTGATCAAGATCGAAGACGAAGCGCTGATTCCGGTGCCGATGAAACCCACCCCCTATGACGGGCGCGGGCGCAAGGGCGTGGCGGTCAAGCCGCTGGAAATCACCGAGCCCGAGGGCAAGAACTACACCATTAGCGGCAACAGCATTCACTGGCAGAACTGGGACTTCCACGTGCGCCTCGATTCGCGCGTCGGCCCGATCCTGTCCACCGTCACCTACGACGACAAGGGCAAGAAACGCAAGATCATGTACGAAGGCTCACTGGGCGGCATGATCGTGCCTTACGGCGATCCGGACGTCGGCTGGTACTTCAAGGCTTACCTGGATTCCGGCGACTACGGCATGGGCACCCTGACCTCGCCGATCGCCCGTGGCAAAGACGCCCCGGAAAACGCCGTGCTGCTGGACGCGACCATCGCCGACTACACCGGCGCGCCGACCAAAATCCCCCATGCCATGGCGGTGTTCGAGCGCTATGCCGGCCCCGAGTACAAGCATCAGGAAATGGGCCAGCCCAACCTGAGCACTGAGCGTCGTGAACTGGTGGTGCGCTGGATCAGCACCGTCGGCAACTACGACTACATCTTCGACTGGGTCTTCCAGCAGAACGGCACCATCGGCATCGACGCCGGCGCCACCGGCATCGAAGCGGTCAAGGGCGTGAAGTCCAAGACCATGCATGAAGAAACCGCCAAGGAAGACACACGCTACGGCACCCTGCTCGACCACAACATCGTCGGCACCACGCACCAGCACATTTATAACTTCCGTCTGGACATGGACGTGGACGGCGAAAGCAACTCGCTGGTCGAAGTGAACCCGGTGGTGCTGCCCAACGACCGTGGCGGCCCGCGCACCAGCACCATGCAGACCGAAACCAAGGTGGTCAGCACCGAGCAACAGGCCGCGCAGAAATTCGACCCGTCGACCGTGCGCCTGCTGACCAACTTCAGCAAGGAAAACAAGGTCGGCAACCCGGTGTCCTACCAGTTGATTCCGTATGCCGGCGGCACGCACCCGGTGGCCAAGGGCGCCAACTTCGGCAACGACGAATGGCTGTACCACCGCCTGAGCTTCATGGACAAGCAACTGTGGGTGACCCAGTACAACCCTGAAGAGAAGTACCCGGAAGGCAAGTACCCGAACCGTTCGGACAAGGACACGGGCCTGGGGCAGTTCACCCAGGACAACCACTCCATCGAGAACACCGACGATGTGGTCTGGCTGACCACCGGCACCACCCACATCGCCCGTGCCGAAGAGTGGCCGATCATGCCGACCGAATGGGTGCATGTGCTGCTCAAGCCGTGGAACTTCTTCGATGAAACCCCGACGTTGAACCTCAACGCCCCGAAATAACGCTGAACCTGTAGGAGCAAAGCTTGCTCGCGATGGCGACAGTCCAGTCAACAAAGATGGTGACTGATACACCGCCATCGCGAGCAAGCTTTGCTCCCACAGGGTATGAGGTTGTACAAAAAAACTGTGGGAGCGAGCCTGCTCGCGATGGCGGTGGATCAGATGACAATGATGTCGACTGACACTCAGCAATCGCGAGCAGGCTCGCTCCTACAGGGGATGGTGGATCATTGGGTAACTACAATCTTCCCGATCATCTGCGGATGCAGCGCACAAAAATACTCATACTCCCCCGGTGTGTTGAACACCCAGGAATAGCTGTCCCCGGTATCCAGCGCCCCCGAGCGAAACACCTTGTGCGTCTCCGCCACCGTGTGCGGAATCTCATCGTCATTCACCCAGGTCACCTTGGTCCCCACGGGCACGGTCATGTCCTTGGGCCCGTACATGAACTCCTTGATATCGACCTTCATCTCCTGAGCCCACACTGGCATCGCCAGCATCAGGCCAATCACGGCCAACAGTCGCATTTTCATCCGCTCACCCTCCCCTAAACCAGTGTCGAATCGATCAGCGCCAACGGATGCTCGCCCTGGGTCGCCCGCACATCCGTGACGCCCAGGTAATTGCGCAATTGATCCGCCGCCACCGTCATCGGCCCCGGCGACGGCGCCGTGCCGGGTGCCGGTTGTGGATAAGCCGTACCGCGCGCCGTGTGGAAGGTGATATTGCCCTCGACCTTCTGGATGACCTGGTGGATATGCCCGTTCAACACCGTCACCGAACCGTACTTGCGCAGCAGCGCAATCGCCTGATCGCCGTCCTCGGTGCCCCAGCCCCAGGGCTGGTAAATCGTCCATAACGGAATGTGGGTGAACACCACGATCGGCGTACTGCTGCTCACCGCGCGCAAGTCGTCGGCCAGCCAGGCCAGTTGCTCGGCGCCAAGGTTCGCTTCACGGCCGGCCTGAAAATTGAAGACGTTCACCAGGGCAATGAAGTGCACGCCATGGTCATCGAAGCTGTACCAGCCGTTGCCCTTTGTGCCCTTGCCGTAACGCTCCAGATAGAGCTTGCCGCCGCCCTCGTCGAGGGTGTCGTGCTCGCCCGGCACGTAGTGCACGGTGGCCGGCAGGCCCTTGAGCAGTTGCGCGGCGGTGTCGAACTCTTCGGCCTTGGACAGGTGGGTGATGTCGCCGGTGTGCAGGATCAACGACGGCCGTTTCGGCAGCGCGATGACCTTGTCGATGGCCACCTGCAAGGTCTTCACCGGCTCCGGGTTGGCCTCCTTGTTGAAGCCGATGTGCGAGTCGCTGATCTGCACGAAATGGAAGGTGCTGGCCAATGCCTTGGGGTCTGAGACCTGACCGGCCTCATCCAGGGCGAACGCTCGGGGAATACCGCCGCTCAAGGCCCAGATCACACCGGCCCCGGCCCAAGCCGAGCATTTGAGGAGCGTGCGGCGATCCGGGTTCAAGGGGCCGTCGACGCGTCGTTGGGATTTTGAATGCATGTCCATCGGTATTTCCTCGCATGCGAACTACAGTGATGCAGCAGTAGTGATGCAACTGACACGAGGTAAAACCTTGTGGGACGGGTCTTTATTCCCTGTGGAAAAAAACATTTTTTCCCGGGAATAAATCGCGGCGTGGCGCAGTTATAGAGGTGGGACAGTGCGGAAACCACTATGAAGCCATTCGAGGAACTGTTTGCGCCCCACCTGGACGCGGCCTACAACCTTGCGCGCTGGCTCACGGGCAACGACAGCGCCGCCCACGATGTCGTGCAGGAAAGCGCCCTGCGCGCCTTCCGGTTCGCACAACGCTTTGCCGGCGGCAACGCCAAGGCCTGGTTTCTGACCATCGTGCGCAACGAAAGCTACACCTGGCTCAAGGCCACGGCCGGGCGCCATTGGGTTTCCCTGGACGACGAAACGGCCGATGACGAGCAGACACCAAGCCACAGCCAGACCCCGGAACTGTTGGCGATCCACAGCGAAAACGCGGCGCTGATCCAGCAGGCGCTGTGCGCCCTGCCCCCGGGGTTTCGCGAGGTGATCGTGCTGAAGGAGCTCGAAGAAATGCCCTACAAGGACATCGCCCTGGTGGTCGACATCCCCATCGGCACGGTCATGTCGAGGCTGGCCAGGGCCCGCGCCATGCTCAAGCTCGAACTACTGAAGTTGCACGATCATGAATGAACTCGACTGCACGGTTTGCCAGACGCTGATACAGGGCTATCTGGACAAGGAACTCGATCCGCCGACGACGACGAAAGTGGCCGGGCATCTGGCCGAGTGCGCCGCGTGTGCGCACGTGCATGATCAGGCGAAGTTGTTGGTGACAGGCGTGAAGCAGAGTGCGCTGTATTACCGGGCGCCGGCGTCGCTGGCCGCCAGTGTATTCCCCGCCGAGTCGCCCAAACCCGGCTTCATCGAGCGCTGGCGAAGCTGGTTCGCACCGGCGTTTTCGGTGGCGACACTGGCCCTGGCGGTGATGCTCTTCGTGGCAACGCCGGGCAGCGAACAGCCATTGATGGATGAGGCGGTGTCCAGTCACGTGCGCTCGTTGATGGGCGAACATTTGAATGACGTGGTGTCGTCCGACCGCCACACCGTCAAGCCCTGGTTCACCGGCAAGCTGGACTTCTCACCGCCGGTGTTCGACTACAAGGAACAGGGTTTCCCCTTGCTGGGCGGGCGCCTGGATTACCTGCAACACCAGACCACCGCGGCCCTGAGTTACGGGCGCAACAAGCACATCATCAATGTGTTCATCCTGCCCACGACCGAGGCCGACAAACCAGCGCAGAGTGAATCGATTCGTGGTTTCAACGTGGTGTCGTGGCAACAGGGCCACATGCGCTATGTGCTGGTTTCGGATGTGGAGAAAAGCGAGCTGGAGGTGCTGGGCCAGTTGCTCAAGAATGGTGCCTGAATTAGACACCTATCCCCTGTAGGAGCGAGCCTGCTCGCGATGGCGGTGGGTCAGGAAAATTGGTGTTGAATGTATCGACGCCATCGCGAGCAGGCTCGCTCCTACAGGGGTTATGTGTCGTTCAGCGGGACTCAAGCATGCTGCTTGCGATACTCCCCCGGCGCAATGCCGAAGCGGGATTTGAAGGCTGTGGAAAAGTAGCTCGAATCGGAGAAGCCCCACGAATACCCCAGCACCGACAGCTTCTGTTCCTTGCCTGACTGACGCAGCGACTCGGCGCACAGGTCCAGGCGACGGTTCTTGATGTAGCGCGCCACCACCAGGCCTTTCTTGGCAAACATCCGGTACAGGCCACGGGTCGACATGCCGACTTCCCGCGCCAGCCATTCCGGGCACAGTTCTTCGGAGCGGATGTGCTGGTCGATGAAACTCAGGGTCTTGCGGAAGGTGCGCTCGTGCAGGTCGGTGCAGTCGTCGGTCTGGCTGATGGCCGGACGCAACAGGCTGACCAGTGCTTCCAGGGTCGCCTCGCTCTCCTGGCGGCTCATGTCCGGTTGGCGCGTGGCTTCGAGGATCAGGCTGTGGGAGAGCATGGCGATGGGCGAGTTGCCGGCGATCCGGTGGCCGCACCTGACCTGGTTGAAGCGCAGGGTCTGCTCCACCAGTTGGTAAGGCAGGATCAGCGACAACTGTCGGGAATTGTCGCTGTAGGTGAAATCGCTGGGGCGCGATGCGTCGATCAGGGTGATGTCACCGGCCGACAGCAGCACTTTGTCGTCGCCCTGCGCCATGCCCGCCGTGCCATCGAGCTGGAATACCGCGAAATACTTGCCGCCCTCGGCCGCCGCCACCTGCTGCGGCGTGCGGTACAAGCGCGCCTGGCAGGCATCGACGAAGCTGAGCTTCAAGGCATCGCTGCGGTATTCCCGGATCTGGCCGGCGAAACCGGCACCCAGGGGTTTGGCGTTGAAGGCGCCACAGATCTGGTTGATCTGATGGATCCATTGATCGAACCCATCCTGGCGCTGTGCGGTTGTTGAAATCATGGCAGGCCTCTCACGCAGGCTTTGTTTTTATTGTCTACGTCAACACTCGGGTTCTCCTGAACAGCGACACTCCCTGACCGGCGACGGGTTACTTCAACCCGCCAAAACGTCGGTAAAAACTCTCGCCCACGTCCGGCAACGGGCCGTCGGCGGTTTCCAGAGCACTGTTCAGCCATTCCTCGGCCTTGGCGTAGATCAGGCGATAAATGTTGCGGCACAACTGCCGGGCCGCTCGACCTTCCCAGTCGCCGGGCAACAGTTCGTCCGGCAATTGCGGATCACGCAGCAGCAGCTTGCGGTACTCGTGAATCAGCAGAATCCGTGCCAGGAAGCAGTCGGCCGGTTGCAGGTTTTCCTGCTCGCGCAGCGACTGCCAGAGCGGGCGGAACAGCTGAATGAACTCGCTGTAATGGGTCGCCAGTTCTTCGATGTTCCAGCTCTCGCGCACTTGCAGGCGCAGGGCCTTGGAGGCCAGCACGTCCTGGGCGGTGGTTTCGAAAACGATGGTTTCTTCCTGGGCGCCAAGGTCGATCAGGGTCGCGTTGACGTCGGTGCGGTCGCTGCGCGGGCAGGCCAGCACCACCGGCGAAATCGCACCAAAACCTTGCCACTCCAGCTCTTCACGCACCTGCTTGCGCTTGTCCTGGGTCAACTGCGAGAGCATCACCAGGCACCAGGAACCGTCCCAGGCCGGCATGGTGGTGCTGTAGACCCGCTTGAAGGCCTTGTCGAAACGGCGACGACCGGTGCCGGTCAGGCTGTAGTAGCTGCGACGGCCGACTTTCTCGGCGGTCAGCCAGCCTTCCTTGGTCAAACGGAAAATCGAGGTGCGGATCAGCCGCTCGTTGATGCCGATCGGTTCGAGCAATTGAATCAGGCTGCCCAGCCACACGGTCCCGCCATGGGGTTCGATGGCATCACCGTACAACGTGATGATCAGGGAACTGGCGCGGATCGGCGTCTGTTCCTGGAAGCGCGTAATCAGATGGTTCAAAGGTGTCAGGGACGACATGGGCGTACCGGGCTGAAAAAAAGAAAAGGAATATACCGAAACTCTGCCTGCTAATTGCACCTCCCTCTGTAGGAGCGAGCATGCTCGCGAAAAACTTCCGGACAATACGAGCATTCAGACAGCCCGCGTCATCGTTGACGTCCATCGCGAGCAGGCTCGCTCCTACAGGGGGGATCAACTGCCTTTAGGCCGCAGGCCACGATCACTCATCCGCGGCCGATCCGCTTCCGGCGCCGGCAACGGTTCGCACTCCTGCATCTGTGTAAGGCACCGCTTGGCCAGCTCCTGATACTCACGGGTGCCCGCCTGTTTCCACGCCACTTCCTGATCGCTGAGGGTGCGCTTGACGATGGCCGGCGCGCCCATCACCAGCGACTGCTCGGGGCATTCGAAACCGGCCTTGACGAACGCGGCTGCTGAAACAAAGGAACGTTCACCGATACGCGCGTTGTCCATCACCACCGCATTCATGCCCACCAGCGCGTCGGCACCGATCCGGCAACCGTGCAGTACCGCGCCATGGCCGATATGGCCATTGCGCTCAACCACCGTGTCGCTGTCGGGGAAGCCGTGCATCACGCAGGTGTCCTGCAGGTTGGCGCCCTCTTCCAGGACGATCCGCCCGAAGTCACCGCGCAGACTCGCCAACGGCCCCACATAGCAATGCGGGCCGACGATCACGTCACCGATCAGCACCGCCGTCGGGTGCACATAAGCAGTGGGGTCGATCACCGGGGTCAGGCCATCGAGGCTGTAGCAGGTCATGGCAGCTTCCTTCACAAAGCGATGCGTTTATTGACTCAATTTGTATCACATCGCTTTTACCAGCACAAAGACAAAAAAGCGTATCACTTGAAAAGCCCTTGATCCGCCCACCATTTCAACCGCTCTAGAACGCCACAAAAGCCAATATATTCGGGGTAAAAACCCTTGCAACCCATCCCTGCAAGCGGTCCATGGAAAACCACAAATCCGACAATAGGACACATCAAATCAATTTTTGTATTGCATTTGCGTATCACGTTGCGAGTATACTCCGACAAAACCGGCCCCCACGACCGGATCCAATAACAAGCCGGCACTACCGCCGTGCGTACACCCTGAGGGCAACCGCCGTGCCTCAAACCCTGACCGTCGAAACACTCGACACTGGCGTGCGCCTGATTACCCTGCAGCGCCCGCAAGCGCTCAATGCCCTGAACACCCAATTACTGGGCGAACTGGCCGACGAACTCGCCATCGCCCAGGCCGATGCCGACACCCGCGCCGTGGTCATCACCGGCAGCCGCAAGGCCTTCGCCGCCGGCGCCGATATCAAGGAAATGGCCGAGCGCGACCTGGTCGGTATCCTCGACGACCCACGCCAGGCCTCGTGGCAGGCCATCACCCGCTTCAGCAAACCACTGATCGCTGCCGTAAACGGCTTCGCCCTCGGCGGTGGCTGTGAACTGGCGATGCACGCCGACATCATCATTGCCGGTGAAGACGCCCGCTTCGGCCAGCCGGAAATCAACCTCGGGATCATGCCCGGCGCCGGTGGCACCCAGCGCCTGCTGCGCGCCGTCGGCAAATCCATGGCCATGCAGATGGTGCTGACCGGCGAGCCGATCGACGCCCGCCAGGCCCAGCGCGCCGGCCTGGTCAGCGAAATCACGCAACCGGAATTCACCGTCGAACGCGCCCTTGAAGTCGCCCGCCAGATTGCCGCCAAGGCCCCGCTGGCGGTGCGCCTGGCCAAGGAAGCGCTGCTCAAGGCCATGGACACCGACCTTGCCAGCGGCCTGCGCTTCGAGCGCCACGCCTTCACCGTGCTGGCCGGCACCCGCGATCGCAATGAAGGCATCGCGGCGTTCCAGGAAAAGCGCAAACCGACCTTCACCGGCCAGTAATCCGGCCGCAGAACACCGAATTCGAACGACCTCCCAGAGAGCGCCAAGACCATGAATTTCGAACACATCCTGTTTTCCATCGACGCTGGCGTCGCCCTGCTGAGCCTCAATCGCCCGGACCAACTGAACAGCTTCAACACTCAGATGCACGGCGAAGTGAAGGAAGCGCTGAAACAGGTACGGCAGAACCCGGACGTGCGCGTCCTGCTGCTGACCGGTGAAGGCCGTGGCTTCTGCGCAGGCCAGGATCTGAGCGACCGCAACGTCGCGCCGGGCGCCGCCGTGCCGGACCTGGGCGAGTCCATCGAGAAGTTCTACAACCCGATGATCCGCCAACTGCGCGACCTGCCGATGCCGGTCATCTGCGCAGTCAATGGCGTGGCCGCCGGTGCCGGCGCCAACATTCCCCTGGCCTGCGACCTGGTACTGGCCGCGCGTTCGGCCAGCTTCATCCAGGCCTTCTGCAAGATCGGCCTGATCCCTGATTCCGGTGGCACCTGGACCCTGCCGCGTCTGGTGGGCATGGCCCGCGCCAAGGCCCTGGCCCTGCTCGGCAACCGCCTGACCGCCGAACAGGCGGAACAATGGGGCCTGATCTACCGCTGCGTGGAAGACGCCGAACTGCGCGACGAAGCGCTGAAGCTGGCGCAACACCTGGCCACCCAGCCGACCTACGGCCTGGCCCTGATCAAGCGCAGCCTGAACGCCAGCATGAGCAACAGCTTCGACGAGCAGCTGGAGCTGGAACGCGACCTGCAACGCCTGGCCGGACGCAGCGAGGACTACCGCGAAGGCGTGAGCGCCTTCATGGAAAAACGCACCCCAAGCTTCAAGGGACGCTGAGTGATGACCGCACTGAATAAAACTGAACGCGTTGCCGTGATTGGCGCCGGCGCCATGGGTGCCGGCATTGCCCAGGTCGCGGCGCAGGCCGGCCATCCGGTAGTGCTGCTGGACAACCGTCCGGGCGCCGCCGCACAAGCCATCGAAGGCATTGACAAGCAACTGGGCAAACGCGTCGAGAGCGGCAAGCTGTCCGCCGAATCGCGCAGCGCCACCGTCGCTCGCCTGCAAGCGGTGGAAGCCATCGAAGCCCTCGCCGATTGCGACTTGATCATCGAAGCCATCGTCGAGAACCTCGAGGTCAAGCGCGCGCTGTTCGCCCAGCTGGAAGACATCTGCGGCGAGCACTGCATCCTGGCCAGCAACACCTCGTCGCTGTCGATCACCAGCATCGCCGCGAAGCTCAAACGCCCGCAACGCCTGCTCGGTCTGCACTTCTTCAACCCGGCGCCGGTCATGGCGCTGGTGGAAATCGTCTCGGGCCTTGCCAGCGATCCGGCCCTCGCCGAATGCCTGTACGACACCGCCAAGGCCTGGGGCAAAAAACCGGTACACACCCGCTCCACCCCCGGTTTCATCGTCAACCGCGTGGCCCGTCCGTTCTACGCCGAAAGCCTGCGCCTGTTGCAGGAAGGCGCCGCCGATTGCCCGACGCTGGATGCGCTGATGCGTGAGGCCGGTGGCTTTGCCATGGGCGCCTTCGAGCTGACTGACCTGATCGGTCATGACGTCAACTACGCCGTGACCTGCTCGGTGTTCGACGCCTACTACCAGGACACCCGCTTCCAGCCGTCGCTGATCCAGAAGGAACTGGTGGACGGCGGTCGTTTCGGTCGCAAGAGCGGACAGGGCTTCTACAGCTACGCCCAGGGCGCCGAACGCCCGCAAGCCGCTGAAATCACCAGCAGCGCCAGCGTCGAAGCCTGTGTGGTCGAAGGCGATCTGGGCTTTGCCCAAGGCTTGCTGCCACGCCTGCGCGAACAAGGTATCAACGTCATCCAGCGCGATGGCCGTGGCCTGTTGCGGGTCGGTGACGCGGTGCTGGCCCTGAGCGACGGCCGCATGGCCTGCCAGCGCGCCAAAGAAGACGGCCTGCGCAACCTGATCCTGCTGGATCTGGCCGGCGATTACGCCACGGCCAAACGCATCGCCATCAGCTTTGCTGCGGGCATCGATCCGCTGGCCCTCGAACAAGGCGTCGCCCTGCTGCAACAGGCCGGCCTGAAAGTCAGCCTGCTCAGCGACAGCCCGGCCCTGGCCGTACTGCGCACCGTGGCGATGCTCGCCAACGAAGCCGCCGACGCCCTGCTGCAAGGCGTGGCCTCGGCCGCCGACATCGATCTGGCCATGCGCGCCGGGGTCAACTACCCGCAAGGCCCGCTGGCCTGGGCCGATGCCGTTGGCCTGCCGCACATCCTGGCCGTGCTGGACAACCTGCAAGCCGCCTACGGCGAAGAACGCTACCGGCCATCGCTGCTGCTGCGTCGCCGCGTAGCCGAAGGGAGAAACTTCCATGACTAACCATGAAGCGATGACCCTGGCGAGTGAATGTGCGCAGTCGCTGTTCCAGCGCGACGCCGCCAGCCAGGCCATGGGCATGCGTTTGCTGTCCGCCGGCCCCGGCACCGCTCGCGTGGGCATGACCGTGCGTGCGGACATGGTCCAGGGCCACGGCACCTGCCACGGCGGCTACCTGTTCGCCCTCGCCGACTCGGCCTTCGCCTTTGCCTGCAACAGCTACAACGAAGCCACCGTGGCCATCGGCTGCAGCATCGACTACGTCGCCCCGGCGCGCCTGGGCGACACCTTGAGTGCCGACTGCATCGAGCAAAGCCGCTCGGGCCGCACCGGCAACTACGACGTACGCATTGAAAACCAGCAGGGCCAGTTGATCGCCCTGTTCCACGGCAAATCCTACAAAGTGCGCGGCCCGGTGCTGGCGCAGGAGACTCCGAATGAATGACGCCCTGATTATCGACGCGGTACGCACGCCCATCGGCCGCTACGCCGGCGTTCTGAGCAGCGTGCGCGCCGACGACCTCGGCGCGGTGCCGCTGCGCGAACTGCAACGCCGCCACCCGCAAGTGAACTGGAGCCAGGTCGACGACGTGATCTACGGCTGCGCCAACCAGGCCGGCGAAGACAACCGCAACGTGGCGCGCATGTCAGCGCTGCTGGCCGGCTTGCCGGTCAGCGTACCGGGCACCACCCTCAACCGCCTGTGCGGTTCCGGGCTGGACGCGGTCGGTACCGCAGCGCGGGCGATTCGCAGTGGCGAAGCCGGCCTGATGCTGGTCGGTGGCGTGGAATCGATGTCCCGCGCACCGCTGGTGATGGGCAAGGCCGAGCAGGCGTTTTCCCGTCAGGCGGAAATCTTCGACACCACCATCGGTTGGCGCTTCGTCAACCCGCTGATGAAAAAAGGCTTCGGCATTGATTCGATGCCGGAAACCGCGGAAAACGTCGCCGCCCAGTTCAACATCTCCCGCGCTGATCAGGACGCCTTCGCCCTGCGCAGCCAGCAACGCGCTGCTGCCGCCCAGGCCAATGGACGTCTGGCCAAGGAAATCGTCGCCGTGGAAATCCCGCAGCGCAAAGGCCCGGCCAAGATCGTCGAGCAGGATGAACATCCGCGTGGCGACACCACCCTGGAGCAGTTGGCCAAACTCGGCACGCCGTTCCGCGAAGGCGGCAGCATCACCGCCGGCAACGCCTCGGGCGTCAACGACGGGGCCTGCGCCCTGCTGCTGGCCAGCCCGGAAGCCGCCAAGCGCCATGGCCTGACCGCCCGTGGCCGCGTGGTGGCGATGGCTACCGCCGGTGTCGAGCCACGGATCATGGGCATCGGCCCGGTACCAGCGACCCGCAAGGTGCTGGAACTGGCCAACCTGAGCCTGGCGGACATGGACATCATCGAACTCAATGAAGCCTTCGCCGCCCAGGGTCTGGCGGTGCTGCGCGAACTGGGCTTGAGCGACACCGATCCACGGGTCAACCCCAACGGCGGCGCCATCGCCCTGGGCCACCCGCTGGGCATGAGTGGTGCGCGCCTGGTGACCACTGCCCTGCACGAGCTGGAAGAACGCAATGGCCGCTACGCCCTGTGCACCATGTGCATCGGCGTGGGCCAGGGGATCGCGCTGATCATCGAGCGTCTATCCCACTAAAGAACCGCGATTCCCAAGGACACCAGAGGTATCCTTGGGGCATGCACTCAAAGCCCCGCCGAGAAGGGGCTTGAACACAAAAACAATTCGAGTGAAACCATGAACATGCCAATTTCCCAATCCACGCTCGATCCTGTACTGGACCCGCTGGAAACCGCCAGCATCGACGAATTGCGTTCGCATCAGTTGGACCGCATGCGCTGGAGCCTGAACCACGCCTACAACAACGTGCCGATGTACCGTCAGCGCTTCGATGAGCAGGGCGTACACCCGGACGACATCAAGTCCCTGGAGGACCTGGCGAAGTTCCCGTTCACCACCAAGTCCGACCTGCGCGACAACTACCCCTACGGCATGTTCGCCGTGCCGATGAACGAGATCGTGCGCCTGCACGCCTCCAGCGGCACCACCGGCAAACCGACCGTGGTCGGCTACACCCAGAACGACATCGACACCTGGGCCAACGTGGTGGCTCGTTCGATTCGCGCAGCCGGTGGCCGTCGCGGTGACAAGGTGCACATCTCCTACGGCTACGGCCTGTTCACCGGCGGTCTGGGCGCGCACTACGGCGCCGAACGCCTGGGTTGCACCGTGATCCCGATGTCCGGTGGCCAGACCGAGAAACAAGTGCAGTTGATCAAGGATTTCCAGCCGGACATCATCATGGTCACGCCGTCCTACATGCTCAACATCGCCGATGAAATCGAGCGCCAGGGCATCGACCCGCACAAACTGGCCCTGCGCCTGGGCATCTTCGGCGCCGAGCCGTGGACCGCCGAACTGCGCAGCGCCATCGAAGCGCGCATGGGCATCACCGCCCTGGACATCTATGGCCTCTCGGAAATCATGGGCCCGGGTGTCGCCATGGAATGCGCCGAGACCAAAGACGGCCCGACCATCTGGGAAGACCACTTCTACCCGGAAATCATCGACCCGATCACCGGCGAAGTACTGCCGGACGGCCAGATGGGCGAACTGGTGTTCACCTCTCTGAGCAAAGAAGCCCTGCCGATGATCCGCTACCGCACCCGCGACCTGACGCGCCTGCTGCCGGGCACCGCGCGCCCGATGCGCCGCATCGACAAGATCACCGGACGCAGCGACGACATGCTGATCATCCGCGGCGTCAACGTGTTCCCGACGCAGATCGAGGAGCAGGTGCTGAAAATCAAGCAACTGGCCGAGTGCTACGAGATCCACCTGCACCGCAACGGCAACCTGGACAGCGTCGACGTGCACGTGGAGCTCAAGGCCGAGCACCAGCACATGACCGACGACCAGCAGAAAGCCGTGTGCGGCGAGCTGAGCAAGCACATCAAGACCTACATCGGGATCAGTACGCGCATCGTGTTGCAGCCTTTCCACTCGATCAAGCGATCCGAGGGCAAGGCCTGCCACGTCGTGGACAAACGCCCTAAAGCATGACTGCTGCACCTTTTGAGCCCCGCTGATGCGGGGTTTTTTTTGCCTGCGCAACCCTGTAGGAGCGAGCCTGCTCGCGATGGTCGTCAACGATAACGCTGGCTGCCTGATACCCCGCGGCGATCTCAAGTTCATCGCGAGCAGGCTCGCTCCTACAGTTGGATGGCGCGTATTCGCGGTATCGAGTCGACTGACTGGCCGAACTGAACGCCACCCATCGCCCGCACCACAAAACTGTCAACTCTGACAGTAGCCAAGGACCGCCGCCGGGGTTGTAGTGCGCTGACAACCGATCACTCCGCAAAGGAGTCATCCATGCCTGGTACCAACCCGCCTACGCCCGCCAACATCGAAGCGGCTGCATTGCCCGACTTTGTCCGCTCACGCATCGAGACCCACACGGTCGATCGCGTCCAGCAGCGATGGGCTGGTCAGCATCTGCTGCACGGCGCCACCCCTGGCCCCGATGCGCTGCACCTGTCGAGCAACGACTACCTTTGCCTGGCGACGGAGTATTCGCTGATCGAAGCTCAAGCCCGGGCGATGCTGCAGACGCGGCATCAACTTCTAATGTCTGCCGTTTTTCTTCACGGCGACACGCCCGTGTCCAGGCTGGAGCAACGCCTGGCCCATTTCATGGGTGCACAGGACAGCATCCTTTGCCAGTCAGGCTGGGCGGCCAATACGGGATTGCTGCAAGCCATCGCCAACAAGGACATTCCCGTCTATCTGGACATCCTTGCGCACATGTCCCTATGGCAGGGCGCACACGCAGCGGGGGCGCGCGCCATCGCGTTTGCGCATAACGACGCCGCCCATGCGCAACGGCAGATAAGAAAACATGGGCGCGGCGTCATTGCGGTGGATGCGGTCTACAGCACCAATGGCAGCCTGTGCCCGCTGGGGGATTTCGCCGAGGTTGCCCAACGTCATGACTGTGTGCTGGTGGTCGACGAATCCCACTCCCTCGGCACCCACGGGCCGCAGGGGGCCGGGCTGGTCGCGCAGTGTCGCCTGTCCGACCATGTGCATTTCCAGACGGCCAGCCTGGCCAAGGCCTTGGCCGGTCGTGCCGGTCTGATTACCTGCCCGACCTGCTTCAAGGATTACTTCGCCATGGAGTCTTACCCGGCGATTTTCAGTTCCAGCCTGCTCGATCACGAGTTGACGTGGTTTGAACAGGCCGTGGGTTTCGTGCAACACGCTGATGAGCGCCGCAGCAGACTGCGCTCGATGACGCATCGGGTCAGATCCGCATTGACGGAGTTGGGTTATGACGTCAGCGCCGGGACCGAACAGATCATCGCCCTGGAACCCGGGTTCGAGTTGCTGACCCTGCGCCTGCGTGATGCCCTGCAGGCACGTGGCATATTCGGCTCGGTGTTCTGCGCACCGGCCACCGGCCTCAACCGTTCATTGATGCGACTGTCACTCAATAGCGGGCTGACAGACGAAGATGTCGACCGCCTCATCAAGGCCTGCGCCGACATCCGCGGGGAAGTAAGGCTAAACCTGTGGAGACGCGCCTGATCCGCCTCTCTGTAGGAGCGAGCCCTGCTCGCGATGGTCGTCAACGATAACGCTGGCTGCCTGATACCCCACGGCGCTCTCGGGTTCATCGCGAGCAGGCTCGCTCCTACAGGGGTACGCGGAGGATTGGCGGTCTCGTGCAGGAGTTGTCCCGGAGGAGTGCCCGCCTGCCCTCATCAGGATTTCGCCACCTGGGGATCACGCGAAAGAGCCCTGGCAATGGATCGTCTGGCACAGTCCTTTGCATCTATCTTGTCGATATGGGCCTCCAGCGCCTCGACTTCTCGCGCCTTGCGCCTTTTGTCACTTGGGCCCAACGCAAACCAGAAAATCAATGGCAGCAGAAGACCTCCCCACCAAACACCGAACATCAGCGTTACCAACGATGACGGAACGAACAGCACCGCCGATACCACCCAGAACCAATGCGGCGTCTTGAACAATTCCTTGTAGATATCTTCAAGTGGATTCAGGTCGTAGTATTGCGAACGATCGTGATTGCGCAGGCGTAACGGCCACCAGAAATCATTGCCTGGGCTGTCCGCACCGATCAAGGAAACCTCATGACCTTCACTCATCTGGAACGGCTCGAATAAACACTCCAGGCGAAATTCCTTACCTGTCGACGCCTTGATCCAGACCTCGCCATTGGACTGATTGCTGAGCACTACCCCGTGCACGATCCAGAAATTCAGTCGGGTGCCCGCGAAGATGTAGTTGCTCATTTCGAACCCTTGCGCGACAAAGCCCTGCGCACGCCATTGCTGTCCAGCACGGGGTTTGGCGCCTCGACCGGAGCTTGCACGGGCGCTTGTTGCACCGGCGCCGCCACCTGCACTTCGACAGGCAGTTCGAACTGCATCGAGATCGTTTGAACCTGTGCTTCGGACAGGTTAATGCCCGAGGCCTTGAGCATGGCTTCAAACGGGTTGACTTGCGGTTGAACAGGGTTGGCCATCTGAGGGCTCAGCTTGTCGAGGAAGGCATTCAAGTCGCTGATAAGCCGCCGCCTGCGCTTCGAGGCCTGATAGCACTGATAAAAGATGTACAGAATGAACACCACCAGGCCCAGCGCCGGTGAAGCAAAGCCGACGCCGAACAACAGGGCGAAGGCAATCCACAACGAGCTCCACTTGAAGTCCACCAGCGCCAATTCCTGATTCAGCGCTGCAGCGTCACGCACCACCCAGCGTTTGGCCGCCGAATGGTTATGCAGCACTGCAGGTACAGGTGCCTTGCCGTCCTTGCGCAGCGCGCTGAACAACGACACCTGCTGACCTGCACGCAGGGGAATATCCACCCCGCGCAACTTCACATCGTGCTCGACGCCGTCCGCGGTCCTGATCCAGAACTCGTGGTTGATGATCGACTCCGAACTGACCCGCACCGGTTGCCCGTTGGCGCCGACACTGCCCGCAGTTGCGCCGCCACCTGTCGTGGTGATCCGGGTTTCGCTCATCTTTTCGCTGCCCAGCACCTCACCGCTCAACACAGTGAACGCGACCTTCTTATCGCCATGGGTGAATTCGTGCATTTCGACTCCTTGAGAGGCCCGCCGGCTGGCGTTGCAAAGGGAAAGATCCATCTGCGGCGGATGCTACTAAGGTGCCACCAGCGTGTCCAGAAACCCCAACTCGCCCTCCCATACGTCGGAAGCGATACACAAAAACAATACGACACTATATTTTCTGTTTGATATTAATTTCTGTATCGCTTATAAAGTTCTCCATGCCCTCGAAATGCCCCTGAACAAAAAAGAGGCCGGAGACCGAAATGTACGCACAGCTTGTAGAAACCGGAGTCAAGCGCATCAAGGACCTGTCGGAAATGTCCGATCAGGAACGCGCCTTCCAGGAAAAAATCGATTCAGAAATCAAGATCGAAGCCAAGAACTGGATGCCAGATGCCTACCGGCAGACCCTGATCCGGCAGATTTCCCAGCACGCTCACTCCGAAATCGTCGGCATGCTGCCCGAAGGCAACTGGGTCACCCGCGCGCCAACGCTCAAACGCAAGCTGCAATTGATGGCCAAGATCCAGGACGAAGCCGGCCACGGCCTGTACCTGTACAGCGCCATGGAAACCCTGGGCGCCGATCGCGATACAGAAATCGACAAGCTGCACAGCGGTAAAGCCAAGTATTCGAGCATCTTCAACTACCCGACGCTGAACTGGGCCGACATGGGCGCGGTGGGCTGGCTGGTGGATGGTGCGGCGATCGTCAACCAGGTGGTGCTGCAGCGCACCTCCTACGGCCCGTACTCGCGGGCGATGATCCGTATCTGCAAGGAAGAGAGCTTCCACCAGCGCCAGGGCTACGAAATCCTGCTGACCATGATGCGTCACGGTACCCAGGCGCAGAAGGACATGGTTCAGGACGCGATCAACCGCCTGTGGTGGCCGTCGCTGATGATGTTCGGCCCGAGCGACGAACACTCGCCGAACAGCGCGCAATCCATGGCCTGGAAAATCAAGCGCCAGAGCAACGACGAACTGCGCCAGCGCTTCATCGACCAGACCATCCCGCAGCTTGAGCTGTTGGGCTGCACCTGCCCCGACCCTGACCTGAAGTGGAATGCAGAAACCGGCCACTACGACTTCGGCCAGATCCAGTGGGACGAATTCTACGAAGTGCTCAAGGGCAACGGCCCGTGCAACACCGAACGCGTCGCCACCCGCCGCAAGGCGATTGAAGACGGTGCCTGGGTCCGCGAAGCCGCTGTCGCCCACGCCCGCAAAAAACAAAACAAGAACGCCGCCTGATCCGGCCACCTGATGTGGAGTAACTGAAATGTCCGAGTGGACCCTCTTCGAAGTCTTCGTGCGCAGCAAGCACGGCCTGAACCACAAGCACGTCGGCAGCGTCCATGCCGCCGATACCACCATGGCCATCGAGAACGCGCGCGAGCTCTACACCCGTCGCAGCGAAGGCGTGAGCCTGTGGGTCGTGCCTTCGGCGCTGATCACCGCTTCGTCGCCGGATGAAAAAGACCCGCTGTTCGACCCGTCGGACGACAAGGTTTACCGCCACGCCAGCTTCTACGAGCTGCCGGCCGAAGTCGGGCACATGTGAGATCGACCATGACGAACAAGACCGATCTGATCGAATACCTGCTGCGCCTGGGCGACAGCGCCCTGATTCAGGGCCAGCGCCTGTGCCAGTGGTGCGGCAAGGCCCCGGCACTGGAAGAAGAGCTGGCGCTGATGAACGTCGGCCTCGACCTGGTGGGCCAGGCCCGCAACTGGCTGGACTATGCCGCCGAGCTGCTGGACGACGGCCGTGACGCCGATGACCTGGCGTTCCGCCGCGACGAGCGTGCCTACCGCAACCTGCTGCTGGTGGAACAACCCAACGGCGACTTCGCGGTGACCATGCTCAAGCAGTTCCTGTACGACGCCTGGCATCTGGAAGTCCTCAAGGGCTTGAGCCAGTCCAGCGATGAGCGCATCGCCGGGATCGCCGCCAAGGCCGTGAAGGAAGTCACCTACCACCTGCGCCGCTCCGGCGAATGGGTCGAGCGCATGGGCGACGGCACCGAGGAAAGCCATAAGCGCATGCTCGCGGCCATCCCGGAAGTCTGGCGTTTCACCGTGGAACTGATCGCCGCCGATGACAGCGAACAGCGCCTATGCGAAGCCGGCATCACCCCGGACATCGCCACGGTCGCTAGCGCATGGCAAGCCAAGGTTGAACAAATCTTCGCCAGCGCCACCCTGCCCGTCCCTGCCGCGCCAAGCTATTTCTACCTGAATGCGCGCAAGGGCCTGCACACCGAACACCTGGGCATCCTGCTGGCCGAAATGCAGTTCCTGCCACGAGCGTACCCCGATGCAACCTGGTGATCTGATCGCCAGCGACCAAGGCGCCCGGCCGGCACAACCGACCGACCTGGCTGCCGCCTGGGCGGTCCTGTCCGAGGTCATGGACCCGGAAGTGCCGGTGGTCAGCGTCGTGGACCTGGGGATCGTGCGCGATCTGGACTGGCAGGCCGGTCACTTGCACGTGGTGGTCACGCCGACCTACTCCGGCTGCCCGGCCACCGAAGTGATCGAAAGCGATATTCGCGACGCACTGGAGCTGGCCGGTTTTCGCGCACCGAACCTGGAGCGCCGCCTGACGCCGGCCTGGACCACCGACTGGATCAGCGCCAGCGGCCGCGAGCGCCTGCGGGCCTACGGCATCGCGCCGCCCGACGGCAGCACCAGCAAGCGCAGCCTGCTCGGTGAGAGCCCGGTGATCGCCTGCCCGCAATGCGGCAGCGTGCACACCGAGGTGCTCAGCGAGTTCGGCTCCACCGCGTGCAAGGCGCTGTACCGCTGCATCGATTGCCGGGAACCGTTCGACTATTTCAAGTGCATCTGAGCGGCGAGCCGCCGTCCAGCTGGAGAACAACAATGAGCAAATTTCACAGCCTGACCATCAAGGACGTGCGCACCGAGACCCGTGACGCGGTGTCCATCGCCTTCGAGATTCCGCAAGACCTGCAAGATAGCTTCCACTTCACCCAGGGTCAGCACCTGGTGATGCGCACCCAGCTGGACGGCGAAGAAGTGCGTCGCTCCTACTCGATCTGCACCGGCGTCAACGACGGTGAACTGCGCGTAGCCATCAAGCGCGTGGCCGGCGGGCGTTTTTCCGCCTACGCCAACGAACAACTCAAAGCCGGGCAAACCCTGGAAGTCATGCCACCAGCCGGCCACTTCAGCGTCGAACTCGACCCGGCTCGCCATGGCCAATACTTGGCGGTCGCCGCCGGCAGCGGCATCACGCCGATCCTGTCGATCATCAAGACCACCCTGGAAACCGAGCCCCACAGCCGCGTCACCCTGCTGTACGGCAACCGTTCCAGCTCCGGCGCGCTGTTCCGCGAACAGCTGGAAGACCTGAAGAACCGTTACCTGCAACGCCTGAACCTGATCTTCGTGTTCAGCCGCGAGCAGCAGGACGTCGACCTGTACAACGGCCGGATCAACGCCGAGAAATGCGAGCAACTGTTCAGCCGCTGGCTCGACGTGAAAGCCCTCGACGCCGCCTTCATCTGCGGCCCGCAGGAAATGACCGAGACCGTGCGCGACAGCCTGAAAGCCAAGGGCATGGACCCTGCGCGCATTCACTTCGAACTGTTCGCCGCCGCCGGCAGCCAGCAGAAACGCGAAGCCCGTGAAGCGGCTCGCCAGGTGGATTCGGCGGTCAGCCACATCACCGTGATCAGCGACGGCCGCGCCCTGGGCTTCGACCTGCCGCGCAACAGCCAGAGCATCCTCGACGCCGGCAACGCCATCGGCGCCGAACTGCCCTACTCGTGCAAGGCCGGCGTGTGCTCGACCTGCAAATGCAAGGTCATCGAAGGCGAAGTGGAAATGGACACCAACCACGCCCTGGAAGACTACGAAGTGGCGGCCGGCTACGTCCTGTCGTGCCAGGCCTTCCCGGTCACCGACAAGGTGGTGCTGGACTTCGACCAGCTCTGAAACTTATCCACAAGAACAACGCAAAACCCTGTAGGAGCGAGCCTGCTCGCGATAGCGGTGGATCAGTCACCGGAGATGTCGAAGGTGACGGCCTCATCGCGAGCAGGCTCGCTCCCACAGTGGTCACGCGGTGTTTTCACAATTTTTGAGAGTCAATGCCATGTCCCACGCCCCTACCCTGCAAAGCTTCATCGCCGGCCGCTGGATCGGCCAGCAAGGCGCGCAAGTCCTGCGCAGCGCCATCGACGGCCATGAAATCTTCCGCACCCATGAAGAGCGTCCGGACTTCGCCGAAGCCATCGAACACGGTCGCCGCCAAGGCGTCAGCGGCCTGATGGCGCTGGACTTCCAGCAACGCGCCCAGCGCCTCAAGGCCCTGGCCCTGTACCTGGCCGAGCGCAAGGAACAGCTCTACGCGATTTCCCACCACAGCGGCGCCACCCGTGCCGACAGCTGGATCGACATCGAAGGCGGTAACAGCACGCTGTTCACCTACGCCAGCCTGGGCTCGCGCGAGCTGCCGTCGGGCAACGTGGTCCACGAAGGCCCGGCCATGCAGCTGAGCAAGATGGGCTCCTTCGCCGGTACCCACATCCTGGTACCGCGCGGCGGCGTCGCCGTGCACATCAACGCCTTCAACTTCCCGATCTGGGGCATGTTGGAAAAGTTCGCGCCGAGCTTCCTCGCCGGCATGCCGTGCATCGTCAAGCCCGCCAGCGCCACCAGCTACCTGACCGAAGCCGTGGTGCGCCTGATGGACGAATCCGGCCTGCTGCCAGCGGGCAGCCTGCAACTGATCATCGGTGGCACCGGTGACCTGCTGGACCGCCTGCAAGGCCAGGACGTGGTGACCTTCACCGGTTCCGCCGACACCGCGGCCAAGCTGCGCGTAAACCCGAACCTGATTCGCAACTCGGTGCCGTTCACTGCCGAAGCCGACTCGCTGAACTGCGCGATCCTCGCTCCGGACGTCACCCCGGACGACGAAGAATTCGAGCTGTTCATCAAGGAAGTGGCCAAGGAAATGACCACCAAGGCCGGGCAGAAATGCACCGCCATCCGCCGCGCCATCGTGCCGGCCAAGCACATTGATGCCGTGGCCACGCGTCTGCGTGATCGCCTGGCCAAAGTCGTGGTTGGCGATCCGTCGGTGGAAGGCGTGCGCATGGGTGCACTGGCTTCCCACGATCAACAGAAAGACGTGGCCGAGCGCCTGGAAATGCTGTTGCAGAGCAGCGACCTGCTGTTCGGTGCCCGTGACGGCTTCGAGCCGCGCGGCGTGAACGTCGACAAGGGCGCGTTCTTCGCCCCGACCCTGTTGCAGGCCCGCGATCCGCACGCCGAAGGCGGCGCTCACGACATCGAAGCGTTCGGCCCGGTCAGCACCCTGATGGCCTACGACGACATCGACGAAGCCCTGGCCCTGGCCGCACGCGGCAAAGGCAGCCTGGTGGCCAGCCTGGTGACCAAGGATCCACAAATCGCCGCCAAGGCCGTTCCAGTCGCCGCAGCCCTGCACGGTCGTCTGCTGGTGCTGGACCGCAACTGCGCCGGTGAATCCACCGGTCACGGCTCGCCACTGCCACAACTCAAGCACGGCGGTCCGGGTCGTGCCGGTGGCGGTGAAGAACTCGGCGGCCTGCGTGCGGTGAAACACTACCTGCAACGCGCGGCGGTCCAGGGCTCGCCAACCATGCTGGCAGCGGTCACCGGTGAATACGTGCGTGGCGCCAAGGTCATCGAAACCGAAGTGCACCCGTTCCGTCGCTACTTCCAGGACCTGCAGATCGGCGAGTCGCTGCTGACCCACCGTCGCACCGTCACCGAGGCGGACCTGGTGAACTTCGGCTGCCTGTCGGGCGACCACTTCTACATGCACTTCGACGACATCGCGGCCAAGGAATCGCAATTCGGCAAGCGCATCGCCCACGGCTACTTCGTACTGTCGGCCGCGGCGGGCCTGTTTGTATCCCCTGGCGTCGGCCCGGTGCTGGCCAACTATGGCCTCGACACCCTGCGCTTCATCAACCCGGTGGGCATCGGCGACACCATCCAGGCGCGCCTGACCTGCAAACGCAAGATCGACCAGGGCAAGAAGAGCCCACAGGGCGTTCCGCAAGGGGTGGTGGCGTGGGATGTGGAAGTCACCAACCAGCTGGGTGAGCTGGTGGCCAGCTATGACATCTTGACGCTGGTGGTGAAGCGCGAGGATTGATCCGCGCTTCTGGTTGACCACAGTTCTTGTGGTCAACCCAAAAACCTGTAGGAGCGAGCCTGCTCGCGATGGCGGTGTGTCAGTCAGTGATGATGTCGACTGACACACCGCTATCGCGAGCAGGCTCGCTCCTACAGGGGTGCGATCTTTTGGCTTTCAGTGCCCGCGCAACCACTCGATGAACAGCGCAAACAACTCCGACTGCGACCCCACTTCCAGCTTCAAATACAGGTTCTTGCGGTGCATGCGCACGGTTTCCGGGGAGATGTTCATCTGGCTGGCGGTGGATTTCACCGAGTGGCCCCGCAGGACCATGTGCGCCACTTCCCGTTCGCGCTCGGTGAGCAGGTCACTACCGAACTGTTCGAACGCGGACTGCACCCGATGCTTGAGGTCATCAGCCGACTTCTGCTCGCTATCGCACTGAATCGCACTATTGCGCAGCATGCCCCGACGGCTGAATTCGCTGACGAACTCGCGCACCAGCGGTTCGACCGCGCGTAGTAGATTCAACTGGTCGACTCGCAGGCATTCACCACCGAAACCTTGATAGAGACTGACGGAAATTTTGGTGTCGTTGCCGGTGTCGACGATGTAGTAGCTGTCTTCCGAACAGCCGGCATTCAGGTAGTAAGTCTTGTAGTAGTCGCTGTCGAAAAAGTTGTCCGGCGCGATTTCTTCCAGGTGATAGAAGCCTTGCGCCAACCCCTGCTCCACCGCGAAACAGAACGGGTCGAGCAGATAGCCCCCGGAAAAATAGCGGTCGAGAATCGAGACCTGATATTGCTCGGCAATCCCGCGCTGATGCAGCAATTGCGGCGGACGGTCCTTGCGCTCCAGGCTGATCATCATCGATTCGATGGACACCAGCTGCGCCAACGCCGACGCCAAATATTGCAGGGCGTCGGGCTCGTCGATATGGGCGAATGCCTCGCGCATTCCCCCATGCCATTTGTGCAATGCCCCGAAGGGCATCGCGATCAGCGTTTCGTCGTTTGGTCTGCTCATGACCCGCAGTCTAGCGGCAGAGCACGGCCTTGGTAACAGCCTGACGGACAAAGTCATTGGCCGGCGTACTGGCCGCTCGCAGAAAGCTCGGCCGCCACTTCCAGGATGCACTCGCGCAGGATCTCGACGATCTCGTCCACCTGTGCATAAGTCAGGATCAACGGTGGCGACATCACGTTCAGGTGCATGATCGGCCGCACCAACAGTCCTTTGGCCTGAGCCCGCGAATGGATCTTCTCGCCGATGTTGATCTCGTCGGCAAACAACGCCTTGGTGCGCTTGTCGGCGACGAATTCAACGCAGGCCATCAGTTTCAGGCAGCGCACATCCCCCACCAGCGGCAGGTCCCGCAGGGTAGCCAGGCGTTGTTCCAGGTAACCGCCGACATCCTCGACATGGGCCAGCAGGTTTTCCCGCTCGATGATCTCGATGTTCTTCAGCGCCGCCGTGCAGCACACCGGATGACCACTGTAGGTGAAACCGTGGGTGAAGCAGCGGCCCGTGCCCGGTTCGGCAATCACCTTCCAGATGCGATCGGAGAAGATGCAGGCGCCCAGCGGCAGATAGGCCGAGGTCAGGCCCTTGGCGGTGGTGATGATGTCCGGCTGCACGTCGAACACGTCCTTGGAGGCGAAGAACTTGCCCAGGCGCCCGAACGAGGTCACCACCTCATCGGCGACAAACAGGATGTCGTAGCGCTGGCACACTTCCCACATGCGCTTGAGGTAACCCTTGGGCGGAATGATCACCCCGCCCGAACCCATCACCGGTTCGGCGAAGAAGCCGGCCACCTTGTCCGCGCCAATCGAGAGGATCTTGTCTTCGAACTCCTTGACCAGGAATTCGAGGAACTGCGCCTCATCCATGCCTTCCGGCGCGCGGTAAGGGTTGGGGTTGTACACGTGGTGGATCAGCGGGTTGGCGTAGTCGAATTCCGGCACCCGGTCGGCGGCCTTGTTGCCGATGGACATGGTCAGGGTGGTGGAGCCGTGATAGGCGTTGAAACGGGCGATGACGTGCTTCTTCTCCGTCTTGCCACGGCAGTTCTGGTAGTACTGGATCAGCCGGTAGGCGGTGTCGACCGCGGTGGAGCCACCGGTGGTGAGGAACACGTGATCAAGATCGCCCGGCGCCAGGCTGGCGAGCTTTTCGCACAGCTGGATCGCCACGTTGTTCGACATGTCGGAAAACGGATTCGAATACGCCAGTTGCCGTACCTGATCGGCAATGGCCTCGGCCATTTCCTCACGCCCCAAACCGATGTTGGTGCACCACATGCCGCCCACGGCATCGAGGAAACGGTTGCCCTGGGTGTCGTAGATGTAGGCGCCGTCACCGGCGACGATATTCAGCGAGCCCTGTTCGGCGTGCTCGTCGAACATGTGGTAGCCGTGCATGTGGTGGGCCTTGTCGGCCTTGACCAGTGCGGCTTCTTCAGCCTGCGAGAACACTTTCTTGATCGGGGTAGCCTTGATTGGAGTAGCCATACACAAACCTCAAACTGAACAATTGGACGATCAGATCCCGCTCTTCACCGTGCTCCACACCCGCGTAATGGCGCGCATGTCTTTCGCGTCCTGGGTTTTCTGCGGGAAGAGCCGTTGACGCACGTCTTCATCGGGATAGATCGCCGGGTTATCTCGCACACTGGCATTGAGCAGGGGCGTGGCCGCCGCGTTGCTGTTGGCGTAGTTGATGTAATCGCTCACATCGGCCATCACCTGGGGTTGCATCAGGTAGTCGAGAAACTTGTGGGCGTTGGCCACGTGGGGCGCGTCCGCCGGGATGTACATGTTGTCGAACCAGATCAGCGAGCCTTCCTTGGGAATGAAATAGGCCAGGTTGATCTGCTTCTTCGCCTCTTCGGCACGGGCCATGGCGGTGGCGTAGTCGCCGGACCAGGTCATGGCCATGCACACATCGCCGTTGGGCAAGCTGGTCAGGTAGTTGACCGAGTCGAATTTGCGGATGTAAGGCCGCACCGACAGCAGCACATCCTGAGCGGCCTTGAGGTCTTCTGGCGCGGCGCTTCGCGGGTCACGACCCAGATATTTCAGCGCCAGCGGAATCACTTCGGTGGGCGCATCGAGCAGGGTGACGCCGCAGTCGGCGAATTTGGAGACGATCTTCGGATCGAAAATCATCGCCAGCGAACCGATCGGCGCGTCCGGCATGCGTTCCTTGATCTTGTCGACGTTGTAGGTCACGCCGTTGCTGCCCCAGGTATAGGGCGCCGAGTACGTGGTGCCCGGGTCGAAGCCTTGCAGGTCCTGCAGGACTTTCGGGTCCAGATTGTTCCAGCTCGGCAGCAACTTCTTGTCCAGCGGCTGGAACACCTTGGCCTTGATCAGCGGTGGCGCCAGCGAGGCATTCAACACGATCAGGTCGTAGCCGGAGTGGCCCGTCAGCAGTTTGGCCTGCACCGTCTCATAGGCGTCGAAGGTGTCATAAATGACTTTGATGCCGGTTTCTTTCTCGAAATTCGCCAGCGTCTTCTCGCCGATGTAGTCCGCCCAGTTGTAGAGCCGCAGCGTTTTGCTGTCGTCCACTTGTGCGGCCTGGGCATTGATGGCCAACGAAACAACAAACAGACTGGAAATCACCTTCAGTGTCTTGCGCATTGCACATTCACCTTATCGAGCGAGTTCGGCTCTGGATGAGCGGATGAACCTACTATTGGGCGATTCGCGGGGTGAAGCCATACCCCGAATGGGTGTGTCGGTCTGCGACATGGCAAAAAGCATCAGGGCGGTTGACCCGTTTTGTCATAGCGGCGAGGTTTGCCCGGCGCTTAAAGTGGCCGCCAAACCGACCCTGCAGGCGCCTTCGATGACCGACCTGATCAAACAACACCTGAGCGATGGCGTACTGACGCTGACCATCGACCGTCCGGACAAGCTCAATGCCCTGACCAACGCGATGTACACGCGCGTGGCCGACCTGCTGTTCGCCGCTGACGAAAACCCGGACATCGGGGTCATCATCCTCACCGGCGGCCCGAACTGTTTTACCAGTGGCAACGATCTGGTGGACTTCCTGCAAGAGCCGCCGACCCATCTGGACAGCCCGGCCTTCCGCCTGATGCGCGCCGTGACCCACCTGACAAAGCCGCTGATTGCCGCTGTGTGCGGCGCGGCCATCGGCATCGGCACCACCCTGCTGCTGCATTGCGATCAGGTGCTGGTGACGCGCAACGCCAAGCTGCGCATGCCGTTCGTCAACATTGGCCTGTGCCCGGAGTTCGGCGCCAGCCTGCTTTTCCCGCGCCTGCTCGGTCAGGCCCGTGCCGCACGTCTGCTGCTACTGGGCGAAGGCTTCAGTGGCGATGAAGCGCTGGCATGGGGCCTGGCCAACGAGGCCTTCGACGATGGCGAACAATGCCTGGCTGCGGCGGAAAAAATCGCCCGACGCTTGTTGGCGATGCCCCGGCAAGCCTTGCTTGAATCGCGCCAATTGATGAAGCAGGCCGGCATGGCCGAACTGCAAGCCACCCTGCGTGAAGAAAACCAGTTGTTCATTCAGCGCCTCAACAGCACTGAAGCCAAAACCGCCTTGAACGCACTGCTCAATCGCAGTACAGATAAGTAAATCCCGAAAGGAAACCCGTCATGAACACCCCGGAAATCTTCGTCGTCAGCGCCGCCCGTACCGCCATCGGTTCCTTCGGTGGCTCGCTCAAGGACGTGCCGCCAGTCGATCTGGCGACCACCGCGATCAAGTCCGCCCTGGAGCGCGCCGCCGTCGACCCGGCGCTGGTCGGTCATTTGGTGATGGGCAATGTGATCCCTACCGAAACTCGCGATGCCTACCTCTCCCGCGTTGCCGCGATGAACGCCGGCATCCCGAAGGAAACCCCGGCCTATAACGTCAACCGCCTGTGCGGTTCCGGCCTGCAAGCGATCGTCAGCGCCGCGCAAACCCTGCTGCTGGGCGACGCCGAAATCGCCATCGGCGCCGGTGCCGAGTCCATGAGCCGTGGCCCGTACCTGATGCCGGCCGCCCGCTGGGGTGCGCGCATGGGCAACATCCAGGCCATCGACTACATGCTGGGCATCCTGCATGACCCGTTCCAGACCATCCACATGGGCGTCACCGCCGAGAACGTCGCCGCGCGCAACGGCATCACCCGCGAAATGCAGGACGCCCTGGCCCTGGAAGACCAGAAACGCGCCGCCCACGCGATTGCCAACGGCTACTTCGTTGATCAGATCGCCACCGTTGAAATCCAGGATCGCAAAGGCACCAAGCTGTTCAACGTCGATGAACATCCGCGCGCTACTTCCCTTGAGCAACTGGCGGCCATGAAGCCGGCGTTCAAGAAAGACGGTTCGGTCACCGCCGGCAACGCCTCGGGCCTGAACGACGGCGCGGCCGCGCTGGTCATGGCCACCGGCAACGCCGTGCAGGCCAACAACCTGCGCCCGATGGCGCGCCTGGTCAGCTACGCCCATGCTGGCGTCGAGCCGGAACTGATGGGCCTGGGCCCGATCCCGGCCACCCGCCTGGCCCTCAAGCGCGCAGGCCTGACCGTTGCAGACATGGACGTGATCGAAGCCAACATCGCCTTCGCCGCCCAAGCCTGTGCCGTCAGCCAGGAACTGGATCTGGACCCGGCCAAGGTCAACCCGAACGGCTCCGGCATCGCCCTGGGTCACCCGGTGGGTGCGACCGGCGCGATCATCGCCACCAAGGCCATCCACGAACTGCACCGTACCGGCGGGCGCTATGCGCTGGTGACCATGTGCATTGGTGGTGGTCAGGGGATTGCGGCGATTTTCGAACGCGCTTGATAGACAGATAAACCTGTAGGAGCGAGCCTGCTCGCGAATGCGGTGGGTCATTCAGCATAAATGTTGACTGACCCGGCCCTATCGCGAGCAGGCTCGCTCCTACATTTGGACTGACTTCCGACCTTGATCCGCCCCATAAAAAAACGGGCAAACGAGGTGCGGCTCGCCTGCCCGTGAAAGGGAAAATCGTGCTACTGCTGTCGGCGATTCAACTGCCTTGCGGCACCAATCGCGAACCCTGGCGAGTCACCTGCTGACCCGCCTCGAAATGGGCATTGGGTGAACGAACCGTACTGACTTCACCCCGCGCATCCTTCACTTCGTACGCGGTCTGCGACAGACCCGTCGCCTGCTGTACCGAGCCACCGGCGAAGAAGCCGGCACCGGCTCCCACCAACGCACCCACCGGACCGCCAACGGCACCCACCATCAAACCGGTCAGGGCACCGTAGCCTTTGCCGGCAGTGGTATCGGGTACTTCGCGTATGACTTGATCGGCCATGCAGAGCGGGGAAAGCAAGAAACTGAATGTGAAGCCAAGAGCAATGGAGCGGGTCATGGGATTCTCCTGCTTCGGGTTTATTGCCTTGGGTAATTCATGAAGCGTGCCAATCTATAAATTCTTAAATATCAATTAGTTATTTCTAGAATAGTCAAATTGACAGCGAGTCATTCTGACAAAAATGAAGTCATATTGACCCGGATCAAGATCAAAAGATCGCAGCCTTCGGCAGCTCCTGCAGGTGGAACGCGGGCATATCTGCGCTTGATGTTTTCATCACGCAACTGGTCGCTTTCCATCAATCCCCCCACTTCCTCGCCCCCTAGATTAGGACCCACAACAGCAAGCCGTACCGTGCGGCGCCAGGCACCGAGGAGATCGTTCCCATGCAAAATATCCACACCCTCAAGGCTCACAGCTCGATCGACGGCTGGGATCATCAGGACCCGGAAGAAGCCTTCACCCTGCCTTCGCGTTACTTCTACGACGAGACCCTGTTCAAGGCCGAGCGCGACAATATTTTCATGCACGCCTGGCATGTGGCCGGGCACGTCAGCGAGTTCGCCGAGCCGGGGCAGTATGTGGTGACGGATCTGTTCGACCAGAGCGTGGTGGTGGCGAAGAATCGGCAGGGGCAGATTCATGCGTTCCATAACGTTTGCCAGCACCGCGGCAATCGCCTGCTCGAAGAGCGTCGCGGCACCACCGGGGGCGTGGTGCGCTGCGCCTATCACTCCTGGTGCTACGAAATGGACGGCAGCCTGCGCAGCGCGCCCCGCTGCGAGAAGATGAAGAACTTCGAGTTGCAGCAGTTCAACATTCCGCAGATCCGCACCGAGGAAATGGGCGGCTTCATCTACTTCAACCTCGACCCGAAAGCCCCGTCGCTGCGGGATTTGTTCCCCGGTGCCGACGAGGAAATGCGCCGGGTGTTCCCGGACCTGGCCAACATGCGCCTGATCGAGGAGCAGGACGTGATCGTGCCGGCCAACTGGAAGGTAATCATGGACAACTCCATCGAGGGTTATCACTTCAAGCTGTCGGGGCCGTGCCATATCGACCTGGCCCGACTCATCGACTTCAAGGGCTATCAGTTGACCAAACGCGACAACTGGTGGACCTACATCGCCCCGGCCAATCTCACGGTGACCGAAGCCTACGGCGTGCCGCTGCGCAAGGACCTGAACCCGGACGAATGCTTCTTCAACATCGGCATGTGGCCGAACAACACCTTCTACACCTTCCCGTTCTCGGAATTTCTGGGCTCGTTCATCATGATTCCGCTGGACGCCGAACGCTCGCTGCTGCGCTTTGGTTACTACTCCAGCAACGCCGAGACCGCGAAGGTCAGCGAGCAATGCATGAAGTGGATGAACGAGGATTTGGGGCCGGAAGACATCGCCCTGAACATCTCGGTGCAGAAAGGTTTGCGCTCACTGGGTTATGACCAGGGCCGCTACATGATCGATGCCCAGCGCAGCAATGAAAGCGAGCATCTGGTGCATCACTTCCATCGGTTGGTGTTTAACGGGATTCATGGGAATTCCGCGATCTGAACCAACCCAAAATCCCTGTAGGAGCGAGCCTGCTCGCGATAGCGGTGGGTCAGGCACATCGATGTTGAATGTATCGACGCCATCGCGAGCAGGCTCGCTCCTACAGGGGATTTGTGATGTGACCCTTCATTTATGGAGCAAAACGAACCATGGCCAACCATGAGTTTGATTACCTGATCGTGGGCGCGGGGTCGGCCGGCTGCGTGTTGGCCAATCGCCTCGGCGAAGACCCGGCCACGCAAATCCTGCTGCTCGAAGCCGGCCCTGCGGACAAGAGCTGGACCATCGACATGCCGTCCGCCGTCGGGCTGGTGGTCGGTGGCACGCGTTACAACTGGAGCTACAGCTCCGAGCCGGAACCGTACCTGGACGGCCGCCGCATCGGCACGCCGCGCGGCCGGACCCTGGGCGGTTCGTCGTCGATCAACGGCATGGTCTACATCCGTGGCCATGCCCGGGATTACGACGCCTGGGCCAAACAGGGCTGCACCGGCTGGAGCTATCTGGACGTGCTGCCTTACTTCAAGCGGGCGCAGACCCATGCCGGCGGCGAAGACGATTACCGGGGGGCGGCCGGGCACTTGCACGTCACCCCGGGCGACGTGCAGACACCGCTGTGCGCGGCATTCCTGAAGGCCGGCGCCGAGGCCGGTTATGGCTTGAGCGACGACCTCAATGGCTATCGCCAGGAAGCCTTCGGCCCGGTCGATCGCACCACCCGCAACGGTCGGCGCTGGAGCACCTCGCGCGGTTATCTGAGCGAAGCGCTGGGCCGGGGCAACGTGCGGGTGAGCACCGATGCCCTGGCCTTGCGCATCCTGTTCAAAGGCCAGCGCGCCATCGGCATCGAATACGAGCAGAACGGAAAAACCCATCAGGCCTTCGCCCGACGCGAAGTGCTGCTGACCGCCGGGGCGATCAACTCGCCGCAACTGTTGTTGCTGTCGGGCATCGGTCCGGCTTCTGAACTGCGCGATCTGGGCATCACGGTCAAACAAGACCTGCCCGGTGTCGGCCGCCGTCTCAACGACCACCCCGACACCGTGGTGCAGTACCTGTGCAAGAAACCGGTGTCGCTGTATCCCTGGACCACCGCGCCGGGCAAATGGTGGATCGGCGCACGCTGGTTCGCCACTCACGACGGGTTGGCTGCGAGCAATCATTTCGAAGCCGGCGCGTTCATCCGCTCCCGGGCCGGGGTCGAACATCCCGACCTGCAATTGACCTTCATGCCGCTGGCGGTGAAACCCGGCAGTGTCGATCTGGTGCCCAACCATGCGTTCCAGATCCACATCGATCTGATGCGCCCCACCAGCCTGGGCAGCGTCACGCTCAACAGCGCCGACCCCCGGCAGCCGCCGCGCATCCTGTTCAATTACCTGAAAACCGAGCAGGATCGAGCGGACATGCGCGCCGGTGCCCGGCTGGTGCGCGAGATCATCGAACAATCGGCCATGGCCGCGTTCAAGGGCGAGGAACTGGTGCCCGGCCCGCAGGCGCAAAGTGACGAAGCGCTGGATGCCTGGGCCCGGCAGGTCACGGAAACCGGCTACCATGCCAGCGGTACGTGCAAGATGGGCCCGGCGAGCGACACCGAAGCGGTGGTCGACCCGCAATTGCGCGTGCATGGCCTGGACGGTTTGCGGGTGGTGGACGCCTCGATCATGCCGGTGATTGTCAGCGGCAACACCAACGCCCCGACGGTGATGATCGCGGAAAAGGCCAGCGATATGATTCGCGGCAGGTCGCCCCTGCCACGCAGTCAGGCAGCGGTATGGACTCACCCGCAATGGCAGACACGGCAACGATAGAGATCACATATGAGTAATCAGTCGTTCGATGATGCAAACGCCCGTTTCACCTGGCGGCGCGACGATGTCGCGCCGTTGCGCGTGGCGGTCTTGCTGTTGCCGTCGTTCTCCAACTTCGGTCTGGCCGCGGTGCTGGAGCCGTTGGCCATTGCCAACTGGCTGACCCAGCGCCAGCTGTTCCAGTGGTCGCTGTTGTCCCTGGACGGCGAACCGGTGCAGGCCAGCAACGGTCTGACCACCGTCGCCAATGACGGTTTGAAGGCCGACCAGGGTTTCGATGCCTGTCTGGTGATCGCCAGTTTCGATGTGCACAAACACAGCCGGAACGTGGCGCTCAAGAGCTGGCTGCGTAAACAGGCACTGTTTGGCGCGGTGTTGATGGGCGTGGAAACCGGCACCGAACTGCTGGCGGCCGCCGGCGTGCTCGATGGCTACGAAGCCGCCGTGCACTGGGACAACCTGCAAGGCTTTCAGGAAAGTTATCCACGGGTCCACGCCAAGCCGCAGCTCTACACCCTGGAACGCCAGCGCCTGACCTGCGCCGGCGCCACCACCACTCTGGACATGCTGCTGGGCTGGATCGGCCAGAGCATCGACAGCGAACTGGCCCGGGAAATCGGCATGCATCTGTTGATGGGCCAGGTGCGGGCTCCGGCGGACAGCCAGCTCGACGGCGACCTGACCAACACCGGGCTATACGGCAACAAGATTCGCCGGGCGGTGCAGTTGATGGAGCAGGCGCTGGAGGAACCGCTGGATTGCGAGGCGATTGCAGGGCAAGTCGGGCTGTCACGCCGGCAACTGGAGCGTCAGTTCAAGCATCAGACCGGCCTGTCGCCGCTCAAGTATTACCTGACCCTGCGGCTGGCCCGGGCCCACAGCCTGCTGCAACAGACCCGCATGACCGTGGCGCAGGTGGCGGCCTGTTCCGGTTTCGGCTCGCTGGAACATTTCTCCCGCACCTACCGCGCCCGTTTCGGCTGCCCGCCCAGCGAAGACCGCAGCCAGGTCTGGACCGCTCCGGTGATGCGCCAGCCGCTGCGCAAGGTACAACGGCCGGCCCTGTAGGAGCTGGCGAAGCCTGCGCCTACAGGGATGTGGTGGTTCAGTCTCGATAATCTGGCTCTTCCTCATCGAGAATGCCCATCAGCGCATTGAAATGCTTGTCGGCAAAGCCCTGATAGTCGAGCCATTGCCGGCAGGTCTTGCGCGCGATGGCGTCGCTGGTAATCCGCAGTTCGCGACCGGTGGACAGTGCGGTGATGTAGGTTTCGCAAGCCCGCTCGAAGTAATACAGATCGTCGAATGCCTGGGCGATGCTCGGCGCCGCCACCAGCACGCCGTGATTGCCCATCAACAGGATCGGCTTGTCCCCCAGCAGACGGCTGACTCGTTCGGCCTCGTCCCCAAGGCCCATGCCGTCGAACCCTTCATCGATCATCACCCGTTCGAAAAAACGCATGCAGTTCTGCTCGATCGGTGGTAGCCGCGAATCCGCGAGGCAAGCCAACGCCGTCGCATATTTCGAATGGGTGTGCAGGATGCACCGGGCATGGGGCTGGTTACGGTGCAAGGCGCTGTGCAGGGCCCAGGCGGTGATGTCAGGCGCGTCCGGGCGGTCGAGGCTGGCGGGATCATCGGCGTTGACCAGCAGCAAGTCGCTGGCCCGGATCCGCGAGAAGTGCTTGCCGTAGGGGTTGATCAAGAACTCCCGGCCGTCTCCCGACACCGCCACGCTGAAGTGATTGGCGATGGACTCATGCAGGTTCAACCGCGCGGCCCAGCGAAACGCGCAGGCCAGGCGGATTCTCAGTTGCTCAACGGATTGGCTCATCCCGTACTCCACAGAGGTTGATCGGATGCCTGGCAGTGTAGAGAGGCGGCCTGCGCCTGCTTGACGGGAAACGACACCGCCTGCCGTTATTGCGCAGCCTTTTGATCGTGAGAAAGCGGCGCGCTTATGCCGCGTTTCATCAAGAGCCTTGCGATGGGCACCGCCATAGTGACGACCACGACCCACTTGGCTGGAGACGCCCATGCTGCAGATTCGTTTGTTCATCGCGGGGAATTGGCAAGCGCCACAGGTGCCGCAGTACCGCGATGTGATCAACCCCGCCACCGAGGAAGTATTGGCGCAGGTGGCCGTCGCCGATGCCAGCGACGCACAACGAGCAATCAGCGCCGCACGACAGGCCTTCGACGACGGCCCCTGGCCGACAATGGCGGTGACCGAACGCGCGCAACTGCTGCAGAAAATCGCCAGCCTGATCGAACAGGACGCCGAACACCTGGCGCGCCTGGAAACCCTGAACGCCGGCAAGACCCTGGGCGAGAGCCTCGGTGATATCGGCAACGTGGTCGCGACCTTCCGCTACTACGCCGCTCTGCTGGAAAGCGAAAGCGCCAGCGTCAACAGCCATGCGCCGGCCCATGTGATCAGCTTCAACCAGCGTGAACCGGTGGGCGTGTGCGCCCTGATCGCCCCCTGGAACTACCCGCTGCTGCAAGCGGTGTGGAAAATCGCCCCGGCTCTGGCCGCCGGCAATACCGTGGTGTTCAAGCCCAGCAGCCTGACCCCGATGACGGCCCATCGCCTGACCGCCCTGCTGGCGCAAGCCGGTGTGCCCGACGGCGTGTTCAACCTGTTGTGTGGCGATGGGGATGTGGGTGAAGTGCTTGCCGCCAGCCATGAGGTGGATCTGGTGTCGCTGACCGGTGGCGCCGTGGCCGGCGGCAAGGTGATGCGCGCGGCCAGCGGCAACTTCAAGCGCGTGGCCCTGGAACTGGGCGGCAAGAATCCGAACATCGTGTTTGCCGATGCCGATTTCGAGGTGGCGCTGGACCAGGCGCTGAACGCGGTGTTTTTCAACGCCGGGCAAATCTGCTCGGCCGGCTCGCGGCTGTTGCTTGAAGACAGCATTCATGACCGCTTCGTCGAGGCCTTGCAGCAGCGGATCGCGAAGATTCGCCTGGGCAATGGCCTCGACCAGTCGACTCAAATGGGTCCGCTGATCAGCGCCGGTCATCGCGACCAGATCCTGACGATGATTGCCGGCGCCGTCGAACAGGGCGCGACCTTGCTGGCCGGCGGGACGATCCCGGCGCAGTTCGACCGCGGTTTCTGGCTGTCGCCCACCCTGCTCGGCAACGTCACCGCCGACATGCGTATCGCCCGGGAAGAAATCTTCGGCCCGGTGATCACCGTCGAGCGTTTTCGCGACGAAGCCCAGTCACTGCGCCTGGCCAACGACACACCGTTCGGCCTGGCAGCCGGGGTGTGGACCCGGGACATCGGCAAGGCCCACCGCATGGCCCGGCGCCTGCGGGTCGGCACCCTGTGGATCAACGACTACAACGCCGCCTTTCCGCAGGCGCCCTGGGGTGGCTACAAGTCCAGCGGGATCGGCCGCGAGCTGTCCCGGGCGGGGCTGGATGAGTTCACCGAACTCAAGCACATCTACCTCAATACCGAACCTGCGGCGTTGAACTGGTTTGGTGTCTAGCCGTCATGAAAAGGTTTTGCTGCACCTAAAACAAAAAGATCACCCCAAACCGCTGCCGACGTTTACCTTGAGGAGTCGATCCATGAAAGCCTTGCTCTTGCTTGCATCCCTCAGTATCCCGTTGCTCACCCACGCCGCCGAACCGGAGTCCTGCGCCACGGTGAGGTTCTCCGATGTCGGCTGGACCGACATCACCGTCACCACCGCCGTGGCCAGCGAAGTGCTGGAATCGTTGGGCTACAAAACCAAGACCACGTTGCTGTCGATCCCGGTGACCTACCGCGCCCTGTCGTCCGGCAAGGAACTGGACGTGTTCCTCGGCAACTGGATGCCCACCACCGAAAACGACATCAAGCCGTACCGCGACGCCGGCACCGTGGAAACCGTGCGCGCCAACCTGCAAGGCGCCAAATACACCCTGGCGGTGCCCCAGTACGTGTACGACGCCGGGCTGCATGACTTCGCCGACATCGCCAAATTCAAGGACAAACTCAACGGCCAGCTCTACGGCATTGAACCGGGCAACGACGGCAACCGGCTGATCCAGACCATGATCGACAAGGACGCCTTCGGCCTGAAGGACTTCAAGATCGTCGAATCCAGCGAAGCGGCCATGCTCTCGCAACTCAAGCGCACCACGCGCAAGAACGAATGGATGGTGTTCCTGGCCTGGGAACCGCACCCGATGAACACCCGCAACAAAATGAAGTACCTCAGCGGCGGCGACGAATACTTCGGCCCCAACTATGGCCAGGCCACGGTCTACACCAACGTGCGCAAGGGCTACCTCAGCGAATGCAGCAACGTCGGCAAGCTGCTGCAGAACATGGAGTTCAGCCTGGCGATGGAGAACCAGTTGATGGATGCGGTGTTGAACCAGAATCAGAAACCACGGGCGGCGGCGAAGGCGTGGTTGAAAGCCAACCCTGCGGTGCTGGAAGCCTGGCTTTCCGGGGTGAGTAGCCGCGATGGCAAGGATGGTTTGGCGATGGCCAGTGCGCGATTGGCCGCCCAATAACTGACACCACCAATCCCCTGTAGGAGCGAGCCTGCTCGCGATGGCGTCCTTCCAGTCAATAAAGTACTGACTGATAAACCGCTATCGCGAGCAGGCTCGCTCCTACAGGTGTTCTTCAGCGATCACCCCCTCTCATTCCCCTGCGATACCACCTGACGACCGGCAGCAAAAATAAATTGCCACTAAATATGACATGCGTCATATTACGTACGTAATTAAATGCCGTTTCCTACAGGAAATCCCCATGACCAGCATGCCCTCCGTTGAGCCCGACCTGGCGGTCCCCGTGACCACCCCCAAGCCTCCCCTGCTCAAACGCCTGCTTTTGCCCACCGTCGGCATCGCTGCCCTGGTGCTGGCCGGTGTGTATGGCGCCCATTGGTGGACCATTGCCCGCTTCATCGAGGAAACCGACGATGCCTACATCGGTGGCGACGTGACGGTGATTGGACCCAAGGTCGCCGGCTACATCGACGAAGTGCTGGTGACCGACAACCAGAAGGTCAAGGCCGGCGATGTGCTGATCCGCCTCGATTCCCGGGATTACCGCGCCACCCTGGCCAAGGCCGAAGGCGCGGTGGCGGCGCAGGAAGCCCTGCTGGCCAACCTCGACGCCACCGAACAACTGCAACAGGCCGTCATCGGCCAGGCCCGCGCCGGCATCGATGCCGCCGGTGCCGAAACCGCCCGCTCCCGGGATGACGATGCGCGCTACAAAAAGCTGGTCAGCACCAATGCGGTCTCGGTGGAAAGCGCGCAAAGGGCCAACGCCACCTTCAAGACAGCTTCAGCATTAAGCGCCCGCGCCCAGGCAGAACTGGTGGCGGCGCAACGCCAACTGAACGTGATTGCCACCCAGAAACAACAGGCTCGCGCCGCGTTGATTCAAGCCAAAGCCGAACGCGATCTGGCGCAACTGAACGTCGGCTACACCGAACTGCGCGCGCCGGTCGATGGCGTGATCGGCAATCGCCGCGCGCGGGTCGGCGCCTACGCCCAGGCCGGTTCGCAAATGCTCTCGGTGGTACCCACCAGCGGCTTGTGGGTCGATGCCAACTTCAAGGAAGACCAACTGGCGCGCATGGTGCCGGGGCAACGCGTGGTGATTCATGCCGACGTGCTTTCGGGCCAGGCCTTCCACGGCCATCTCGACAGCCTGGCGCCGGCCAGCGGCGCGCAGTTCAGCGTACTGCCACCGGAGAACGCCACCGGCAACTTCACCAAGATCGTGCAGCGGGTACCGGTGCGCATTCACCTGGACCCGGCCGACAGCGTGCTCGGTCACCTGCGTCCGGGCCTGTCGGTCACTGCTGAAGTGGACACCCGTGAAGCGCCGGACGCGCCTGCCGTGGCCAGCGCACCATGAGCCGCGCCCTCGCCGTCCCGGCGCAACCGTTCAATGCCGCCGACATGGCCACGGCGACCAAAGTCTTCGCCTTCGCCACCATGTGTATCGGCATGTTCATTGCGCTGCTGGACATCCAGATCGTCTCGGCTTCGCTGCGGGACATTGGCGGCGGGCTGTCCGCCGGCACCGACGAAACCGCCTGGGTGCAAACCAGCTACCTGATCGCCGAAATCATCGTGATCCCGCTGTCCGGCTGGCTGTCCCGGGTGTTCTCTACGCGCTGGCTGTTTTGCGCATCGGCGGTGGGTTTCACCCTGACCAGCCTGCTGTGCGGCCTGGCCTGGAACATCCAGAGCATGATTGCCTTTCGCGCTCTGCAAGGGTTTCTCGGCGGCTCGATGATCCCGATGGTGTTCACCACGGCCTTCGTGTTCTTCAGCGGCAAACAACGGGTCATCGCCGCCGCCACCATCGGCGCGGTGGCCTCGCTGGCACCAACGCTGGGGCCGGTCATTGGTGGCTGGATCACCGATATTTCGTCCTGGCACTGGCTGTTCTACATCAACCTGGTGCCGGGCATTTTCGTCGCCGTGGCAGTGCCGATGCTGGTGAAGATCGACCAGCCGGAACTGTCGCTGCTCAAGGGCGCCGACTATATAAGCATGGTGTTTCTGGCGCTGTTCCTCGGTTGCCTGGAATACACCCTGGAAGAAGGCCCGCGCTGGAACTGGTTCAGTGACAGCACGATCCTGACCACCGCGTGGATCAGTGGCCTGGCGGGCCTGGCCTTCATCGGCCGCAGCCTGCACGTGGCCAACCCGATCGTCGATCTGCGCGCCCTGAAAGACCGCAACTTCGCCCTCGGCTGTTTCTTCTCGTTCGTCACCGGGATCGGCCTGTTCGCCACCATCTACCTGACGCCGCTGTTTCTCGGCCGGGTGCGTGGTTATGGCGCACTGGACATTGGCCTGGCGGTTTTCTCCACGGGCGTGTTCCAGCTCATGGCGATTCCGCTGTACGCCTTTCTGGCCAACCGCATCGACCTGCGCTGGATCATGATGACCGGCCTTGGGCTGTTCGCCCTGTCGATGTGGGATTTCAGCCCGATCACCCACGACTGGGGCGCCAGGGAATTGATGTTGCCGCAAGCCTTTCGCGGGATTGCGCAGCAATTGGCGGTACCGCCAGCGGTGACCCTGACGCTCGGTGGGCTGGCACCGGCACGGCTGAAACACGCTTCAGGGTTATTCAACTTGATGAGAAACCTGGGCGGCGCCATCGGCATCGCGGCCTGCGCGACCATCCTCAATGACCGCACCAACCTGCACTTCACCCGCCTGGCGGAAAACCTCAACAGCACCAACGAGGCGATGAACCAGTGGCTGGCCCAGGTCGGCAACAACTTCGCCGCCCTCGGCCAGAGCGGCGACGTCGGTGTCACCGCCAGCCTGCATCAGCTGTGGCAGCTGACCTTCCGCGAAGCGCAGACCCAGACCTACGGCGATGCGTTCCTGATGATCATGGTCTGCTTCATCATCGCCACGGCGATGGTGCCCTTGATGCGCAAGGTGCAACCACCGGCGGCGCCGAGTGCGGATGCTCACTGATAGCAAATCTGAAACTTCACCCGCCCCTGTAGGAGCGAGCCTGCTCGCGATGGCGTCCGTCCAGTCGACAAAGAGTTGACTGAGAAACCGCTATCGCGAGCAGGCTCGCTCCTACAGTTAATGGGGGCTATCAGGCCTGCGGGGTTTTGCGGAAGCCAACAGCCAAACGGTTCCAACTGTTGATGGTGCTGATCGCCACGGTCAGGTCGACCATTTCCTTTGGCGAGAACTGTGCGGCGACTGCTGCGTAGTCTTCATCCGGGGCGTGGGTCAGGCTCAGTTGGGTCAGGGTTTCGGTCCACAGCAATGCGGCGCGTTCACGGTCGGTGAAGAACGGCGCTTCGCGCCAGGCGGTCACGGCGAACAGGCGGCGGGTGGTTTCGCCGGCCTTGAGGGCGTCGGCGGTGTGCATGTCGATGCAGAAGGCGCAGCCGTTGATTTGCGAGGCACGCAGCTTGACCAGTTCGATCAGGGGCTTTTCCAGCGGCAGCTTGGAGACGGCGGTTTCCAGGGCAATCATGGCTTTGAGGGCGTCAGGGGAAGCGGTGTAGAAGTCGATGCGCGGTTGCATTTGGCAGCTCCAGGGCAAGTGGTTGGTGTGTTTCTACGTTAGCCCCGGCGGCGATTTACACAAATATCCAATCTTCGCGAAGACGAGTAGGCCACTGCAAAACATTGTGAAAAAAGTGCGAAATGAGAATTGCCAGCAATCACTGATGGCCACTAGAATGCGATCAATTCTTAATTACACTCACGCAGGATGCACGAGTCGAGTGAGTCGAGTATCTGCCCGCCATGTCGTCCGCCAACCAGCCTCTGAACCAGCAAGTCCATAACCTCTATAGCGAACACCACGGGTGGCTGCAGGGATGGTTGCACCGCAAACTGGGCAACCGCTGCGATGCCGCCGACCTGGCCCACGATACGTTCCTGCGCCTGTTGACGCGCCAGGTGGCCAAGCCGCTGGGCAGCGAACCGCGGGCGCTGCTGACGCACATTGCCAAGGGGCTGGTGATCGATCGCTGGCGCCGCCAGGACATCGAGCGGGCCTACCTGGAAACCATCGCCCATCTACCAATGGCCGAAGTGCCGTCGCCGGAAACCCGCCTGCTGATCCTCGAAACCCTGTGGCGCATCGAGGCGTTGCTGCGCGAACTGCCGGCGGCGACCCGCGATACGTTCCTGCTCTCGCAGATCGAAGGCCTGACCTACGCGCAGATCGCCACCCGCCTGAATGTCTCGCTGATCACCATCAAGCGCCACATGCGCGCGGCGTTCATTGCCTGTTTGAGCGTTGCCTGATGAAGAGCGTCGCCTGATGAATTCGTCGATGATCAACCCCGAGATTCTCGGTGAAGCCGCCGACTGGCTGGTGCAGTTGCATTCCGGCACCGCCACCGCCGCCGACCACCAGGCCATCGCCCAGTGGCGCAATCGCAGCCGTGAACACGCCCAGGCCTGGCAACGGGCCGAAGTGTTGCTCGGTGAATTTCGCAGTGTGCCGGCGAACCTGGCGATCCAGACCTTGCAACGGGCTGCGCGCAAGGATGGCCTCACCCGTCGGCAAACCCTGACCCGCGTAGGCCTGCTTTTGCTGGCCGGTCCCCTGGGCTTCGCTTCGCAGCACCTGCCGTGGGAGCAGTGGAGCGCCGATCAGCGCACTGCCGTGGGCGAGCAGCAAAGCCTGCAATTGCCCGATGGCAGCCAGTTGCTGCTCAACACCGACAGCGCGGTGAACATTGCCTTCAACGCCAGTGAGCGGCGCGTGCTGTTGCTCGACGGCGAGGTGCTGATCCGTACCGCGACAGACCTGGGCGCACGCCCCTTTATCGTCGAAACGCCCCAGGGCACCGCCCGCTTGCTGGACACCCGGCTTTGCGTGCGGACCGAGGGCGATCGCAGCCATGTGTCCGTCCTCGAAGGGCAAGCAGTGATCACCCCGCAGTTGCTGCAACAGAGTTCAACCCTGAGCGCCGGCCAGCGCCAGAGCTTCAGCCGCAACCGCCTGGACATCGTGGAATCCTTCGACAGCGCTGCCGTGGCCTGGGACAAAGGCATGCTGCTGGCCAACAACATGCGCCTGGACCAGTTGCTCGGCGAGTTGAGCCGCTACCGCCCCGGCGTGCTGCGCTGCCATCCGGATGTGGCGGCGCTGCGGGTCTCGGGCGCGTTTTCCCTGCGTGATACCGACGCCAGCCTGCGCCTGCTCGGCGATACCTTGCCGTTGAACATCAGCCGGATGACCCGTTACTGGTTGTCGGTGGAACCGAGGGTTTGAACTTCACGTTTTGCAGCGCTGCTTATGCCGTCATCGCGGGCAAGCCCGCTCCCACAGGGATTTGTGTCCTGCACAAAATACAGGGCACACCGGAAACCTGTAGGAGCAAGGCTTGCCCGCGATCCGCGCAGCGGCCATCCAATAAAGCCCTCACCCCGCCCGCTTGAGCAACCACTGGAAAAACCCTGTCTTGCGCACCACCACCGGCACTTCCTCGGTCAGCGCCTGCACCTTGTGCAAGCGGAAATCCAGCAGGGTTTTCATCGCGTCGTTGATGTCCTGACGGGCATCCAGGCAAGGTTTGAGATAACCCTCTTCGATGCGATACAGCGTGCAAAAGGTCTTGGCGCTAAATTCCGCCTTGGAGGAACTGTCGGTCAGGATCCCTGCTTCGCCGATCACTTCCCCCGGCCCCATGCGCCCGGTTTCGATGAGCGAACCGTGCAGGTTCAACGTCACCGAGACTACGCCGGACTCGATGATGAACAAGTGATGGCTGACCTCCCCCGCCGCCAGGATCGTCTCGCCGGCACGGAAGTTTTGCAGGTTCATGTTCTGGCTGAAGGTTTCCTTCTCTTCCTGGCGCAAGGTCGAGAAGATCGGCGAACTTTCCAGCAGTGCCCGTGGCCGTGAGATGTCGTTTTGCGGATTGGGCTCCACGTTCGACAACAGGTTGACCCCGGCGGCCTGCAAGTGCCGATAGGCCAGATCGTACAGTTGGTTGCGCACTGAGCGCTTTTCGCTCATCGCGGCGACAAAACCGCTGATTTCATATTCCGCACCGGCGGCGCTGGAGCTTTTGAGCGCCACTTTCGGCCCGGGCGAACTCAACATCGTGCGGCAGCCCTGCATCGCCCGCTCCAGGGCATCGATCACGGTTTGCGGCCGTACATGGGGGCTGACCTGCAAACAGACCGACAGGCCGAACATGTCGCTGGGCCGACTGAAGTTGGTGATCTTGGCCTTGGCGGCCAGGGAGTTGGGAATCACGATCATGCTGCCCTGGGACGTCTGCAGCCGCGTGGCCCGCCAATCGATGTCGATGACCCGGCCTTCGGTGCCGTCGATGGCGATCCAGTCATCCAGTTGATAGGGCTTGGTGGTGTTGAGGACGATCCCGGAAAACACGTCGCTGAGGGTGCTCTGCAGCGCCAGGCCGACGATGATCGCCAGGGCGCCGGACGTGGCCAGCACGCCCTTGACCGGCAGGTTGAGCACGTAGGCCATGGACGCGATCACCGCGACCAGGAAAATCACCGCGCCGAGCAAATCCTGCAACAGGCGCCCGGTGTGCCCTACCCGCTGCATCATCACCGCGCCGATCAGCACGGTCAGGGTCCGTGCAGCGAACAGCCACCAGCCGATTTGCAAGCCGGTGGCCGCCAGGTTCAATGGCACGTTATCGACCCAGGGGGCGGGCTCCATGGGGCTGAGGCCTTCGTTGAACAGCAGCAGGCTGTACAGCGAGAAAATCACCAGCCGTACCAGGATTTTCCAGTTGTGATGGCTGGCCCCGACAAAGCGCCACAACACCAGGTCGATCACGAGCAGGATCAGGGCACAGACCAGCGGATGTTCGGCGAGCAACGACAGCATCAAGCAACTCCGGCACGGGACGATGGACAAAAGATCTCACACATTGGCCCACAGTGTAGGAGCAATTGATTTGGCTGGAATCACACGATCGTTTGGCCAACGAAAAAACCCTGTGGGAGTGAGCCTGCTCGCGATAGCTGTGTGTCAGACAACAACGATGTTGAATGTCAGACCGCTATCGCGAGCAGGCTCGCTCCTACAGTGGACCTGCGTTGGGATTAACCGTGCATCCGGCCAAAACGCCCCGACTGGTAGTCCGCGAAGGCCTGGTGGATTTCCTGCTCGGTGTTCATCACGAACGGACCATGGCCGACGATGGGCTCGTCGATCGGTTCGCCGCTGAGCAGCAACACCACCGCATCTTCGCTGGCCTCCAGTGTCAGTCGTTCGCCGTCGCGCTCGAACAGCGCCAACTGACCCGGACGCGCCGACTCCACCCCATTGATCTCAACCGAACCGCGCAGAACCACCAGCGCCGTGTTGCGTCCTGCATGCAGATCCAGGCTGAGCAATTTGCCGGCATTGAGGCGCAGATCCCAGACATCGATCGGCGTGAAAGTGCGCGCCGGCCCCCGCTGGCCGTCGAACTCACCGGCGATCAGACGCAGACTGCCGGCGTTGTCTTGCAGGGCAATGCGCGGGATATCGCGATCCACAATGCCCTGGTAACCGGCATCGGCCATCTTGTCCTTGGCGGGCAGGTTGACCCACAGCTGGACCATTTCCAGGGTGCCGCCGCTTCTGGCGAAGGCTTCGGAATGAAACTCTTCATGAATAATCCCTGAGGCGGCGGTCATCCATTGCACATCGCCGGGCCCGATCTTGCCGCCGCTGCCGGTGGAATCGCGATGTTCCACTTCACCGTCGTAGACGATGGTCACGGTTTCGAACCCACGGTGCGGGTGCTGGCCCACGCCCCGGCGTTCGGTAGTCGGGGTGAATTGCGCGGGGCCGGCGTGATCCAGCAGCAGGAACGGGCTGATGTGCTTGCCCAGGTTGTCGTAGGAAAACAGTGTGCGAACCGGAAAACCGTCGCCGACCCAATGCCCACGAGGGCTGGTGTAGATACCGATGATGTTTTTCATGGGGTCTCCAAAATCATGAGTGAAGCCATGAACAGAGCTTAAAACAGAGGGTAATACAGCACTAGACAGCAAAAATCGGCTTGATTGTCCTATACAGGGAACGATGATCACGGGTGGCGCGAATTTTATTTCGAGCATAATATCGACCGACATTACACTTGTAATATTTTATCACACGCGAGGCCCCGAACATGCAAAGCCCCAACCGCGACGCCACACTCGCCCAATGGATCGCCCAGGAACAGGCCATGCGCGAGCGCCTGGCCGGGCCCGGCAGTTTGTCCCTGGCCGAAGTCAGCGCCCTGTCCCCCATGGAATTTTTCGATGGCATCGGCAACGGTGAACTGCCCTCGCCGCCTATCGGCACCTTGATGGATTTCATCCCGATCGAGTGGTCCGCCGGACTGTTCATCTTCCAGGGCACACCGGATGCACGACATTACAACCCGTTGGGCACGGTGCATGGCGGCTATGCCGCGACACTGCTGGATTCCTGCATGGGTTGCGCGATTCACACGCAGCTGAAAAAGGGCCAAGGCTATACCACCCTGGATCTGCGCATCAGTTATGTGCGGGCGTTGAACAGCGCCAGCGGACCGATACGGGCCGAGGGCAAGGTTGTGCACCTGGGGCGTTCGACGGCGCTGGCCGAGGGGCGGATTTATGATGTGGATGGTCGGCTGTATGCGACCGGGACTACCACCTGCATGATTCTTGAGCCACGGGGGTAAGGCCAGGGATCGAGTTGACCCCATCGCGGGCAAGCCTTGCTCCCACAAGTCCGAGGGGACGAATATTTCGCGAACACCCCGGACCTGTGGGAGCAAGGCTTGCCCGCGATGGCGTCAGACCAGACACCCTCAATATTCCAGACCGCCCCAGGATTCTTGACCTGCGGTAAACATTGCTTTGCCCATCCAGCGGTTTTTCTCATGCAGCCCGGCACCGATACTGCCGCCCATTCCCACTGCAACCTCTGGAGTCATCAATGTCTATTCCCGCCTTCGGCCTGGGTACCTTTCGCCTGCAAGGCCAGGTGGTGATCGATTCGGTCAGCACCGGCCTGGAACTGGGCTACCGCGCCATCGACACCGCGCAAATCTATGAGAACGAAGCCGAGGTCGGTGAGGCCATCGCTGCCAGCGGCATTGCCCGCGAGGAGTTGTTCATCACCAGCAAGATCTGGGTCGCCAATTTTGCCGGCGATCGCTTGATCGAGAGCTTGAAAGAAAGCCTTGTCAAACTGCGCACCGATTACCTGGACCTGACCCTGATCCACTGGCCGTCGCCGCAGGATCAGGTGCCGGTCGCCGAATTCATGGGCGCCCTGCTCGAAGCCAAACGCCTGGGCCTGACCCGGCAGATCGGCGTGTCGAACTTCACCGTCGACCTGATGAAACAGGCCATCGCCGCCGTCGGTGCCGAGAACATCGCCACCAATCAGATCGAACTGCATCCGTTCCTGCAAAACCGCAAGGTGGTGGAGTTCGCCCGCAGCCAGGGTATCCACATCACCTCGTACATGACCCTGGCCTACGGTGAAGTGCTCAAGGACCCGATCATCGCGCAAATCGCCGACCGCCTGCAGGCCACCCCGGCACAGGTGACCCTGGCCTGGGCCATGCAGTCGGGATACGCAGTGATTCCTTCGTCGACCAAACGCGCCAACCTGGCCAGCAACCTCAAGGCCTGCGCCTTGAAGTTGAGCGAGGCCGACATGGCGCTGATCGCCAATCTCGATCGCGGTCATCGCCTGACCAGCCCTGAAGGCATCGCGCCGATCTGGGATTAACCGACGTCAGCACCCTGCCCCAGAGTGTGATCCAGGCGGGTCATCGCTTGCTGCAACTGATCGACGGCAGCGTCGATCAGCGCGTCTTCGTCCTGACGGCAGGCCTGCTCCAGGTGTTCGCAACACGTCACCACATTCTGCGCCCGGACCATCTGCGCCCCGCCCTTGATGCGGTGCGCCAGGTCCTGCAAGCCGTGGCGATTGCCTTCGGCATGAACCTGCAGCAAACGCTCACGGTCCTCGCGGTTGCTCACCAACAGGTCGTGCAACAGCTGGCTGATCAGCTCATCATCGGCCCCGGTGAAGTGCCGCAACCCGCTCAAATCGATTTCGGCAATGGCCGGCGACTCGCTCGCTTGCCCTGGAAACTTCGCCGCCAGCCAAGCGCTCAGGTCGACCAGGCGAATCGGCTTGAACAGGCAATCGTCCATGCCGGCCTCAAGGCAACGTCTTTTCTCCTCAGATTGTGCGTTGGCGGTAAAGCCCAGAATCATCGTGGGCTGCGCCCGGTCAAAGCGCTCCTCCTCACGGATCGCCATCGCCAGTTCGTAGCCACTGAGCACCGGCATGTTGCAATCGGTGACGACCAGATCGAAGACCTGCGCGCGCCATTGTTCGAAGCCTCGCCCGCCATCCGGCGCGACCTCCACCCGGTGCCCCAGGTAAGCGAGCTGCCGTGAAAGCAACAGGCGATTGGCCGGGTAATCGTCGACCACCAGAATATTCAATTGACGAGCCTTGAGCGGTGACTCGTCCGGCGCCGGATCAACCTCGGCAAGCGCCGCCAGTGACATCAGCTCCAGCGCTATCTCCACACGCGTTCCGCGCCCCAATTCACTGTTGAGCCTGAGCGAACCGCCCATCATTTCGCACAGGGTACGGCTGATCGCCAGTCCCAGGCCTGAACCTTGTCGGCCTGACTGTGGATTATTGCCGGCCTGCACAAAGGGGCTGAACAGGCGCTGCTGGTCGAAGACGCTGATACCGATACCACTGTCTTCGATGTCCAGGCTGACCGCGACCCGATCCAGCGGCGCACGCGTCACCCGCAGCTTCAGACTGACTTCGCCGTGTTCAGTGAACTTGATGGCATTACTCAACAAATTCGACAGCACCTGCTTGAAACGCGTGGGGTCGATCAGCACCTCGCAGTCGCTCTGCTCATCCACCTCGACCCGCCACTGCAGGTTTTTCTGCCGTGCCAGGCCTTCGAATACCCGGCTCACCGACAGCACCAGCGCTTGCAGATTGGCCCGTTCCGGTGCCAGTGACAGGTGCCCGGACTCGATCCGCGCGATATCGAGAATATCGCCGATCAAACCCAGTAACTGTTGCCCGGCATTGGACGCCACCTCGATGGCCCCACGGTCGGTCACGCCCTCATCGGCGCGTTTGAGCGCCAGCTCCAGCATGCCGATCAGCGCGTTCATCGGCGTGCGAATCTCATGGCTCATGGTCGCCAGGAAAGTGGTCTTGGCCCGATTGGCATCGTCGGCGGCGTCCTTGGCCTCCTGCAATTGCGCAAGCCATTGCTGGCGTTGACGGATCTGTCGCCGCTGCCAGGCCATCGCGCCCAAGGCCAGCGTCAACAGGACGCCGGCAGCGACGAACCCCTGCAAAATCGCCTGCCGATGACGCAGCCAATAGCGTTGCTCCACCATCAGGTCATTACGCCAAGGCAACGTCAGCTCTTCGATTTCTTCAGGGGGTATGCTCAACAACGCCTTGTCGAGGATCGAGTGCAACTCCGTGGCTGAGCGATTGGTCGCCAGGGTACTGCGCGCCGGATCGATGCCCACCGTACTGCTCACTTGCAGACGATCGCGGTACTGCCGGGAAATCAGGTATCGGGCACTGATCAGCGAATTGATGCTGCCGTCGGCCTTGCCCTGGGCGACCATTTCCATGGCATCGGCTGACAAGGGCGCATCCAGGCAGCGGATCAGCGGGAAATGCTGTCGCACGAATTCGCCGGCGATATTGCCCTGGGTCAGGGCCAGGGTTTTTCCGCTCATTTCATCGAGGACCTTGGGGCTGTCCGCTGCCATGCGGGTCACCAGCACCGATGGGCTGGTCAGGAAGGGTCGGGTAAACAGCAGGTCCTCTTCGCGCCGGGAACTCAAGCCGATGCCAGCCAGCACATCAATCTCACCGCTCTTGATGGCCTTGACCATCTCGCCCACGGACGACAGGGCGCGGATGTCGAATTGCAGCCCGGTGCGCAGGCTGATTTTCGCCAGCACATCGACGCCGATGCCGCGAAACCGGCCATCACCGTCGATGAAGGTGATCGGCGCGATATTGTCGTTGATCGCCACCCTGACCCGGGGGTGCTGATCGAGCCAGCGTTGCTCGGCCACGCTCAATTGCAGTGATTGCGTGCCGGGCATCGACACATCGCCCGCCCCCCAGCGCCGCAGGATGTTCATCTGTTCATTGGCCGGTATCACCGCCAGTGCCTGATTGACGATGCGCAACAGTGGGTTGTTTTCGCCGGCCATGGCAAAGGCGAAACGCCCCGACTCCATGAGCGAAAAGTCGGCCAACTGAACGTTGTTGAGGTAATTCTTGCGAATCAGGTAGTGGGCGCTGATCGCATCGCCCAGATAGATGTCGGCCTGACCGAACGCCACCGCTCCCACCGCCGCCAGCGTCGAGGGAAACAGTTCGACCCGGGCCTGGGAGTAGAATTGCTGGACTTTCTGTTCAGGCAAGTAGTGGTAGAGCATCGCCAGGCGTTTGCCGGCCAGTGCAGGGTCCGGCAGCCAAGTAGAGTCAGTGCGGGTCACCAGCACCGGTTGATCGACCGCGTAGGCGCTGGACATCTGCAACTGCGAGTCCTGGGCCTCATAACTGTTGGCCGTGCCCAGCAGGTCCACCGTTCCCTGTTTGAGCGCCTGGACCGCTTCCTCTCGCGAACCGTAGCGCTGAATATCGATCTCGACGCGCAACAATTGCGCCAGCAGGCCGACATAATCGGCGGTCACCCCCTCCAGTGTCTTGCCGGTGGTGGTGATGTCGAAAGGTGGGTAATCCGGGGCCGAGACGGCCAGCGTCAGGCGACCCTTTTGCCGCAGCCAGCGCCAATCGTTCGCGGATAGCCTGACGCTGTAACCGTCCACGCTTGAACGGCCCAGCAAGCCCAGTGCCTGCGACTGAGCGCCGGCATTCATTGGCCAGAGACAGAGTAATGGCAGCAGGACCAGGCAGCACAGGTGTCGAAGGCTATTCATTCAGATCAGATGATTACGCAGGGCAAGATCACGCAGGTGCACCGAAGACTCCACGTTGAGCTTTTCGACCAGCCTGGTTTTGTAGGTACTGACGGTCTTGTGGCTCAAGTGCAGGACGGCGGCGATCTCCTTGTTGCTGATACCCCGCGCCAGGTGCTGGAAGATGGTCAGTTCACGGTCCGACAACTGATCGATCATCTCTTTTTCACTGCGCTGCAACGGGTTCATCAACACCGAACTGGAGGGGAGCTGGGCGAAGTAGGTGTAGCCGGCCATCACGGCATGAATGGCTTTTTGCAGATGCTCAAGGTTATTGGTCTTGGCGACATAGGCTGACGCCCCCGCCCGCATGCATCGATCCTGATAGAACAACGGCTCCTGAGAGGTGAAGACCACCACCCGAATGCCCATGTGGCCCGCCTTGATCCGCGCCAGCACCTCCAGCCCGTCGAGCGATGGCAGGTTCAAATCCAATACCACCAAATTCGGTTTGTGCTCTCGGATCATGGGCAAGACTTCGTTCCCGCTGTCAACTTCATGTATGCGCTGAAATCCCTCCTGTTTGAGTACGATTTTGAGGGCACCGCGAATTACCGGGTGATCGTCCACAATGAGCACTGTACTCATGGCAACTCCCTGGGCAAATACAGGACGAGCGGGCAAGGCCCGGATTAGACGCAGCGGCTGCGCATAGACTCTTGCACGGATCAGCGGTCTGGAATACCTGACAGAAATGACAGTCCCGACAAATGGTCACCCGGGGTCGACGTGGCTATCAGCCCCTGAATCATCCCCTCCAGCAACATGGCATCGGGCAGTTCGGCGTGACTCACCTGAACCTTTCGCGGCTTTTGCGTGGGGATGGCGGGCAGTCGCGCCCTTTGGCCGTCATAGATCAACACGCATCTGAGCCGGTCGTTGTCGAGGCAAAAATCCAGCAAATTCAGCTTGCCGCCCGCCAAGGCAGCGTTGACCACCAGCAAATCGAAGGGCTCGCTGGCGTATTCCACCAGGACCAGGAGTTCTTCCAGGCTTTGCACGGGCGCCACCCCGAAGTGACCGAGCTGATTGAAACTGCGCTCGATTCGCAGCCGATTGAAGTGCTGTTCGTCCGCGATCAGGATGCGTAATGACGTGGGCAATATGGCTTCCCCGGCGAGTCCGATTGATGAGGCGCGCAAGGCTACGGAAGAGCTCCTGGGCTTTCTGTAGGACTTTTCCGAAATACCAACCCCCATCGGATACGCGGTCCCCTGTAGGAGCGAGCCTGCTCGCGAAAAACGCCCGGACAACGCGGTCATTCAGACAACCCGCGTTATCGTTGACCTCCATCGCGAGCAGGCTCGCTCCTACAAAGGGTTATTGCCAGCCAAACCGCCGAATGTAGAACCCCTTCACCGCCTGGGTCAGGCCCATGTACGCCAGCAAAATCAGCGGCAAGAACACAAAGTACAAAGACGGCAGCGCCTGCAGTTTGAAGTAGTGCGCCAACGGTCCCATCGGCAGGAAAATCCCCACGGCCATGATGATCCCGGTCATCACCATCAACGGCGTCGCCGCGCGGCTTTGCAGGAACGGCACTTTCGGCGTGCGGATCATGTGCACGATCAGCGTCTGGGTCAGCAGGCCGACCATGAACCAGCCGGACTGGAACAGGGTCTGGTGGTCCGGGGTGTTGGCGTCGAACACGTACCACATCAGGGCGAAGGTGGTGATGTCGAACACCGAGCTGATCGGCCCGAAGAACAGCATGAACCGCCCGACATCCGCCGGTTGCCAGCGTTGCGGTTTTTTCAGCAGGTCGGCGTCGACGTTGTCGAACGGGATCGCGATCTGCGAAATGTCGTAGAGCAGGTTCTGCACCAGCAGGTGCATCGGCAGCATCGGCAGGAACGGAATGAACGCGCTGGCCACCAGCACCGAGAACACGTTGCCGAAGTTGGAACTGGCGGTCATCTTGATGTACTTGAGCATGTTGGCGAAGGTCCGCCGCCCTTCCAGCACGCCCTCCTCCAGCACCATCAGGCTCTTCTCCAGCAGGATGATGTCCGCCGCTTCCTTGGCGATGTCCACCGCGCTGTCCACCGAAATACCGATGTCGGCGGTGCGCAGCGCCGGCGCGTCGTTGATCCCGTCGCCCATGAATCCGACCACATGCCCGTTGCCCTTGAGCAGGCGCACGATGCGTTCCTTGTGCGACGGCGTCAGTTTGGCGAAGACGTTGGTGTGCTCCACCGCCACCGCCAGTTCGGCATCGCTCATGCGCTCGATGTCGTTGCCCAGCAGCAAACCCTGTTGTTCCAGCCCGACTTCGCGGCAAATCTTCGCGGTCACCAGTTCGTTGTCACCGGTCAGCACCTTCACCGCCACGCCGTGTTCGGCCAAGGCCTTGAGCGCCGGTGCGGTGCTCTCCTTGGGTGGATCGAGGAACGCCACGTAGCCGATCAGCGTCAGTTGCTGCTCATCGGCCAGGCTGTAGGCATCGCGCCCTTCGATCATCGGCCGTGCGGCTACCGCCACCACCCGCAGACCTTCGGCATTGAAAGTGGCCGTGACCTGGCGAATCCGCGCCAGCAACGCTTCATTCAACGGCTCATCCACTTCACCGTGACGCACCCGGGTGCACACCGCCAGCACCTCTTCCACCGCCCCCTTGCAGATCAGCAGATGCGGTTGTTCACGCTCGGCCACCACCACCGACATGCGCCGGCGCGTGAAGTCGAACGGGATCTCGTCGACCTTGCGAAACGCCGTGCCCACCTTCAACTCGCGATAGATTTCCACGTGTTCGAGCACCGCCACGTCCAGCAGATTTTTCAGGCCGGTCTGGTAGTAGCTGTTGAGGTAGGCCATCTCCAGCACGTCGTCGGAATCGTTGCCCCAGACATCGACATTGCGCGCCAGGAAGATCTTGTCCTGGGTCAGGGTGCCGGTCTTGTCGGTGCACAGCACATCCATGGCGCCGAAGTTCTGGATCGCGTCCAGGCGCTTGACGATGACCTTCTTGCGCGACAGGAACACCGCGCCCTTGGCCAGGGTCGAGGTGACGATCATCGGCAGCATTTCCGGGGTCAGGCCCACGGCAATCGACAGCGCAAACAACAGCGCCTGCATCCAGTCGCCCTTGGTGAAGCCGTTGATGAACAACACCAGCGGCGCCATGACGAACATGAAGCGGATCAACAGCCAGCTGACTTTGTTGACCCCGTTCTGGAACGAGGTGGGTTCGCGATCGGTGGCGCCGACCCGTTGCGCCAGGGCGCCGAAATACGTGTTGTTGCCCGTGGTGAGAATCAGCGCCATGGCGGTGCCAGAGACCACGTTGGTGCCCATGAACAGAATGTTGTCCAGGTCCAGGGGATTGAGGGTCTCGTGGTCTTGCTGACGGGGAAACTTCTCCACCGGCATCGATTCACCGGTCATCGCCGCCTGGCTGACAAACAGGTCCTTGGCGCTGAGTACCCGGCAATCGGCGGGGATCATGTCGCCCGCCGACAACACGATCAGATCCCCCGGCACCAGTTCCTTGATCGGCAACTCGATTCGCCGGGCACTGCTGTTTTCCAGATCGCGGCGCAGCACGGTCGCGGTGTTGCTCACCATGGCCTTGAGCGCGTCGGCGGCCTGGTTGGATTTGCTCTCCTGCCAGAAGCGCAGCAAGGTCGAGAGAACAACCATGGAGAAAATCACGATGGCCGCCTTCAGGTCTTCGGTCAGCCAGGAGATGACGGCCAGCAAGGTCAGCAGCAAGTTGAACGGGTTCTTGTAGCAGTGCCACAGGTGAACCCACCACGGCAGCGGTTGCTCGTGCTCGACCTCATTGAGGCCGAATTGCTCGCGCAGCGCTGCCGCCTCCTCTTCGTTCAAGCCATCGGTGTGACTGCCGAGTTTGCCCAGCAGCTCGCCCGTGTCACTGGTGGCCGCGCTGACCAGCGTCTGCGCCAAGGTGGGCGGTACCTCGCGACTGACGCTGGTATCGGTGAAGTTTTCCAGCAGCGCCAGGCGACGGAAGTGCCGGGCGATGTGGCGGGTGCGCAGGAATCCGGCGAAGAATTCCTTGAGCAGGGTCAGGTTCATGGCAGTTCCCCCAGGGTCAGCCGGGAAACCGTCGAGCAGGCGTGTCGGTGCGCCGCGATGACGACAAGGAGTCGAACATCACGCACGGTTCAGCGTCGATGAGAGGACGTCGGGACACAGGCCACAAATGGCCGTGATCGGGAAGCCGCTGCTCGCTTTACGGCGAGACAACGGCACAAAAGGAGAGCGCGTTATCTGGCCGAATGTATGCCGGTTATCGAAACCGGCCGACTACTGTCACTCGAACAAGTACCCACTGTGGGTCTCCGCTATTGATGAAAACGCGCGAAGCTTACGCCCCGGTATTTGCAGAGTAAACGCGTTACAAAAGTTTGCAGGGGGAATCGCGGGGTTCTTCAGGATGGGTTCAGGATTCGAAATTTGTGATGCCTTTCAGGGCCTCTTCGCGAGCGGGCTCGCTCCCATAGGGGATCTTCAGTGAACACGGAATTTGTGTGCAACTGAGATCCATTGTGGGAGCGAGCCTGCTCGCGAAGGCGTCAGGTCAACCAACATCATCATTGACGGATCTACCGCATTCGCGGGCAAGCCCGCTCCCACAGGTAGGGTGTGATATTCGGGATTGGGGTCAGGCGTAGGCCGCCTTCGCATGTCGCCGATGGTGAACTTCAAGCTGATCCTTGATTAGCTTGAGCACCTTGGCCTCGTGCTCATGAATGAAGAAATGCCCGCCACCGAGCATGTCCACGGAAAAGCTGCCTCGGGTTTCCTCGCTCCAGCCGATCAACTGCTCGGTGGTGGCCCGGTCGGCCTTGCCGCCGAGCACATGCACCGGGCAGTTGAGCAACGGGCGCTGCACGGGTTCGAAGCGCCCGCATAACTGGAAGTCGGCGCGCAGGATCGGCAGGGTCAGGCTCATCAATTCCTGGTTGGCCAGCACTTCCTCGCTGGTGCCATTGAGCGTGCGCAGTTGCTCGATCAGTTCGGCGTCGGTTTTGGGCTGGGCAAAACCGCGGTCGTAATCCTCGCGCATCGTGGGTGCTGCGGTGCCGGAAGCGAACAGCGCCACCGGTTCCGGGCAGCCCAGCGAGCGAAACGCATGGGCCATCTCGCAAGCCAGCAAGGCACCGAGGCTGTGGCCGAACAAGGCGTACGGAGCCTTCAGGGTTTGTTTGTGTTCCTGTGCCAGTTGCAGCGCCAGCCGGCGCATGTCGGTGTGCAGCGGCTCGCCGAACCGCGCCCCTCGCCCCGGCAGCTCCACCGGCTGCAGTTTCAGCCAGTGCGGCAGTTTGTTGCGCCAGCGGCTGTAAACCATGGCGCTCGCGCCAGAATAAGGCAGGCACAGCAATGTCAGCTGGGTCACCGGGCGTTCCTCGAAGTTTGTCTGTAGGGGAACGGATGGGCGATGCAGAAATTTAGTCAGATGCAAAACCCCTGTAGGAGCGAGCCTGCTCGCGATAGCGGTGTGTCAGTCAATATTTATGTGGCTGACACTCCATCGCGAGCAGGCTCGCTCCTACAGTTGGATCATCATTTCAAGTGGCGATAGCTTTGAATGGCTGAGCCCAACACCACCCCCCCCGCCGCAATCGCCACCCAAAACCCGCTACGCGCCCCGAACGCATCCACCATCCACCCGGAACTGGCCGCACCGATCGCCACGCCGATGCTCAACCCGGTGACCAGCCAGGTCAGGCCTTCGGTGAGCTTGGCCGGCGGGACGATCTGCTCCACCAGCGCCATGGCGACAATCAGGGTTGGGGCAAAGAACAGCCCGGCGACGAACACCGCCAGCGACAAGCCGAGAATGTTCACCGCCAAGAGCAACGGCAAGGTCGTCACCGCCGTCGCCACCCCGCCGTAAAGGAACAAGCGCGGCAGCGGCACTTTCGAGCGCAGCGCGCCGAAGGCCAGTCCCGCCAGGCAGGAACCGATGGCATACACCGACAACACGATGCTCGCCGCAGCCGGTTGCCCCTGCTGCTGGGCGAAGGCCACGCTGACCACATCCACAACACCGACGATGGTGCCCATGGCGATCATCAACAGCATCAGCAACTGGATGTCCAGCGAGCGGATTATCGAGCCCTTGTGATGTTCTTCGTGAGGGTGAATCGCCGGTTCGGTACTGCGTTGCAGCACAAACGCGGTGACGCCGATGGCCAGCATCAGCAACGCTGCCAGCGGCCCGGCCTCGGGGAACGCCACCACGCACAGGCCCACCGATAAAGGCGGACCGACGATGAAACAGACCTCATCGAGCACCGACTCCAGCGCATAGGCGGTCTGCAATTGCGGCTGGCCGCGATACAACTCGGTCCAGCGCGCCCGCACCATCGCCGACATGCTCGGCATGCAGCCGGCGATGGCGGCGAACACGAACAGCGTCCAGTGCGGGGCCTGCAAACGGGTGCAGAGCAACACCATCAGCAGCGCCCCGCCGCCGATCAGCGCCGACACGGGGAGGATCCGGCGCTGGCCAAAACGGTCCACCAGTCGCGACACCTGCGGCGCACAAAACGCCGTGGCCAGGGCAAAGGTCGCCGCCACCGCGCCCGCCAGACCGTAGCCACCCTGCAACTGCGAGAGCATGGTGATCAGGCCGATACCGGTCATGGAAATCGGCATGCGCGCGATCATCCCGGCCAGGACGAAGGCGCGGCTGCCGGGGGCGTTGAACAGTTCGCGGTAGGGGTTTGCCATGGGGGCTGGCCTCAACAAAGGGCCTGCAAGTTGCCATAAGGCTAATGGTGGGGAAAGCAGCAAATTGTTGGGTGAATGTGAAGGCCCCTTCGCGAGCAGGCTCGCTCCTACAGGGTCGGGTGTACACCATCCATTGTAGGAGCGAGCCTGCTCGCGATGAGGCCGGCGAAACCACCTCTGGTATCCAGACAAATGAACTACTGGCCGTCCAATCCAGTCCTCTGATCAGGTTCCAGTTCCCGGAGTTTTACCGACAATGGCCGACCACCCCGAACGCCAAAGCCCCATCGACGCCCACGGCATCATCGGCGACATGCGCAGCGCCGCCCTGGTCAATGACAAAGGCAGTGTGGATTTCTTCTGCTGGCCGGAATTCGACAGCCCGTCGATTTTCTGTTCGCTGCTGGACACCCCCGAGGCCGGCATCTTCCAGCTGTCTCCGGATCTGCCCGACGCCCGCCGCGAGCAAATCTACCTGCCCGACACCAACGTGTTGCTGACCCGCTGGCTCAGCGACCGCGCCGTGGTGGAAATCACCGATCTGCTGCCCATTGGCGACACCGAGGACGACTTGCCGCTGCTTATGCGCCGGGTGCGGGTGGTCAGTGGCAAGGCGAGTTTTCATCTGCATTGCGCCGTGCGCCATGACTACGCCCGCGCCGACACCCGTGCCCGTGCGGACAAGAACGGCGTGGTCTTTGAAGCCACAGACCAACCGTCATTGCGCTTGTCTTCGGACCAACCCATAAAGATCAACGGCAGCGCCGCTGTCGCCCGGTTCACCCTCGAACAGGACCAGACCGCCGAGTTCCTGCTCGGCGCCATCGACGACCCGCGCTTCAAGGAAGGCGCCGCGGATTTGTGCCTGGAACGCACCCTGAAGTTTTGGCGCGACTGGATCGGCCAGTCCAACTATCGCGGGCGCTGGCGAGAAATGGTCAACCGCTCGGCACTGGCGATGAAGCTTTTGACCTCGCGCAAACACGGCGCGATCCTCGCCGCCGCCACCTTCGGCCTGCCGGAAACCGTCGGCGGCTCACGCAACTGGGACTATCGCTACACCTGGATCCGCGACGCCTCGTTCACCGTCTACGCCTTCATGCGCCTGGGCTTCACCGAAGAGGCCAACGCCTACATGCGCTGGCTGCGCGGCCGGGTCAGCGACTGTCATGGCCAATCGATGAAGCTCAACATCCTCTACGGCATCGATGGCCGCCAGGAACTGCCGGAAATCGAACTCACCCATCTGTCCGGCCACGGTGGCGCGCAACCGGTGCGCATCGGCAACCTGGCGTATGCGCAAGTGCAGCTCGACATCTTCGGCGAGCTGATGGATGCGGTGTACCTGGTCAACAAATACGGCGAAGCCATTTCCCATGAAGGCTGGAAACACACGGTGGAAGTGGTCGATCAGGTCTGCGAAACCTGGGAACAGGAAGACGTCGGCATCTGGGAAATGCGCGGCGAGCAACACCACTTCCTGCACTCGCGACTAATGTGCTGGGTGGCACTGGACCGCGCGATCCGCCTGGCCTCGAAACGCTCCCTGCCCGCCCCGTTCGCCCGCTGGGACCAGACCCGCCAGGCGATCTACGCCGACATCTGGGACAACTTCTGGGATGACCAGCGCGGGCATTTCGTCCAGCACATCGGCGGCACCGGCCTGGACGGCTCGATGCTGCTGATGCCACTGGTGCGCTTCGTCAGCGCCAAGGACCCGCGCTGGCTCGCCACCCTCGATGCCATCGAAAAAAGCCTGGTACGCGATGGCATGGTCTACCGCTATTGCAACGAACACACCCACATCGACGGCCTGCCCGGCACCGAAGGCGCCTTCGCCGCGTGCTCCTTCTGGTACGTCGAATGCCTGGCCCGCGCGGGCCGGGTGGAAAAGGCGCATCTGGAGTTCGAGCAGTTGCTGCGGTATGCCAATCCGTTGGGGCTGTATGCCGAGGAATTCGACAGTCACGGGCGGCACATGGGCAATACGCCGCAAGCACTGACGCATCTGGCGTTGATCAGTGCGGCGTGTTTTCTGGATCGGAAGTTGAGTGGGGAGAAGGGGTTTTGGCAGCCGTGAGCCAGCTTCTTGCAGGAGTCAAAGTCCTACATTTTTTAAACAAAACATCCGGAAATACCCGGTTGCCAGTTGTTACATCCCCACCTAACATCCGGTCCAACGGGCACAGCGGAGCTGTCCAACCAAACCCGAATTCAAGGAACCGGAATGACCCAACGCATCCACCGCAGCATCGACCTCCCCCTTCGCACCGGCCTCAGCCGTGATCAATTGTGGGAAGACCACGACAAGGGCCTGATCAAGTGCTGGGAAGTCGGCCGTCAGCGCGCCGCCCGCTTCCCTGACCTCGCCAGGCAATGCCTGGCCGGTGAACTGCCGGTGCTGGGCTGGAAAGGTGGTGTCAGTCGCAGTCTAAAAAAACTCGAGAAATACGGATCCCTCAAGTACCTCGCTCAATGGCAGGGCCTGCGCGGGGAGGATCTGGCTGTGGATTTGGGTGAAGAGCGGGCGCTGACTTGCTCACGCACGGGGATGGTGGTGACGTTCACGCCGGATCGGGCGAAGTATTTCAATCAAGTGGCGGAAGCGTAAGTCGCCGAACAATCGGATCGTCGCCCGAAGCCACACTCAAGGCACTGCTGGATCTGCTTCAGCACTGACCGAAAACCGCTCCCGATAAGCCTGCGGTGTCACGCCCATGGCTCGCAGGAAACTGCGGCGCAACGTCTCTTCACTGCCAAACCCGCATTGCACCGCGACCCGCTTGATCGGCACGCCGGTGTCGCTGAGCAGGCGGCGTGCGGTTTCGACGCGGATCAGTTCGATGGCCCGGGCCGGGGTCTGGCCGGTGTCGGCGCGGTAGTGACGCACGAAGCTGCGTTCGCTCATGCCGGCTTGCAGGGCCAGGGTCGGGATGCCGAGGTCCTTGGTGAGGTTTTCGCTGATCCAGGCGTGAAGTTCGTCGAAACGATTGCCTTCGTGCTGTAAGGACAGGGTCACGCTGAATTGTGACTGGCCACCGGGACGCTTGAGGAACACCACCAGTTGCCGGGCGACTTCCAGGGCCATGCTGCGGCCGAGGTCTTCTTCGACCATTGCCAGTGCCAGATCGATGCCGGCGGTGACCCCGGCGGAGGTCCAGACCGGGCCGTCGTTGATGAAGATGGGATTGGGTTCGACCTGCAATTGCGGGTGCTGCTGCGCCAGTTGCTCGCAGCGGGTCCAGTGGGTCACCACGCGCCGGCCATCGAGCCAGCCGCTGGCCGCCAGCAAGAATGCCCCGGTGCACACCGAGGCCACCCGCCGGCATAACACCCCATGTTCGCGCACCCACGCCACCAGCGCCGGGTCTTGCGCCGCCGCATACACACCCCAGCCTCCGGCGATGATCAGGGTGTCGCTACCCTGCTCCGGCAAGGGCTCGGCCAGCATTACCAACCCTGCCGACGACATCACCGCCCCGCCGCTGCTGGCGATCACCGTTGGTGCATAGGGTGCGGGCAAGCCTTGTTGGCGGGCGATGTCGTTGGCCGAGGCGAACACCTGCAAGGGCCCTGTGACATCGAGCAATTGCACGTTGGTGAATGCCAGCACATGAATGGTCTTGGTCATTTTGGCGTAATTCGTGGGGTGATTGGCGTATGCGCCAAATCCTGAGCGCCTAAAGTGAACTTGTCCACTCACTTTCGGAGCAAAACACCATGACCTTGCAGATCGGCTTTCTGTTGTTTCCACAGGTGCAGCAACTCGACCTCACCGGCCCTTACGATGTGTTGGCGTCGTTGCCGGATGTGAAGGTGCATCTGGTCTGGAAGGATCTGGTGCCCGTCACGGCCAGTACCGGCCTGGTGCTGAAGCCGACCACTACTTTCGATGATTGCCCGAAGCTGGATGTGATTTGCGTGCCCGGCGGCAGCGGGGTCGGGCCGCTGATGGAAGATGACGAAACCCTGGCGTTTCTCAAGGCCCAGGCCGCGACGGCGCGTTATGTCACCTCGGTGTGCACTGGAGCGCTGGTACTGGGCGCAGCGGGTTTGCTCAAGGGTAAACGCGCGACCACGCACTGGGCCTATCACGAGTTGCTGGCGCCTTTGGGGGCGATTGCGGTGAAGGACCGGGTGGTGCGTGACGGCAATCTGCTGACCGGGGGTGGTATCACGGCGGGTATCGACTTTGCCCTGACCCTGGCCGCCGAGCTGTTCGACCGGGACACCGCCGAGCTGGTGCAATTGCAGTTGGAATACGCGCCGGCTCCGCCGTTTCAGGCGGGCAGTCCGGAAACGGCGCCGGCCGGGGTTCTGCGGGAGGCTCGTGAGCGGGCTGCGGGTTCGTTGAAATTGCGCGGGGAAATCACCCAACGTGCCGCAGCGAAACTGGAACGCTAACCCCTGTAGGAGCGAGCCTGCTCGCGATGGACGCCAGAACACCGCGGGGTGTCAGACTGCCAGCGTTATCGTTAACGACCATCGCGAGCAGGCTCGCTCCTACAGGGTTGGTGTTCGAGTTTCGAGCGCCCATAAAAAAACCCGCCGAAGCGGGTTTCTTCCAGGACCATTACGACTCCCTGTCGTGTGCTATCCATGCTAATGGCCGATCATCCATGATCATGAGCACTCCCTGTGCTCACTGGATGGGGCCAGAATACGCATCGGATCCAATTTGTAACAGAAGATATAATTGCCATCACGTGTAAGACATTCGCTATAGCGCTTCTTCCGAAAAACCCCGGATGCATCAGGCACTCAGGCTGCAGGCCGCCAGTTTCGCGACCTGCAGCTGGCTCTCTGCTGCCGCGAGGTCATCGTCTTCAAGGAACCAGGCCGCCGACAAACCGGCAAAGGCCAGTACCCATTGCAACAGGCGGCGCCGTTCAAGCCCGGAGGCTTCGGCGACCACTTCGATCTGTCGCTGGAAGCGCCGGGGATCGGTGGCCGTGGGCAGGTCGGGATTACAGATCAGGTTGGCGTAATCGAAGCCACGCTCGCCGATCACCCGTTTGGGGTCGATGGCCAGCCAGCCGCGAGGGCCGAAATCCAGCACGTTGTCGTGATGCATGTCGCCGTGCAGCACCACCTCGTCCTGCGGGTCGGCCAGCAAGGCTTCGGCGGTTGCCAGGCTCAGGGAATAGGCTGCGCCCTTCTGCCCGGCGGCCACTCGCAGCGAAGCGAACCAGGGTTTCAGGGGAACCAGCGGCGGTGGAGGTGTCGGCCTGGGGGCATGCAGGTGTGCCAGCGTCGCGCACAGAATCCGGCTGGCCTCGTCGTCTTGCCCGTTGAGGGCCATGTGCATCAGCGAGCACTTGCCCATGGCCCGTTCCAGCAGCAGACCGTCGCCATGGTGCGCGTAAACCCGGGCACTGCCGTCGCCGTCCCACCAGGTCATCAACAGGTTGCCGAATTTCTCCTCGGCATCGACGGCAATTTTCAGCATGGCCGGCACATCGCCCCGGCGCACCGGCAGCAAATGGCTGCCGGGGGTGAAGATGGGTTCACCGTCCGGCACCAATGCCCAGCGCTGCAGCCAGGGGTCGAAGGTACTGCTTTCACTCATTCTCGCGCTCGCGGGCCTTGGCGCTTTCAGCGAGAAAGTGCTCGAGTCGGCCCAGTTGCTCTTCCCAGCCACGGCTGTCCATGTAATACGCCTCCTTCTGGCGTATGTCGGGAATGTGCGCGAAACCTGACTCGGAGACCTTGAGCAGGGTGCCGCCCGTGGTGTCTTCCAGTTCGAATTTGACCAGCGTGGTCGGTTCCTGGGAGTAGTCGATCTTGGGATTGACCGCATAGGGGTGCCAGCGGAAGGAAAACAGCTGCTGCGGCTCAACCCGCTCCACCAGCACGTTCCACAACACGTGTTCGTAACCGGGGTACGTGACCTGCCCCTGGGTCCACTCGCCGGCGATGAACCGCCTGTCCTCGAGCGCCACGCCGAACCACTGACCGAACGCCTCCGCGTCAACCAGAGCACGCCAGACATGGGAGCGCGGCGATTTGAGTATTATTTTGCGCTCAAAACTATTGGGTACTGGTTTCATACGTCACCTCCTGTACTGAACAACAGTAGGCCTGTAAGACCACATGTCCAGCCCGAAAGTTGTATGAATGGGGTGTCAGTTGTCGTAATCGTGACCTTTGCGTCGTTGCCGGCTTCACTACACTGCCTCTGGACATCACCTTTACAGCGAGTTCCCCCATGCATGTACGCAATTTTCTGGCCCTGACACCCTTCCTGTTCACCCCGCTGGCTCATGCCCTGGACTGCGACAACGCCGCCGATCAGACGACGATGAATCAGTGTGCGGCGCAGCAGCAGGCCGCAGCAGACAAGGAGTTGAACGCGCTGTATCAGCAGATCACCACGCGGCTCAAGGGCAATCCCGATGGCAAGAAACTGCTGCTCAAGGCGCAGCGGTCATGGCTGGCGTTTCGCGATGCCGAGTGCGAGTTCTCGGCGTCCGGGGTGAGTGGTGGCAGTGTTTATCCGCTGATTTATGGCAATTGCGTGACGCAATTGACCAAGGCGCGGGTGGAGACGTTCAAGACTTACCTGAAGTGCCAGGAGGGGGATTTGGGGTGTCCGGTGCCGGGGGTTTGAATCTTCAGTGTTTTTGAGGGCCTCATCGCGGGCAAGCCCGCTCCCACAGGGGATTTGTGATCGACACAAAACCATTGTAGGAGCGAGCCTGCTCGCGATGGCGTCAGTGCAGGCGCCGCAGATTACCGAACAAACACCTGCGCCGTGGTAATCGCCATGTCCCCGCCCGGCATTTTGATGCTACCGATCTGTTTCAGGCTGTCAACATCGAAGATCGCCACGTCGTTGAAGGTCCCCGCCAGATAGATCTTGTTGCCGTCCTTGTTGAAGGAAATGCAGTAGTAGGAGTGATCCAGCGTCGCCGCCTGCAGCAGTTTCTTCTCCTTGATGTCGTACTTGGCCAGGCGGTTGAGCACGCCGTACATCAGGTTCGGGTCTTTGGGCGAGCGCATGCCGCTGAAGTAGATTTCCGTCAGCGGGCCGAAGTCGGTGGTTTCGGTTTTGCCGGTCTTCAAGTCAACGCTGAACAGCCCGTACAGGTAATCGGCGGTAGCCGGATCCTGTTTCTTGTCCTTGAACTTCGCGGTGGTGTAGAGCAGCGAGAAGTCATGGCGATAGGTCTGCTGGTTCCACACGTAGAGCACGTCGGGCGCGGCGTAGTTGGCGCGTTTCCAGTGCCGGCTGGGGATCAGCACGTCGAACTTGCCGGTCTGCACGTTGACCTTGTAGATATCCGCCCCCGCCACATACAGGGTGCCGTCGTCACCGCTCTGCATGATGGTCAGCTGGCGCGGCGCCGGGAAGCTGCGCACCGGTTTGGCATCCATGCCGGCGTCGGTCTTGTACACATCGAGGCGCGGCTGCTGCACTTCATAATGGTCGTTCATCATCAGCGTCGGGTTGGCGATGGTGAACAGTTCCTTGCCATCGTGGCTGAGGGTGAAGGCGAACATCGACCGCGCTTTCTCCCCCGGCTTCTGGGTGATGCTGGCGTGGAACACCTGCTTGCAGTTGTCCAGTTCGACGCCGTAGACATCCGCGTAGTGATTGTTCAGCACGTAGGCGGTCTTGCGATCCGGCGACAGTTGCACGGTGCCGGGGCCGAAGGCGTCCGGCATCTTGCAGGTCTTGAACACGCTGTCGGTGGCCAGGTCGATCACGTTCAGGTTGTTCGGGTAGTTGGTGGTCAACATGTACTCGTGACCGTCTTGCAACGCGGTGTTTTCATCGGCCAGAACCGAGAGCGAGCAGGTGCTCAGAACCGCGAACGCGGCCAGGCCGCAGGCTTTCAAATTACGCATGCTGGAATCCTTCTTGTGTCAGATCACTTGTCTTTCGGGAAGACAGTGCCGAGGTTTCGCCAGTTGTCGTTGGACGCCTGCGCATCCTTGTTCCAGTCCGGGTAGGTGCTCATCATGTCCGGCACCTGGGCCGGCCACCAGCAAGGGTCGGAGCAGCCATACAAGTCGGCCTCCATCGGCTGGCACAGCGACGACACACCGCCGAACGCATCGATTTCCCAGCCCGGGTCGGTGGTCGAGGCGCAGCCCGCCACGGAGCTCATGGCCACCACTTCTTCAATGCGGTTCTCGTCCGCGGCCTGATCCAGCTTCAACGCTTTGTTATTGATTGCCTTGAGATGTTTCATATCAGTGAGCCTTGCGCGGAGTGATGTAGCTGCTGATGAACGCAGGGTTATTGGCCATGATCCGGGTGTAGACCTCAATGCCGAAGTCGACCCAGTCACGCATCAGTTCGCAGTAGTGATAAGTCGGGTGCGTCGGATCGCCGTAGCGGGCGTAGCTCTCGTGGTAGCAGCCGCCGGAGCACAGGTTGCGGATCTGGCAGTCGTTGCAGCCGGTGTTGGTGCGGTCCAGACGCTGGGACAGGAAGTCGTTCAACTCCATCTGTTTCACGCCGCTGTGGACGTTGCCGAAGGTCGGCATCGATGAGCCGGTGAAGCGATGGCACAGGTTCAACTCGCCCTTGTGATCCACCGCCAGCATCTTCAGGCCCGCGCCACACGGCAGGGCTTTTTTATGGCCTTCGTGGATGTCGGTGATCAACTGGTGCAGGTTGGAAAAACCGATGTTGCGGTGCTCCAGCGCGGCTTCCAGATAGCGCCGGCCGAGGGCCTTCATGTTGGCGAACACCTGCACCAGTTCATCGCTGGTGAGGTTGAAGCTGCTGATGTCGCCGGAGGTCACCGGGGCGAAACCGACTTCGGCGAAACCCAGCTCGTTGAACAGGTGATCCCAGATGGTTTCCACGTCGGTCACGCCGGTGGTCAGGGTCACCCGCGCGCCGACCGGACGACTGTTGTAGCGCGACAGCAGCATCTCGGCCTTGCGCCGCACCACATCGTAGGTGCCCTGCCCGCCCACGGTGATGCGGTTGCGGTCGTGCACGGTCTTCGGCCCGTCGATACTCACCGACAGCCCGAAACGGTGGGCGTTGAGGTAGTCCACGGTTTCTTCGGTGAGCAGCGTGGCGTTGGTGGTCATGACGAATTCGACGAACTTGCCCGCCTCGCTGAAGCGCTTCTCGCAGTAGTCGACCATGTACTCGATCAGCTTGCGGTTGCTCAGCGGCTCGCCGCCGAAGAACACCACGGTGAAACGTTCTTCGTCCGGGGATTCCTTGAGCAGCATCTCCACCGAGGCGATAGCGGTTTCCACGTCCATCTTCTTGCCGGCCGACGGCTTGTCGAGGTCTTCCTTGTAGCAGTAGGTGCAGCTCAGGTTGCAACCGGTGTTGACGTTGAGCACCACGGTGTTGATCGCAGTGCGCTCGACGCGCTTGGTGGCGATGTCCGGGGTCAGCGGCGAGCCGTCGCTGACCAGTTCCAGGGCCATCAGCTCGCGCAGGGTCTCGGTGATTTCCTCGCCGTTGAAACGCGCGGCCAGGCGCTGGATCAGGTCGTCCGAGGAACAGCCGGGGCCACGCAAGGTGTCGATGATGGTGCCCGTCAGTTCATCGCTGGCAAACAGCGAACTGCTGGGGATGTGGAACAGCATGCGGTCGGCATCGACCTGCACTTCGTGCAGGTTGCGTTCGACCAGATTCAAAATTGCGCCCATGGCAAACCTCCTTTGCAGGCCCCGCTTGGCGGGGCTTGCGGTCATTCCGAAAAGTGTCTGGATCTGTTCAGCGATCAAACAACTTATGGAATGGGTGGGTTGTTCCAGCGTTGCACGGTCACGATCATGTGGCCTTCGCCGGTCAGGGATTTCCCTGCGTCGTCGACGGCGGCGATCACCTTGAGGTTGCCGGCATTGTTGGTGGACATTTTGCGCGCCGGGTTCGGCCCGGCATCGCCCGGGGTGAACACGCCCGCGTCGGCCTGCATGGTGCCGGCGAACTTGACGTCTTCGTCTTCCTTGGCGCGGTCGTCGAAGGCCTCGACCTTCCACTGCGCCGGGAACACGCCAATGCGATACGGCTTGCCATCGGCGCCCTTGCCCCAGGCTTCGGCGTCGAAACGGCCCTGGACTTTCGGCGTCGAACCACCGCCCTCGCCGATCCGCGCCACCGAGAACTCAGGCACCACTTTGACTTGGGCGATGGTGTTGTAGACCGACAGGTTCGGGCCTTTCAACGCGCCGACGCTGACCGCGTGCAAGCCCGGCTGGGCACTGGCGGACGCCTTGAGTTTGACTTTGATCTGCTCCGGGCTCTGGGAAATGACTTCCACCACTTCCAGGCCTTTGCCGAAGTTTGGCTTGCCGGTCAGGCCACTGCCGATCAGGGTCACTTCGGTTTCGCTGCCGGCCTTCACGTAGCCCGGTTGCACCGCCAGCAAACGCTGGGAACCCTGCTTGGCGGCGACGAAGTCCAGACCGCGTTCGTCATGCTCGGCCTCGAACATCCGGCCCTGCATCGCATTGCCCTGGGCGGCGAACACCTGGCGCATGGTCACGCCATCAATGGTCACGTTGCCGCGCCATTCGTAGCCGGTATAGACGATCGCGCTGCCGTCGCCATTGAACGGAGAACCGTCGGCGTATTGGCCTTTGACGCTGACCTTGAAGGTGTCCTTGCCGTCGGTGGTCACGCTCATCACACCAGCCAGTTCACCCTTGCCCGGCATGTGACCGCTGAAGCTCCAGTCACCCACCAGCGCCTCGCTTTTCGGCGCGGTGCTCAGCCATTTCTTCCAGGCCGGGTTGTCCAGCGGATAACGCTTGGCCAGCAGCGGCACCATTTCCTTGCGAGCGATATCGAACCAGTCGCGATCGCGGGCCAGGGCCTGGTATTCCAGCGACGGCCATTGGCCGAGGTGGAAGTTCACCAGACGCTCCCACTCCTGGGCCGGACGCCGCTGCAGGGCAACCCGCGCGCCGGAGTGGCAACGGCCGCACATCTGGCTGTGCTTGTCGTCGAACTGCTCGACGGTGTTGAGCCGGCGTTCCATGGCGTAGCGCACGCCATCGGTCTCGCTCGGCGCCAGGCCCTGGGTGTCGGCCAGGTACTTGACCACCGTCCGGCGGTCTTCATCGCTGATCTGCAAACCGTGCATGGTCTGCATGCGGGCGATGCTCATCAGCCAGCCTTCCGGCGTCTTGCGCTGGTGGCTGATGCGACTGAGGGCGTTATTGGCTTCGGGGGTGTGACAGCCCTGACAGGTTTCCTTGAGGATGGTCTGGGCGTCGCGGGCTGCCAGGCTGTAAGGCGAATGCAGCGCCACACAAGCGGCCACGGCCAACAGACTGGCACTCAGGCCTGATCGGAGTTTTCTCTTCATCAACGTCGAACCTCGCACGGTGCTTTCTTATTTTTGTTGCTGATCGTTTTTTTGGTTTCTGCCGTCGGTGGGTGAGCACTGACGGAGGCAAGAGAAACGTCTGCGATGAGCAATACACGGAGCGTGCCAGCTTATGAATACTTCGTTGAATCAATGAGTTGAGGGCAGTGATCGGGGTTTTGACGTGAACGTAAACGGCGTTCCACGTTTTATTTCGCGACAACTGTTTCACTCTGAGACGAGCATAGGTGAGGGTTGGTTAGGGGGGATGACCACCTATCATTTTGCGCAGTTTGTGGGGGTTGGGGATTCCTGTGGGAGCTGGCTTGCCAGCGATGGCGGCCTGACAGCCGGCCTGGTTTTTGTTGACGGTGTACATATCCATTTTTTTGGTAACGGCCACTTAAGGTTCCGCCCTGACGGCGGGTTACTTTGAAGAGCGCAAAGTAACCAAACGCTCTATCCCCTGACGTACGGCCCTTCGCTTAGGCTCAGGGTTCCCTCGCTCCGGTATTCATCCGGGGGCATCGCCTCCGGTTTGCTGCGCTGCACCTCCTCTCGATGTGTGCGGCTTCGCCGCACGGCGCTGCGCGCCCTCCCCCCGGATGAACACCTCCACTCGGCCTTCCGACGGGGCAGGTCAACATCAAAAGCGAGGCGGCCTACCGGCCGGCCTGTCAATTGAAGCGCACACATCTCCCTGTGGGAGCGAGCCTGCTCGCGATGGACGACAAGACACCGCGGGGTGTCAGGCTGCCAGCGTTATCGTTGACGACCATCGCGAGCAGGCTCGCTCCTACAGGGGATTGAGGTACATCTGAAAGACATTGGTTGGCTGTCAGGCCGCCATCGCTGGCAAGCCAGCTCCCACAGATATGTGCGGACTTGTAGGAGCTGTCGAGTGAAACGAGGCTGCGATCTTTTGATTTTCAAAAACAAGATCAAAAGATCGCAGCCTTCGGCAGCTCCTACACGGGACCACGCCAAACCAGGTCGAGTGTCAGCTCGCCTCGGCGGTTTTTGATTTTGACCTGCCCCGTCGGGAGGCCGAGTGGAGGCGTTTATCCGGGGGGCAGGCGCGTAGCGCCGTGCGGCGAAGCCGCACACATCGAGAGGAGGTGCAGCGCAGCAAACCGGAGGCGATGCCTCCGGATGAATGCCGGAGCGAGGGTATGCCGAGCCCAGGCGAGGCACCGTACGTCAGGGGATCAAGCGTTTGGTTACTTTGCGCTCTTCAAAGTAACCCGCCGTAAGGGCGGAACCATAAGCAGCCATCACCAAAAAAACGGATATACACACATCCCAAAGAGAAAAACCCAACCACCCCGAGGCTGAAACGAATGTCTCACCCACGTCTCAGATTGCGACAATCAACCCCGCCTCAAATCCCCCCGTCCCCCACCGAACCCCACAAAACAAGGCCACAAGCCAAACTGGCACAGCCATTGCGAAAGACCTCGCCACACGAACAAGACGAGGTTTCAACATGTCGCTCCCAAACCTGCTTCCCGCCACTTCGGCATTTATCCAGCGCGCCCCGCGCATGCTCATTGGCGGTGACTGGGTCGAGGCCGCCGACGGCCAGACCATGAACCTGCACAACCCGGCCACCGGTGAAGTGCTGTGCGTGGTGCCCAAGGCCACGCCTGAGGATGTCGACCGCGCCGTGCTGGCCGCCCGCCAGGCGTTCGATGATTCGGCCTGGACCCGCACCCGTCCCCGTGAGCGGCAGAACCTGCTGTGGAAACTCGCCGACCTGATGCAGCGCGATGCCGAGTTGCTGGCGCAGCTGGAATGCCTGAACAACGGCAAGAGCGCCGCCGTCGCCCAGGTGATGGACGTGCAGTTGTCCATCGACTTCCTGCGTTACATGGCCGGCTGGGCGACCAAGATCGAAGGCTCCACGGTCGATGTCTCGGCGCCGCTGATGCCCAACGATCAGTTCCACAGTTTCATCCGTCGCGAAGCGGTGGGCGTGGTCGGCGCCATCGTCGCCTGGAACTTCCCGCTACTGCTGGCCTGCTGGAAACTCGGCCCGGCGCTGGCCACCGGCTGCACCGTGGTGCTCAAGCCCGCTGACGAAACCCCGCTGACCGCACTGAAACTCGCCGAGCTGGTGCTGGAAGCGGGCTACCCCGAAGGCGTGTTCAACGTGGTCACTGGCACTGGTATTACCGCAGGCTCTGCCCTGACCCACAACCCGCTGGTGGACAAGCTGACCTTCACCGGCTCCACCGCCGTGGGCAAGCAGATCGGCAAGATCGCCATGGACTCCATGACCCGCGTCACCCTGGAATTGGGCGGCAAATCGCCGACCATCGTCATGGCCGATGCCGACCTGCAAAGCGCCGCCGCCGGCGCTGCCAGTGCGATCTTCTTCAACCAGGGCCAGGTCTGCTGCGCGGGTTCGCGCCTTTATGTGCAGCGCAAGCATTTCGACAATGTGGTGGCGGACATCGCGGGGATCGCCAATGCGATGAAACTCGGCAACGGCCTGGACCCGAGCGTGGAAATGGGCCCGCTGATTTCCGCGCGCCAGCAGGAACGGGTCTACGGCTACATCGAGAAGGGCCGCGAAAGCGGCGCGACCATCGCTTGCGGTGGCGAACAGTTCGGGCCGGGCTTCTTCGTCAAGCCGACGGTGATCGTCGATGTCGACCAGAAGCATTCGCTGGTGCAGGAAGAAATCTTCGGCCCGGTACTGGTGGCGATTCCGTTCGATGACGAAGCCGAGGCCCTGCGCCTGGCCAACGACAGTCCGTACGGTTTGGGTGCGAGCATCTGGTCCAATGATTTGGCGGCGGTGCACCGGATGATTCCACGGATCAAGTCCGGTTCGGTGTGGGTCAATTGCCACAGCGCGCTGGACCCGGCGCTGCCGTTTGGCGGGTACAAGATGTCGGGGGTTGGGCGGGAGATGGGGTATGCGGCGATTGAGCATTACACGGAGCTGAAGTCGGTGTTGATCAAGCTGTAATTGGCGGCGTCCTTTCGGACGCCATCGCGGGCAAGCCTTGCTCCCACAGGTTTGTGTCGTTCATGACAAACGACGCGGACCTGTGGGAGCAAGGCTTGCCCGCGATGAGGTCGGCACTGTCACCGCAACTGTCAAGGCTTGTACCCCTGCCCCAACAACCAACTACGAACCATCCGCCCTTGCTCCACCGTCAACCCTGCGAACACCTGCTCCGCCGGCTCACGGCACATCAACCGCCGCACCAACGGCGCCAGCTCCACCCCCTGCACATGCCAGATCCCCAACGGCTGATCCGCCGTGATCACCACCTCGGCCTCATCGACAAACCCGTCACGCAATACCGGCGCCCGCTCGATGCGCAGCGCATCGAAATCCGCCTCGGCATGGGCCGCTGCGCCATCCGGCCATTGCCGCCGCGCCTGCCAGAACGGCTGATCAAGCCAGCGTTGTTCATCGGCATAAAAATCCCGACCAATGCGCGCAAACCGCAAAAACAACTGCTCCACCCGCTGCCGGTGGAATCTCTGGGCCAGCGCCGCCCGCTCGGGTTTGTGCAGCAAGGTGTTGATCACCGTCGGCGCCTGCAACGCCGAAGACAGCGATTGAAAGATGCCGTTGCCCGACAACGGGTCCACCGCCATCGCCGCGTCACCCACCCGAATCCAGTTATCCCCGCACACCTGCGGGCTGAGGATTGCGGTGCTGCTACGGGCGTGCAGTTGCAGGTCGACTTCAGACTCGCCAGCGAAAAAATCCTGGGCGAGCGCCGATGCCTGACGGCGTTGACGACAGTAGTCGAGTAACTGCGCCTTGCCCGGCAATTCGGCGCTGGCCACGTCCACCGTCCATTGCCAGTAGCACTGGCCGTCGGCCCGGCGCGCCATCCACGCCCAGCCGTCTTCGAGGCTTTCCACGGCGCTGGCGGTGGTGCCCGGCGGGCCTTGCCAGCGATTGAGCAGGCTGACCGTTTCTGGTCCGCGCAGACCTTTGCCGAGGGCCGGCGCCTGACGACCACGGGCTTCCACCAGAAAATCCGCGACCAGCACCGGACGCCCGTCGATCTCGATGCGATGTCCGGTTTCACAGGCCTGCACCGAAAGCACCCGGCCTTCGATCAGCTCCACGCCTGCCACGCTTAACGCTTCGCGCAAGCCACGATCGAAAGTCGGACGATCCAGCAGATATTCGACATTCTGCGCATGCTGCTGGCCGTTCCAGTTGACCTGCCGTTGAGACGGCAACAACGCTTGAGCCAGCGCCTGCTGCAAACCGGCCCCGCGCAATGCCTCCAACACTCGTTGGGACACGCCTTCCAGCGCGGCGAACCGGCGCCACTCGCTGACCAGCGTGACCGCATAACCAAGCCGTCGCAGCCCCAATGCCACCGCCGCGCCCGCCGGCCCGGCGCCAAGAATCACAATCGTGGTCATGGCCCGAAGCGCCGTTCAGGGCCACGGTAGCGAGCGTGATGCCGCAGGTATTCGATGACCTGTTCGTTGCTCGCCTCGGGCTGCTCCACCAGAAACGCGGCGATGTGTCCGCTCAACGCAGCACACCCGAGGCTGGCCCCGGACTGCCCCGGATAGGTGCCATGCACACAAGCGGCGAAATCCGCCTGGGCGCTGTTGAGCCACGACCATTCGAGTTCAGCGCAGCGCGCATCGCCGGTGACACGCAGCACCTGTGGATAATTCGCCGGGTACACGCCTTCGCCCTGGGCCGGGCTCGATGCGCAGAGCAAGACACCGCGCTCCACTGCCGCCGCACAAGCGGCACGCAACAGGCTGCGATCCTGCCGCAGACCAATGCTCAAATTGATCAAACGCACATCCTGCACCACCAGCCAGTCAATCGCCGAGGCGATCTGCAACGCACTGGTGACGCCACGCTGGTCGAACACCTGCGCCACGCAAAACAGCGCCGAGGGCGCGCGACGGCTGATGGCTTCGATCACCGCGCTGCCGTGGCCCAGCGGATCGTCGCGCAGGTCGCTTTCGGCAAGGCCGTCTTCCACCAGCGAGAAGCGCCGCCCGGCGATCACCTGCACCCGCTGCGCCGCCGAGTGGCCGCTGTCCACCACGCCAATAAGTAACTCAGGCTTCATGCAGCACCGTTTTCGAAATCAGCACGCCGTCGAGCAATTCAAAACGCAGGTCGGCATCGGCCAGGGTCGAAGGGCGATGACTGATGAGGATCCGCGTGCGCCCGGCAAACAGGCGGTCGATGGCCTCGATCACTTCGCGCTCGGTGGCTTCATCCACCGCCGAGGTGGCTTCGTCGAGCACCAGAATCAACGGGTCTTGCAACAGCGCGCGAGCAATGGCGATGCGTTGTTTCTGCCCGCCGGACAACTGCTGGCCACGCTCGCCCAGCGGGCTGTCGAGGCCTTCGGGCAAAGAGGCGATCAGGCTGTCGAGTTGCGCCAGGCGCGCCACTTCGGTGATCGCTTCGCGGCTGGCATCCGGCACCGCGTAGGCCAAGTTGTCGGCGAGGCTGCCGCGAAACAGCACGATGTCCTGGCTGACCACGGCGATGCGCCGACGCAGCTGGAACAGGTCCAGTTCGCGCACATCCACTTCACCCAACAGCACCCGTCCGGACTGCGGGTCGTGGTGGCGTTGCAGCAGGTCGATCAGGGTCGACTTGCCGACGCCGGAGCCGCCGCTCAGGGCGACTTTCAATCCGTAGGGAATCCGCGCCTCGATGCCGCGCAGGGTGGTCGAACGACCGGGATGGCTGAAGTGCACATCGTCGAAGCGCAGCTCACCCGAGGCAGGCATCGGCTTGGGCGAATCGGGGGTGAGCACGGTCGGCTGTTCGCCACGCAACTCCATCACCCGACCCAGGCTGACAGTCATGCGCTGGATCGCCACATAGAGCCCGAGCAGGCTCTGCACTGGCCCGACCGCCATGCCCAGATAGGTGGAAAACGCGATCAGCGCGCCCAGTTGCCAGGTGCCCTGCACCACCCAGTAACCGCCGATGAGAAAGGCACAGGCCCGGGACAACGACGTCAGGGTGCCCGGCACGGCCTGGGTGAAAAACTCGGTGACTTGCAGGCGCAGCAACTGGCTCATGTAGCCCTGGCCCAATCGCTCAAGCCGTTGCGCTTCGCGCTGTTGCTGGCCGGCGGACTGGATGAATTTCATCACTGGCAGCGTCTCGACCATGAACGACGACATGTCCGCCGAGCGCTCGCGCAACTGCCGCACATCGCGCTCGACCTTGCGCCGCATCCAGCGCAGCCAGAGCACATCGAGGGGAATCAGCACCAGCGCCAGCAGCGAGAGTTTCCAGGACAGGGTCAGCAGCATCGCCACCGCCACCACCAGGCCGATCACGCTGGACACCGCCGAGAACAGCGAGTCCACGGCAAAGCGCTGGATCTCCGCGACGTCGCCATCCAGGCGCGACATCAAATCGCCGATACGTCGCTGGCCGTAGAAGCTCGGCGACAGGGTCTGCAAGTGCCGGTAGAGGTCGTCGCGCAAGGCAAACAGCATGCGCCCGGACAGGCGCGTGTGCAGGTAGCGGTTGATCCCCGACAGCGCCGTGCCCAGCAGCCCGGCGACGATCATCAACCCGGCGATCAGCACCAGCATCGGGAAATTGCGCGCCAGCAGGCCATCGTCGATCAGCAGCTTGGTCAGCCACGGTTGCACCAGCACCAGCGCCGAGGCGCAGACCGACAGCCCGAGCAACCCGGCAATCGCCAGCCGATGGGGCCGCACAAAACTGTAGAGCCAGTGCAGCGACGCTTGCAGGGCGTCGGGGTTCTGGCTGTCGATCAGCCGAACGATCAGGCGGCGCATCACGAGCGCAACTGTTTGAGCTTGCGATACAGGGTCGCGCGACTGATGCCCAGGGCGTCGGCGGCGGCCGAGACGTTGCCCTGATGGTTGTCCAGAGACTGGCGAATCATCTCCAGCTCGTTTTCGCGGATGCTTCCAGCCTGGGGACGCTCAGTGGCGGTCAGCTCGTCGAGCATGCTGTCGGGCAAGTGATCCAGTGTCAGCACGGTTTCCCCCGGTTCGCGCATGGCCAGTGCCGTGCGCAGGACCATCTCCAGCTGGCGGATGTTGCCCGGCCAGTGGTAGTTGCCGAGCAGGCGGCCGAGGTCGTCATGCAGCACCACCGACGGCGCATCCAGCCGGGCCAACAGACGGCCGACCAGCGCCGGGAAATCCTCGCGCTCACGCAGGGCCGGCAGCATCACGCTGATGCCGTTGACGCGGTAGAACAGGTCTTCGCGAAAGTGTTTTTCCTCCACCAGACGCTTGAGGTCGCGGTGGGTGGCGCAGATCAGCGCGACGTCGATGTCCTGTTCTTCGCCGGCGCCCAGCGGCGCCACCTTGCGGTCCTGCAACACCCGCAACAGCCGGGCTTGCAGGGCCAGCGGCATGTCGCCGATTTCATCGAGGAACAGCGTGCCGCCGTGGGCCTGTTGCAGACGGCCGACCATGCCGCCCCGGCGCGAACCGGTGAACGCGCCTTCGCGGTAGCCGAACAGTTCGGACTCGATCAGGCCTTCGGGGATCGCCGCGCAGTTCACCGCGACGAAGGGTTTGTCGCAGCGACTGCCGGCCATGTGCAGGGCCCGGGCGATGACTTCCTTGCCGGTGCCGGTTTCCCCCAGCAGCAACACCGGCAGCTGGTTGGCGAGGCCCTGGCGGGCCATGCGCAATGCACGGGCATAACGTTCGTTGCTGCCAGCCAGGGATTCGAGGTCCGGTTGTGCTGCCTTGGCGGGTTTGGCCGGGGTGCGCACTGGCGTCCCGACGTTGAGGGTTCGCTGCGGCGCGCGCAGGGTCTTGTAGAAGAACTCGCCCTTGGCGGTCTGAAGACTGCCGGCGCCGCCCTGATGCAGGCGTGCCAGCAATTGCAGGCCATCGACCCCGAGAAACTCTTCGCAACGCCGGCCAACCAGCGCCGAGCGTTCGGCGTGCAACAACTGGCAGGCCTGGGCACTGACCGCGAGGATCTGCCCGCCGAGGCTGACCGCCAGCAGGCCCTGCCACGGGGATTCGAGGTATTGGCGACGGCTGTGGAAGGCGAGGACGATTTCGTCCGGGTAGCTGGCGTTGAACACCCGGCTTTCGATCTGGCTGACCGCCATGGCCAGCAGCGCGGTGCTGTCATGGGCGCGACCCAGCGGGCCTTCGCGGGTCAGGTCGAGTACGCCGAGGATCTCGCCCTGCGGGCAGTGGATCGGCACCGAAGTGCAGGAAAAATCACTGAGGCGATCCAGGTAATGTTCGCCGCAATCGATCAAGGTCGGCCGGGCTTCCACCAGCGCGGTGCCCAGGGCGTTGGTGCCGCGCACGGCTTCGCTCCAGCAGGCACCGAGGGTGATGTCTTGCAGGCCGCTGCCCTTGAGGCGGTCGGCGCGGCCTTCGACGGCGAGGATGGTGGCGTCGGAGTTGGCGAGGATGATCAGCCCTTCCTTGCCCTGGCGTTCGGCCAGGTAATCGATGGAGGGCAACGCGGCGTCGATCAGCAGGCGGTTGCTCGCCAGCAGCACATCCAGACTGGCGCCCGATTCCAGCGCCAGCTCGTGCTTGGCATTGAAATGCACGCCGTGGCTGAGGCTGCGTCGCCACGAAGCATCGATTTCCGCGCGCAGCACGCCGTCCGGCACTTCGCCTTCCTGGTGCAGCTTTTCCCGGGCCAGCCGGGCTTCGCGGTGCAATTTGGGGGAGTTTGTTTTTATTAGCGTCATCAAGCGCTCCGGGTCGTCCGCCCTGCGCCGTTACTTTTTATGTCGGCGCTGTGGAGCCATGTTTACGTTAACGTCAGGGCGATGGCAAGTGCCTTACGGCGCTTGTGTTCCGGCAGATGGACCGTGTCATCGTTCATCGCGAGCAAGCTTTGCTCCCACAGTATGGAGTGGGTCACACAGTTGCATTCAACCTCGCCCCTGTGGGAGCAAGGCTTGCCCGCGATGGCGTCGTCACAGGCAACATCGAAATCAGCGCTGCCACACCTCGGGATTCACAAAAAACGCCCGCGCATTGTCCTCCAGGCTCTCCAGGTGATACCCGCCCTCCTGCACGATCAGGCACGGCAAGCCGAGGCTGCGGATCCGCTCGCCGAGCGTGGCGAAGCCTTCGCGGGTCACCGCCACCTTGCTCTGCGGGTCCAGTTCATAAATGTCGAAACCCAGGGACAGCACCAGCACCTCGGCGCCGAAGTCGGTCACGGCCTGCAAGGCAATATCCAGTTGCCCGAGGAAATCCGCCTCGCTGGCTCCATGGGCCATCGGCAGGTTGAGGTTGAAGCCCTCGCCCGCGCCGACGCCGCGCTCATCGTTGAAGCCGGCGACCCCCGGATAGAAGTTGGTCGGATCGCCGTGCACCGAGACGTAGAGCACGTCATCGCGGTCGTAGAAAATTTCCTGGATGCCCTGGCCGTGGTGCATGTCGGTGTCCAGCACCGCCACCTTGGCGAATTTGTCGCGCAGCACCTGCGCCGCCACCGCCGCGTTGTTCACATAGCAGAAGCCCCCCGCCGCTTCGGCCCGGGCGTGGTGACCCGGTGGGCGGCACAGGGCATAGGCGGCGGGTTCGCCATCCAATAAAGCCTTGGCGCCGGCGATTGCGCTCTGCGCCGACCAATAGGCCGAACGCCAGGTCTGTTCGCCTACCGGGCAGCTGCCGTCGGCAAGATAGCGCGCGGCCTGGGCGAGGATGCCGCGCAGGGCGTTGGGTTCGCGCACGAAGATGTTCGACATCACCTCGTCGCCCCAGTCTTCGGGGATTTCTTTCCAGCGCTGGTGGGCTTCCTGCAGGAAGGCCAGGTAGGGGCCGCCGTGAACGGCCAGCAGCGGATCGAGCCCGGCATCGGCGGGTTGCTCTACGGTGAAGCCCAAGGAATGGGACGCTTGCACCAGGCGTTGTGCGCGTTCCGGCACTTCCTGGGGGGTGCGCATCTGGCCGCGGGAGTAGTAGCTGCGTGGGTGATGGAGCAATTGTTCGGGGTGGAAAAAACTGCGCATGGGGGGAGTACCTGTCAGTTAACTTCGATCTCAAAACAGAGCGCTATTCCCCTGTAGGAGCGAGCCTGCTCGCGAAAGCGGCGTGTCAAACACTATTGATGTCGACTGACACGGCCTCATCGCGAGCAGGCTCGCTCCTACAGGGGGGAGTGGTTACTCAACTCTTGAGGCGCGGGCCAGTACGGCGTTGAGCAGCACATCGGTGCCCTGGCGCACGTCTTCGGGCAGCACGTCTTCGGCTTCGTTATGGCTCAGGCCGCCCACACAGGGGATGAACACCATGGCCGTCGGGCAGTACCGCGCCAGGAGGATCGCGTCATGCCCGGCGCCGCTGACGATCGATTGTTGAGCGTAGCCGAGCCCGTCCACCGCCTGCTGCACCGCCGCCACACATTCAGGATCGAACGGTGTGGCCGGGCTGATCCAGTGCGGGGTGATGGTCAGGTTCAAGCCGCGACCATCGGCAATCGCCTGCAGTCGCGCACGCACCTGTTCTTCCATGGCCGCGATGGCGTCGTCGCGGTGATGGCGCAGGTCGACGGTGAAGTTCACCAGCCCCGGAATGGTGTTGCGCGAGGACTTGTTGATGCTCAGTTCGCCCACGGTGGTCAGACCTTCGGGGGCGAAATCCGCCGCCAGGCCTTCGATGGCCTGGATCATCCGCGCCACGCCATACAGGGCATCCTTGCGCAGCGGCATCGGCGTGGTACCGGCGTGGGCGGCCATGCCCTCGACCCGCACGTCGAGCCAGCGGATCGCCTGGCCGCCGCTGACCACGCCGATGCTCTTGGCGTTGTCTTCCAGGATCGGCCCCTGTTCGATGTGCGCCTCGAAATAGGCATCCACCGCGCCGCCCAGCGGACGCTCGCCGGCATAACCGGTGCGCTGCAATTCGTCGGCGACACTGATGCCGTTCACATCCCGCACCGCCAGCGCCGCGTCCAGATCCATGATCCCGGTGAACACCGCCGAGCCGAACATCGCCGGGGTGAAGCGCGCGCCTTCTTCGTTGGTCCACACCGCCACTTCCAGCGGCTTGCGGGTCTGGATGCCCAGGTCGTTGAGGCAGCGCACCACTTCCAGGCCGGCGAGCACACCGTAAACGCCATCGAAGCGTCCGCCTTCGGGCTGGGTGTCGAGGTGGCTGCCCATCATCACCGGCGCGGCGTCCGGATCGGTGCCGGCGCGGCGGGCGAACAGGTTGCCGATGGCATCCACGCTCAGGGTCATGCCGGCTTCGCGGCACCAGTGGGCAAACAGTTCACGACCGGCCTTGTCTTCATCGCTGAGGGCCAGGCGGCAGCTGCCACCACGAGCGGTGGCGCCGATTTCGGCCATGGCCATCAGGCTCGCCCAGAGGCGTTCGCCATTAATCTTCAACATGGGTTTCTCCAGGAAATTGCGGTTCAGGCACGGGCCAGTTCGACGCGTTCGGCGTTGGCATGGCGACGGGCAAGGGACAGGACGCAGACAAGTGAGGTCGCGGCGATCAGGCTGTAGAACACCGCCATCGGCCACCACTGCCCGGCGAATTTATGCGCGAGCATCGTGCCGATCAGCGGTGTCAAACCACCGGCCACCGCGCCGCAAATCTGATACGCCAGGGAGATCGCGGTGTAGCGCACCCGGGTCTCGAACATGCCGCTGACGTAGCCGGCGATCACCGCATAGAACGACGCCATGCACACCACCGCCAGGGCAATGCCGAGGATGATCAGCGGCGCCTGGGCCGAGCTCACCAGCACGAACATCGGGTACGGCGAAGCCATGGCCAGCAGTGACACCAGGCACAGGAAACGGGTCGCGCCGATTTTCTCGGCGATCCACGCCGCCAGCGGCTGGATGCAGAACTGGATGATGGCAACGAAGAACAGGCATTCGAGGATCAGCGAACGCGGCAGTGCCAGTTGCTGGGTGGTGTAGGCGATCATGAAGGTGTTGGTGAAATAGACGCCGGCGATGCCCAGGGTGTTGGCGCCGATGCACAGCAGCAACGGACGCCATGCAGTGCGCAACACTTCCATGACCGGCGCCTGTTCCTTGCGCAGCTTTTTGCTGGCCTGCTCGCGGCTGGCGAGAAATTCCGGCGACTCATTGACCCCCAGGCGAATTGCCAGGCCCACCAGCAACAACAGGGAACTGGCGAGAAACGGCAAGCGCCAGCCCCAGCTCATCAGGTCTTCTTCCGGCAAACGGGTAACGGCGCTGAAGGCCAGCAGCGACAGGATCAAACCGGCCGGGCTGCCCAGTTGCGCGAACGAGGCGAAGAAATTGCGTCGGCCTTTCGGCGCGTGCTCGCCGGCCATCAACACCGCCCCGCCCCACTCGCCACCGACGGCGATGCCCTGGACGACGCGCAGCAGGATCAACAGCACCGGGGCCACGACGCCGATTTGCGCGTAGGTCGGCAGCAAACCGATGCAGACGGTGACCACGCCCATCATCAGCAGCGTGATGATCAATGACTTCTTGCGCCCGATGCGGTCGCCGATGTGGCCGAAGACAATCCCGCCCAGTGGTCGCGCAAAAAAGCCCACGGCGAAGGTGCCGAACGCGGCCATGGTGCTGAACAGCGGATCGTCGGAGGGAAAGAACAGCGCACCGAACACCAGCGCGGCGGCGGTGGCGTAGATGTAAAAGTCGTACCACTCGATCATCGTGCCGATAAAGGCAGCGGCTGCCGCACGGCGCGGCTGGGACGAAGCTTGAGGCTTCATGGGTCGGGCTCCTTGAATTGTTTTTCTGGCAGGAGAGAAACGGAAAATCCGGGCGCTCTGGCGGCGCCGGTCTGGGGAGGATTTTTCGGCCCGAGGCCATGATTAGTCAATTTTCTATTTGTTATTCAGAGTATTAGGAGGATTTATAATCAAGTCTTTCAGAATATTTCCAGATTTAGATAGCTCACTAATCACAAGCTAAACTATCATGAGCTAACTATCCGGCAATTGGCTCTGACATGACTGACACATTGACCCTGGGCTTTGCCCTGCACGACAGCGCCCGGCTGATGCGTAAACGCTTCGAACAACGGGCGCGGCATGTGGGCCTGACCCGCTCGCAGTGGCAGGTGCTGGCGATGCTCTCGAACCATGAAGGCATCCATCAAAAAGGCCTCGCGGATTTGCTGGAGCTGGAGTCGATCACCCTCGTGCGCCTGCTGGACAAGATGGCCGAGCGCGGGCTGGTGGAGCGCCGTCGTCATCCCACGGATCGGCGCCTGTCGCTGCTGTTTTTGACGGAGCAGGCCCACCCGCTGTTGCAGCTCATGCGTGAGATGGGCAAGGCCACCCGGCTGGAAGCCACGGATGGATTTTCTGAAGAAGAGCAGCAACTGCTGCTGCAGATGATGAAGCGGATGAGGTCCAACCTGATCCAGGCGTGCAACCTTCCCGTCGACGAGGAGTAACGTCGTCATGACTGATCAACGTCTCAAGTCTCCTGCCCCGGTGAAGCCGGCGGCGCCAAGACTGGAAACCCCTGCCTCGACCGAGCCCCGTCAACCCGACCTCGCGCAGACCGGCAACGGGCAAAGCCCTGCATCCCCTGCCCGCCCGAAACGCCAGCAACTGCGCATGGCACTCTTTGCCTTGCTGCCCATCGCGCTGCTGGTCGGCGGTTACCTGTATGTCACCGGCGGACAAATCATTTCCACCGACAATGCCTACATCCAGGCCGATCACGTGGGCGTTTCGACCGACGTTTCGGGCCTGGTCGCGACCGTCGATGTCAAAGACAATCAGCGCGTCAGCAAAGGTCAGGTGCTGTTCACCCTCAAGCCCGAGCCTTTCCGGATTGCGTTGGCCAGTGCCCAGGCGCAGCTGGGCAACGTGCGCAATCAGATCCTCAACCTCAAGGCCAATTACAGTCAGGCGCTGGCGGAGATCGATCAGGCGCAGATCGATCTGGCGTACTACCAGACCGGTTTCCAGCGCCAGCAAACCCTGCTCAGCGTTTCGGCGGTGTCGAAAACCAATTACGACGACGCCAAGCACGCACTGGACAGCACCCGGCAAAAAATCGCCGTGGCCAAGGCCACCGCGCAAATGGTTCTGGCGCAGCTGGGTGGGAACATCGACACCCCGGTCGAACGGCAGTCTGCCTATCTGCAGGCCCAGGCCGCCGTCGACGAAGCACAACGCAACCTCGACAACTCCGTGGTCCGGGCCTCGTTCGACGGGATCGTGACCAACGTCGACTCGCTGCAGGTCGGCTCCTACCTGCAACCGCCACAGTCGGGTATCAGCCTGGTGTCGGACGATCACCTGTGGGTTGCCGCATCGCCCAAGGAAACCGAGTTGACTCACCTGCTGCCCGGTCAACCGGTGAAGATCAGCGTCGACACTTACCCCGGTGTCGAGTGGCACGGCACCGTCGAGAGCATCAGCCCGGCCTCGGGTTCGAGTTTCTCGCTGCTGCCGGCGCAAAACACCACGGGCAACTGGGTCAAGGTGGTGCAACGGATCCCCGTGCGCATCAGCATCGACGATGCCCATGACAAACCGCCGCTGCGCACCGGCATGAGTGTGCAAACGCAGATCGATACCGGCGCGGCCCGTGGCCTGCCGTTCTCGGGGTTGCTGGCCGGCAAGACCACCGCCCATGAGTAACGAGCCGGCGACAGAATCGGTGGCGCATCGCGGGATGATCACCGCCTGCGTGGTGCTGGCGGTGATCATGCAAGCGCTCGACACCACCATCGCCAACGTCGCCCTGCCCTACATGCAGGGCAGCATCTCGGCCAGCTCGGACCAGATCAACTGGGTTCTGACGTCGTACATTGTCGCCGCCGCCGTCATGACCCCACCCTCGGCTTTCCTGGCCCGGCGCTTCGGGCGCAAGCGCGTGTTGATCTGGGCCATTATCGGCTTCGTCGTCTCCTCGATGCTGTGCGGTTTGGCGCAGTCGCTGGAAGAAATCATCCTCGCCCGCTTGCTACAAGGCCTTGCGGGCGCTGCCCTGGTGCCGTTGTCCCAGGGCATCCTGCTGGATATCTACAGCCTCAAGGAGCGCGGCTCGGCCATGGCGCTGTTCGGGGTGTCGGTCATGGTCGGTCCGGTGCTGGGCCCGATGCTCGGCGGCTGGCTGACCGAGAATTTCAGCTGGCGCTGGGTGTTCTTCATCAACCTGCCCATTGGCCTGCTGGCGCTGGCCGGGATCATCTACTACGTCAGTGAAACCACGACTGACACCCAGTCGCGCCTTGACTGGCTGGGCTTTGGCTCACTGAGCGTGGGCATCATGGCCCTGCAATTGTTCCTCGACCGCGGCGAGCAACTGGGCTGGTTCGCCTCCGGTGAAATCCTCATCGAAGCCATCGTCGCCGGTGCCGCGCTGTATGTGTTTTTGGTCCACACCTTCACCAGCGACGCCCCCTTCATCAGCCCCAAACTGTTCAAGGATCGAAACTTTTCGATCAGCGTGATCTTCATTTTCATCGTCGGCATCACCTACCTGGCCTCGCTGGCCTTGATGACCCCTTACCTGCAAACCCTGATGGGCTATCCGGTGCTCACCGCCGGCATGGTCATGGGCCCGCGCGGGCTGGGAACGATGTTGACCATGTTCCTTGCCGGGCGATTGCTGGGCAAAGTCGATACCCGTCTGTTGCTGCTGACGGGCCTGGGATTGTCGGCGCTGTCGATGTGGCTGATGACCGGCTGGACACCGGATGTGTCGATGCAAACCGTCATCTATGCCGGCTTCATTCAAGGCACCAGCCTGGGCCTGCTGTTCGTGCCCCTGACCACCGTGGCCTTCGCCACCCTGCCCGCCTCCCTGCGCGCCGAAGGCACCGGGCTTTACAGCCTCTCGCGCAACGTCGGCTCCAGCGTCGGCATTTCCATCGTGACGGTGCTGCTGACCCAGAACATCCAGGCCAACCATGAGCAGATCGGCGCGTACATCACCCCCTTCAACCGGGCCTTCGAGGCCTGGCCGATCAAGAGCTACCTGGACCCGATGCTCGCCTCCGGGCGCGCAACGCTCGACGCGATGGTCACGGTGCAGGCGAGCTGGATCGCCTACATCGATGACTTCAAGCTGTTGATGGTGCTGTCACTGGCGGTCATGCCGCTGTTGCTGATCATCAAGCCGCCGAAGATGCAGGCCAGTGAAGAGCCTGCGCCGGTCATGGAGTAGTTCGAAGGCAGCAGGGCTGGTCTGTTCGTACGAAAGCTGCTGCCTTTTTCGAATCACCTCGTCATGACCATCGCCATTGCGGTTCTGCCAGGTGCCTGACGAAGAAATCAGACAGCGCCTTGATCTTCACGGGACGCGTGCGGGCCGACGGGGTCACGAAATAAAGCCCGCCACGCATCATGTGCCACTGCGGCAACAAGGCGACCAGCCGCCCATCCGCCAAGTATTCGCTGGCAATGAACTCGGGAAGTTCGGCAATGGCCACCCCATCCAGCAAGGCCGGTAACAGGGCGTCTGCGTTGGTCACCCGCAGCGGGCCGTTGGGGACGACGTCTTCTTCAGTGCCGTCGTCATGGGTAAAGCGCCAGACCTGGCTGCGTGACCGATACGCATAGCTGAGGCAACGGCGGGCTGCCAGCTCACGAGGATGGCTGGGATGTCCGTGCTCCTCCAGGTAGCCAGGGGAAGCCACAAGGTATTGGGTGACCGCGCATATCCGCCGAGCCACCAGCGACGAGTCGGGCAATACCGCGATCCGCAAGGCCGCGTCGAAGCCCTCTGCAATGAGGTCGACCGAGGCATCGGACAGGTGAAGGTCTATCGACAACTCGGGATACTGACGCATCAATTGCGGCATCAGCGGCGCGACCCAACGCAGGCCGAAAGACATCGGCACCGCCAGGCGCACCTGGCCCCGGGGCTCTACGGATAACTCCTGGGCTTCGCTCTCCACCTCTTCGGCTTGCCGATAAATCTCACCCGCCTTGGCGACCATGCTCGCGCCAAACTCGGTCAGCGCCAGTTGCCGGGAGGTGCGGTTGAACAATCGGCCGCCCAAGCGCTCTTCGAGTCGAGCGACGGCACGCGACACGGTGGGCACAGAGACCCCCATGACCCGCGCAGCCGCCGCGAACGAACCTTCTTCTGCAACCTTGGCAAACATCGCCAACCCTTCGAAATCCGGAAGTCTGCTCATTTCATTTCTGCAACGATTTATTGCAGACAATTCTATTTTGAAAACAATCGGCCGTCGATAAGCTTCTCCCACACCGCAACTCAACCACTGGCAACACTTCAATCAAAACTGGAGAAACATCATGGCTAACAAACTCGAAGGCAAAATCGCACTGGTCACCGGCGGTACCACTGGCATCGGCCTGGCCACCGCCAAACGCTTCGCCGAGGAAGGTGCTCACGTCTATATCACTGGCCGGCGCCAGGCTGAACTCGACGCGGCCGTAGCAACCGTCGGCAACGCCACCGGCGTTCGGGTCGACTCCACCAAGCTTGACCAGCTGGACGCGCTGTACAGCCAGATCGGTGCTGCCCACGGTCGCATCGACGTGCTCTTCGCCAACGCCGGTGGCGGCTCAATGGTCCCGCTGGGCGAAATCAGCGAACAGCACTACGACGACACCTTCGACCGCAACGTCAAAGGCGTTCTGTTCACCGTACAAAAAGCTCTGCCGCTGTTGGCTAAAAAGGCTTCAGTAATCCTCACCGGTTCCACCGCCGGCAGTGCAGGCACCGCGGCGTTCAGTGTCTATGCCGCGTCCAAGGCCGCCGTGCGTTCCTTTGCTCGTAACTGGATTCTCGATCTGAAGGATCGTCAGGTGCGGATCAACACCATCAGCCCCGGCGCAACCCGCACCCCGGGCCTGGTCGATCTGGCCGGCCCGGATGCCGCCCAGCAACAAGGGTTGCTGGACTACCTGGCCTCGCTCATCCCCATGGGCCGCGTCGGCGAAGCCGAGGAAATCGCCAGCGCCGCATTGTTCCTGGCATCGGATGACGCCAGCTTCGTCAACGGCATCGAACTGTTTGTCGATGGTGGTCAGCAGCAGGTCTGAGGGGTCATGTGGGCGGCGTCTTGTGCCGCCCACCTACCCGGCGAGGAGGATATCGATGGGGTTACTAACGAGCGTTACTGCGTGGGCCGGCCAGTGCCCAGATAATCAGGCCGACTACCGGGAGAAATGCGACCAGCGCCACCCATAGAACTTTCTTCACGGTTTCTGCATTGCTTTTCACCACATTGATGATCGCCCAGATGTCCAGAGCAAAAATGACGAAGGCGATAACGTCGTACAAGATCGAACCCATGGAAACACTCCAGCCTGATGAGGTTGCCTCTCAGGATAGCTGCTCCCCTGATACAAAGCGCACCGCAAACAGCATCGGCCTTGCGGTCAGGTGCGCAGGTGATTGGAGTCAGAACGGCAAGACAAGCCACGCAGATAAATGAATCGCCCCGTGTTTCGTGATCATGTGACCGGCAGCTTTGGGTCGCCAGCTATCGCTCGAGCCTCCAGCTGAAGCGACCAGCCGACGGGCTCAACGATCGAGCCTGGTAATTTTTGAACCCTGTAGCCCCAGCCCGGCCATCAAGCCCTTTTGATCAAAGATGAACGCATAAACATCAGACTGTGCCGTTGAAGTAGTCAGCGACTTGGCCACGCCTGAATCTACGACCACGATGCTTGGGCCCACGCCGACCTCGAAGCCATTAACACTTTTCAGATCGTTCATCGCTGAATAGGTCATGAAGAACATCACGTAGCCAAATTTCTGCGCGCCCGCCTGAAGACCGTATGAGGCGGCAGTGGTCGAGAAGTATCCCGTGACTTTGCCGTTCTCGATCAATTCGCCTTCGCCATGATGTGCGCCGACGATGAGACCCGCTTTCAGCACTTCCGGGAAAACGAGGATACCCTTGGCTTTTTGCGCCAGGACACGCGCTTGCGGCGTACTGCTATATAAACTCTTTAACGCCGCCTTTGCGTCCTGATCCATCTGAGCGTTTGCAGCCTTCGCAGCCTTCGCACTAGAGGCGGAAGTCGATTGATCCGTTTGGCACCCCGCAACGATCGCGAAGATAGAAACGAATGCCATTATTTGAAGGTGTTTGATCATGAGGAATGCTCTTTCTCTGCCCCGTCGCTGATGAACCTGCGTGACGACAGCCGTTGCTGATTAACGCCTGACAGGTCCGGCCCTTATTGCGTCGTGCTTACAAACAACTGGACTGTAGCCCTGCCAGGCGTTTGGTCAAATACGATGCGATGAACGCTTCGGATCGGCCCGGCAACCCCCAATGGATCGCAATGGTTTCAGATAGCTTGCGCCCTCTCTACGGCATCGTGCCAACGGAACACAATCCACCTATCGCAGCAGTGATGCGCTGGTACATCACTGCTAATCTTCGCGCCACGTTCGCCAGACATTAAGGGATGGAGGCGAAAATAGAAGCCCCGGAGCCGCGAACCTTCGGGGCTTTGCTTTTTCTGCGTGGTGCTGCGCTCCTCTCATGGTCGAGGATCCGCGATGGCTATCGATCACGTATTGGAGGGTGATTGTGGCGTGTCGGGATTGAGTTGCTGGCGCCTGAACTGTCCGGGTGGCTGGCCGTGTATCTGCCGAAAACGTCGGGAGAAGTAAGCTTCGTCAGCAAAACCACACAACCTTGCCACCTCTCCCACGGGTCGTGTTCCATTGAGCAAGTAATTGCGCGCCGCGTGCATCCTGCGTTCGAGCACCAGTTCGGTGAAGGTCTTGCCGATTTCCTTGCGCAACCAGTGCGTCAGATACGTCGGAGACAGGTAAGTCGCAGCAGCCACTTTTATCAGGCTCAGATCCGGGTCGGCGATATTTTTGCGCAAGTATTCGGACATGCGACCCAACGCGTCGCGTCGGCTGACTTCGGCGGCATTCTCCTCGGCCAACCGCTTGAGCGGCTCGGCATGCAAGGCACAGACGCTGCCCACCAACTGCAACAACAAGCCTTTGAGCATCTCGCGGGTGCCAAACTGGCGGTTCTCATCAAGAGCCCGCATCTGTTCAATCAAGGCACAAACCTTGGCGAAGTCCTCATCGCCCAGAATGAAATCCAGATGCTCCTGAAAGCGAAACGGTGACAGCTCCGGCGCCAACAAAATCGAGACCTCTTCCAGATCCATCGGGTCGCATTGCAAATGCGGAAGCAGAAAGGTCTGGGAAAAATTGATCACCATGAAATTGCTCTGCGCCGGATGCGGAATCACATGCACCCGATGCGGCAGGATGAAGGCCAGGGTATTGCGTGGAAACGGACGCACGACATTGCCGATGTGCTGCACAGTATCGCCACCGAGGTTGACCTGGATCTGGAAATATTCGTGGCGATGCGGACTGGTTTCGGCGCTGCGTCCCGTTTTGTCGCGGATGTAAAAGTCTGTCAGTTCGCTGCGTTGCTGCATGACATAGGTGGGTACTCGATTGGGTGACGACATCTCCCGGGGATCCTCGGCAGGCACATGGGTAGGTGGTCGCGCACCACGAAGCTGCAAGCGACATCGATGATTTTGAAGGCACAACCGACAGATTTACAAGATGTCATACGATGACTAGAGTCTGAGCAGAAACCAAGTGGATCCCGGTCAGAGAGATCACCTGTCCAAAAAGCGTATCGCACACAAACAAAATTTTTCTATTTAAAACAATGCATTGGAAATTAAGCGAAGGAAAAAACGAGGATTTTTGAGATTCATTTTTTTTGGACAGGTTTATCAAACGCGGTGTCCATCGGAAAAAATGATCTAACACCAGGATTGATTTTGCATAGTTGTACGACCACTGTGACTACCAATGCAGCCAACCTCTATCAAAAACAATCAAAGGTGCGCACGTCATGAATCTGAATCTCTCCTTGTTGCCCCCCGACCCAAGCGACTTCTCCCCCACGCCCCCTGCAAGACGTATTTGAACGTCTGATATCGGCCACCTGCGCCTCCCATTTCAGTAGCGAATGCTTGCTCCGACATCGAGAGCAACGGCTTCGGCTGCTCGAAAACATCTCGACTCTACTAACAATAACGAGGTCTATTCATGTCGAATGCCCATACCTCCCAGACCACCGCAACGTCGACGATTGCCGGCGCGCGGGATGCCGTTTTACCTCAACGACTGCCATCACGCCGGCGCTGGTTCATGCTGTCACTGTTGCTGATAGCGACGATCATCAACTACATCGACCGGGTCAACATTTCGATTGCGGCACCGTTCCTGGCCAAGGACCTGGGCCTGGACAAAATCGAAATGGGCCTGATTTTTTCCGCCTTTGCCTGGACTTACGCGCTCGCTTTGGTGCCGGCAGGATTCATTGCCGACCGCTTCGGCTCCCGGTTCACCTATGGGGTGTCACTGATCAGTTGGTCGACCGTCACCGTGTGCCAAGGCTTGGCCACGGGGTTCGCTTCACTGTTCGGGCTACGCCTGGCCGTCGGTGCAATGGAAGCGCCGGCGTTTCCGGCCAACAGCCGTGCGGTGACCGTGTGGTTCCCTGCGCGCGAACGGGGCTTGGCCAGCAGCATCTACGTCTGCGGCCAGTATTTGGGAACTGCACTGTTTACCGGCGCGCTCCTATGGCTGGCCACCACCTATGACTGGCGCCATGTTTTCTACAGCACCGGAGCACTCGGCATTGTTTTCGGCGTGGTATGGCTGTGCGTGTACCGCGATCCGCTCAACTGCAAGAAAGTCAGCAAGGAGGAACTGAAGTACATCGAAGCCGGCGGTGGACTGGTCAAGAGCAGCCAGGAACGCACACGCTTCAACTGGCGGCAAATCGCCGAGCTGTTCAGTTATCGGCAAATCTGGGCGATCTGCATCGGCAAGTTCGCCAGCACTTCGGCACTGTATTTCTTTCTCACCTGGTTCCCTACCTATCTGATCGAGGAGCGTCACCTGACCATGATCAAGGCCGGGATCTTTGCCGTGCTGCCATTCGTGGGTGCGACGGTCGGCATTTTGCTCGCCGGCATCATCTCCGACTTGCTGATACGCCGGGGCTATTCAATGTCCTTCGCTCGCAAGTTGCCGCTGGTCGTCGGATCGATGTTGGGGATGTCGATCGTCCTTGTGAATTTCACCGATTCGAATGAGATCTGCATTGCCGTGCTGAGCATTGCCTTCTTTGCCCAGGGTATCGCCTCGTCCTCGTGGGCGGCGGTGTCAGAAGTGGCGCCCAAGGAACTGATTGGACTGACCGGCGGGATTACCAGCCTGGCAGCCAACATTGGCGGCATCGTTACGCCGATTGTGATTGGCGCGATCGTTCACACGACGGGCTCGTTTGCCTGGGCCTTCTGGTTCATTGGCGGCGTGGCTCTGATTGGCACCCTGTCCTATTCACTGCTGCTGGGTCGCTTGTACCGCATCGAACTCAAGACGCGCTGAATCAAGAAAACCGTATTTCTCCAACACGAGGCGGCTTTCGTCCAACTCCAACAAAGATTGCCGCCGTAGGCTGACGCTTCAATCAGGACTATCACCAGGATGAACATGACCGAGTACGTCTTTACCCCGGACCTGCCTGTAACCCTACCGGTTGCCGGAAGCCAGCAACGCTTTCCCGTCGGCCGCGTGTTTTGCGTCGGTCGCAATTACCCCTGGCCAGACACACAAGGCCAGTCCCGCCAGCCGCCAGTGTTCTTCATGAAACCGGCCAGTAGCGTGGTCGATGCCATCGGCGAAGTGGCGTTCCCGCCGATGACCGAAGAGTTCGTCCACGAAATCGAATTGGTCGTGGCTATCGGTGAAGGCGGAGCCAACATTCCCGAGAGCCAGGCGTTGGCCTATGTCTGGGGCTATGCAACCGGTCTTGACCTGACTCGACGCGATGTCCAGCGCGAGGCCAAGAGCAATGGTTTGCCGTGGGAAGGCGCCAAGGTGTTCGACGGCGCCGCACCGATGACCGCCATCGTCCCGATCACCCGTGCAGGGCATCCCGATGGCGAGTTGTGGCTGAACGTCAACGGCCAGGAGCGCCAGCGCGCCAGCCTCGACAGCCAGATCTGGTCGGTGAGCGAAATCATCAGCCGAATCTCCCAGTCGGTTCCACTCAGAGCCGGAGATCTGATCATGACCGGTAGCCCGGCAGGTGTCGGCCTGCTTCAACCTGGCGACTTGATCAACGCCGGAATCGACGGCATCGGCCAACTTGAAATGCGCGTCAGTCAGCGACCTTGAGCCTGCCACACACCCTGACGATTTGAGAAAAGGAGATAACAACATGTCCAACACCCATCCCTTGAAAGTGGCCCTGGTGACAGGCGCCGGTAGCGGAATCGGTCGCGCCGTGGCGCTCGGCCTGATGGCTGACGGGTACACGCTGGTATTGGCCGGGCGCCGTCCGGAACCCTTGCAGGCATTGGTCGATCTGGCAGCCACTGAAGGCCGCGAGGCGTTGGCGGTACCTACCGATGTACGCGACCCGGCCAGTGTCGATGCATTGTTTGCAACCATCGCCGAGGTGTACGGCCGCCTGGATGTCGTGTTCAACAACGCGGGGGTCAATGCCCCTGCCGTACCGCTGGATGAACTGACATTCGAGCAGTGGCGAAACGTGATCGACACCAACCTCAACGGCGTATTCCTCTGCGCTCGTGGTGCTTTCGGCCTGATGCGCCGACAACAGCCACAGGGCGGTCGCATCATCAACAACGGTTCGATTTCGGCCCATACCCCAAGGCCCTTCAGCAGCGCCTACACCGCCAGCAAACATGCGGTGCTGGGGCTGACCAAATCCCTGGCCCTGGACGGGCGAGAGTTCAACATTGCCTGCAGTCAGATCGACATCGGCAACGCCCTGACCGAAATGTCGGTACGCATGACCAAAGGCGTACGCCAGGCCAATGGCACCATCGCGGTCGAGCCGATGGTGGACGTCAAACATGTGGCCGATGCCGTGCGTTACATCGCCGGTCTGCCGCTGTCGGCCAACGTCCTGAACATGACCGTCATGGCCACCGCCATGCCTTTTGCCGGTCGCGGTTGAGCCGGCCTTTTTATCCAGTTACGCGAGGTTTATATGAAGCCAGAAGTCTTGCAACTCAGCCCGATCCTGATCCCTGAAATCAATGCTCGGCTCAATGAGCTGTTTACGATCAGACGTTATTTCGAGCAGGCCGACAAAGCGGCTTATGTGCAGGAACACGGCGTCAACATTCGCGGCGTCATCACGGGTGGGCACACCGGGATCAGCCAGGCGCTCATGGCGCAACTGCCCAATCTGGAAGTGGTGGCGGTCAATGGGGTTGGCACCGATGCGGTCGACCTCGCTTATGCCAGGGATCGCGGGATCCGCGTGACCGCGACCATCGGTGCGCTGACTGAAGACGTCGCCGACCTGGCGATCGGGTTATTGATTGCCGTCTGCCGTGGGCTTTGCACCAGTGATCGTTATGTACGCTCGGGCCAGTGGCCCCACAGCGCGACACCGTTGGCTCCCTTGCCCTTGGCTCGTCAGGTCTCCGGCATGCGCATCGGCATCGTCGGTATGGGCCGGGTCGGCCGCGCGGTGGCGACCCGTGCTGCGGCGTTCGGTTGCCCGATCAGCTACACCGACCTGCAGCCAATGAGCGATGTGAACCACACGTTCATCGCCGATCTCCAGCAATTGGCTCGCGACAGTGATGCACTGATTCTCGCGGCCGCCGCTGACAAGGCTGAAGCCATTATCGATGCCGGGGTGCTGCAGGCCCTGGGCAAGGGTGGATACCTGATCAACGTGGCCCGAGGCAAACTCGTCAACGAAACCGATCTGGTTGCGGCACTCGCCAGCGGGGAAATCGCGGGCGCAGCGCTGGATGTGTTTGTCGATGAACCGAATGTCCCCCAGGCACTGTTCGACAATGAGCAAGTGGTACTGCAGCCGCACCGTGCCAGCGCGACGCTGCAGACCCGTACGCGCATGGGTGAAATGGTGGTGACGAGCCTGCTGGATAGCTTTGCCGGGAAGAAAACGCCGGGGTGTGTGACTGACTGAAGCGTCATCTGCGAGGGGGATAAATACCGCGCAAGGTTCTGTCGCGGTGCGGTGCTCGGCTGCCTGCGCTCGTCTTGACACTACGACAAGCGCAGGGTGTCAGACACGCCGAACAGGGCTGCTTTTTCTTCTGCCATGTTAAGCAACGCATCGACGACAATCCTCACTTTCGGCTGGATGTAACGCGTACGCGGCCAAATGACGTGTATGGGCATTGTTGCTCCTGCGTAGTTGTCCAGGACAGTGACCAATGCCCCGCTGCGCAGGTGTTCCGAAACCAGCCATGTCGGCAACTGACAAAGCCCGCAACCCTCCAGCGTCGCGCGCAACATCATTTCACCGTCGCCAAACTCATGCCGCACTCGTACCTCCTGCTCTTCTGTCCCGCCTTTTGAGTTCTTCATCAACCATGCCATGCGCAGCCCTTTGCGCCAGCCGATGATGCAGTCGCGCTCCAGCAAATCGGACTTGCGCAAAATCGGTGGGCATTGATTCAAGTAGTCGGGCGCCGCGCAGATCACCAGATGCTGGTCACCGAGTCGGCGCGCCACCAGCTCTGGATCATCCTTCAGATCTCCGATTCGAACCGCCAGATCGATGCCATCGCTGATCATATCGACCGTCCGCTCACCGAAGGTCAGCGTCAGATCAAGCTGCGAATATTTCCGTGCCAGGGAAATCAGCATCGGCGCGATGTGTCGTCGACCAAAAGCGGCAGGAAGATCGATTCGCAGGCGCCCCCTTGGCTCGGCACTCCCTGAAGAGAGACGGCTTTCAATGTCCGAAAGCTCATCCATCACCTGCAGACAACTGGCCAGATAAGCCTCCCCTTCACTGGTCAGGCTCAGCTTGCGCGTCGTGCGATGCAGCAGCTTGATACCCAGGCGCTTTTCCAGGCGGGTCACACTCTTGCCCACGGCGGAACTGGTGACGCCCAGCTGCAATGCCGCCGCCGTGAAACTCCCCAGCTGAGCCGCGAGTGTAAATTCGGGGATGCCATCAAATTGAAAAGAATCCATAACCGGTTCCGCTGAGGTAGACACTTGATTCTATCCCGGGAGGATCAACTGATTAAATTCTTCAGTGATTTTTAGAATTTTCAAGCTGAATTAGAGTGGACCTCACCTTTAAATGACCTGCCACTCGAGGCCACCTTGAACGCCGATTTGAACCGACTGCTCACGCTTGAAGCGATCAGAAACCTGCGCCTGCGCTATTGCCACCACCTCGACGCCAACCGGATGGATGCACTCGCACAGTTGTTTACCAAAGATGCCATTTGCCAGGTCGACCGCGGCTGCTGGAAGGGTCGTGAAGCCATCCAGAACGGGTTGACCCAAGCCTTCTCGGCATTCGATGTGCAGCAACGCGGGGGGTATCCGTTCATTCACGCGGTGTCGAACCACTGGATCGAGATCCTCGATGAGAACCGCGCCGAAGGTCGTTGCTACCTGATCGATTTCGCCACCCAAAGGGCTGCGGGCGAGAACCCGTTGCTGCTCCTGGGCCTGTATGCCGACGAATACCGGCGTGTGGACGGTCAATGGCTGATCAGCCGCACCCGTCTTGATGTCGTGTGGCCGGAACCCGATGTCGGCGGCGGCGATCCTGGCAACGGGATGGTTCTGCCCTGCTGATCCGCCTTCCCTCACCATCACCCACAGAGTTTCAGATGAACACATTATTCAAATCCTACGATCTGGCCGGCACCGAGTTGGCCAACCGCGTGGTCATGGCCCCCATGACCCGGGCAGAGCCCTTACCGACATTCCGGATGAACACACTGTTCTCTACTACTCCCAACGCGCCTCTGCCGGCCTGATCATCAGCGAAGGCATTCCGATTTCCCGCGAAGGTTGTGGCTACTTGTTCAACCCTGGTCTCTATACCGATCAACAAGCTCAAGCTTGGCGCCGTGTGACGGAGGCCGTCCACGCCAAAGACGGACGAATCTTCGCGCAGCTGTGGCATGTCGGGCGCGTGTCCCATGTATCAATTCAACCGGGCAATGGCGCGCCGGTGTCATCCGTCGCCAGCGTCGCCGCCAACTCAAACGCCTATGCGTGGGTTGAAAAAGACAAGCCCGGCCCCGTGCAAGCAAGCGCCTCCAGAGCATTGAGCGAGGCCGAGTTACATCGGGTCACCGCTGACTTTGTCAGCGCCGCGCGCCGAGCGATAGACGCGGGGTTTGATGGCATCGAATTGCACGGCGCCAATGGCTATCTGTTCGAACAATTCCTTAACGGCGCATTGAATGACCGCCAGGACGCTTACGGCGGCTCCATCGCCAATCGTCAACGTTTCCTGCTCGAAACGCTGGATGCCTTGGCCGCCGAAATCGGCAGTGCCCGGGTAGGCGTGCGCCTGTCGCCGTTTGGTCGCATGTTCGACATGCACCCCTATGCCGAAGAAACCGACACCTGGCTGAGCCTGGCGTCGGCACTCAATGATCGTGGCCTGGCGTACGTGCATTTGAGTGATCAACTCACGATTGGCGCAGAAGCTATTCCGGAGGGTTTCGCCATTCGTTTTCGCCAGGCTTATCAAGGCACTCTGATTGCTGCAGGAGGCTTTGATCGGGAGCTGGCAGAGGCGGCTCTGCAGGCGGGTGATCTGGATCTGATTGCCTTTGGTCGCCCCTTCATTGCCAACCCCGACCTCGTCGAACGGATGCGAAATGGCTGGCCAATCGCTGAGGGAGATCGATCTACGTTTTACGGCATCGACGGTAACCCAACCAAAGGCTATACCGACTATCCCGCCTACGTCGCAACGGTGGCGAACTAAATAATCCGGACGTTGGGGCAACTCACCTTGCAGTCTCCCCGACGTTCTATCCGCGTGCCCTGTCTGCTACGCAGAAGGGTGTCATCGTTCAAAAGAAAATCTCCAACACACATCACTCCGTCGGAAAACGCTCCAGCCTACGGGCAAAGGTCTCGCCGCCAATGATGGCCAATTGATACACTCGTACCATGACCCATCTGATCCTCCTCGAACAAGACCCCGTACAGGCCCTGGCACTCAGTGAGTTGCTCGGGCAAAACGGCTACATCACCACGACCGTGCACAGCCTGGCAGCGTTCGAGCAATGCTTCGACGCTCAGCTTCATCCCATGGCGATCGTTGATCCGAATTTGCCTGACGGGGACGGACTGAAGTTGATCCGCCGTTTGCGCCAGGCCGGGCAGCGGCTGGGCATCGTGGTCTTGAGCGAGCGGACCGACGTTTCCAGCAAAGTCGCGGCCTTGAGTCACGGCGCCGACCACTTCCTGGGCAAGGGTTGCGATCTGGATGAGTTGGTGGCGGTGCTGGAATCGCTGCGCTGGCGCTTGGATCTTGGCCGCAGCGAAGAGCGTTGGCTGCTCGAACCCGGGCCCCGGCGCTTGCAGGTTCCGGGTAGCGGGCCGGTGCGCCTGTCCCAGCAGGATCTGTTGGTCTTGCGCTGCCTGATGAGCCAGGCCGGCAGCAATGTCAGCCGTCAGAGTGTGATCGAGGCGCTGGACCAGGATTACCTGAGTTATGACCAGCGCCGCCTCGATTCGCAGATGCGCCGGCTGCGGCGCAATATCGAGGAATGTTCGGGCCAGACGCTGCCGATCAAGACCTTGCGCAACGTCGGTTTCTGTTTCTACGCCCCCGCCAGCATCCAGGCTTAATCGCCCCACATGCGCATCAGGCGCTGCACGCATTCGGTGGTTTGCAGCGCCAGCGCCTGGTATTGCGCGTCCTGGCTCAGGTGCTGGGGCACGGCGCTCAGTTTGCCGAGGATTTCCCGGTGTTCGGCGCTGCGGATGCGGCTCTGAATCCAGCCGGCCGCCGCGTGACGTACGCCCTGGGTCACCGGTCGTACTTCGTGCAGGCAGTCATTGGGATAAAGCAGCAGGCTCCCGGCGGCGAGCTTGAAGCTGAAATTCTGCGATTGATGGTTGATGACCAGTTCGCCGCCTTCATAACCGACCGGATCTTCCAGAAACAGCGTCCAGGAAATATCCGCACGCAGCTCCCCCATGAATGCACCGTCGACATGCAGGCCATAGGTCATGCCGGGCTCATAGCGGTTGATCAGCGGGCGTCCGACATGTCTGGGGATGGCGAAGGCCTGCAGCGCCGGTTGTTCCTGCAGTGCGCGGGTGATGCGCTCGAGCAGCGCGCCGTGCACCTGTTGATCCAGTTGCAAGTTGTGCTTGGCCTCGCGGGCCATGCCGTTGGCGGTGATCTTGCCGTCGCTGAAAGGCCCCTGGGCAATCGCCTGGCGGATGTCTGCCATTAATTGCGCTGGCAAGGCGTTCTCGATGATCAGGTAATGCACGTGTGGGCTCCCGGCGCAGGTTCGCGCGCATCCTACCAGCGGCCGGCAACGACCTGTACTGGCGCTCAGATTTGCTCAGTCTCGTTTGCTGACTCTTCGGTAGATTTGCGCGATCTGTCAAACAGGGCCCATAGAGGCCACGCGGGAGTGAAATGAACAAGGCTTTTCGTATTATCTGGAGCCACACGCGCCAAGCGTTCGTAGTGGTCGACGAACTGGCCGGCGCCTGTGGAAAACGCAGCGCCGGGCGTCTGTTGCTGGCCGGCGCGGGGGCTGGTTTGCTGACGGTGGCCACGCCGGCACTGGCGGTTGCACCCTGCTCCACCGTTACGGCGGGAGAGACCCGTACCACGACCTGTTCGCTTCCAGGCCCGGGCCTGACTGTCGCTTCGGGTGGGACGATCAATGTCAGTTCGGGCCCTGGCGTGAATATCATCTACATCGGCACCAACACCGGCCTGACCAACAGCGGCACCATCCATGGTACCGATGGCGTCAGCCTGTACACGGGCTCCATCGGTAGCGGTATCACCAACACCGCCGGCGGCACGATCTCGGGCAATAATTCGGGCAATGGTTCGGGCATCGTCGTCATGGAAGGTGGGAATGTTGGCGGCGGCATCAATAATGCCGGCAGCATCACCGGCGACTTCGGTATCCGGATGCTCCAGTCCGAGCTCGGCCCAGTCCCGACCATCAGCGGGCTGGACAATAGCGGCATCATCAGTGGTAACCAGGCGGGCTTCAGCGCCAACCAGTCCGTGATCAACGGCAATTTCATCAACCGCGCATCGGGTTCCATCACCGGTAACTCGGCGCTGACCCTGAGCGTCAGCTCGGTCGTCGGTGATATCCACAACAGCGGCACCCTCGCCGGTACGTCCAATGGCGTGAAGCTCAGCGGGTCCGCGGTCCACAACATCATCAACGACGCGGGTGCCACGATCAGCGCCAGCAACGGCCCCGCCATTCTGATCACCAACAGTTCGGACATCACCTCCATCGTCAACAGCGGCACTATCAGCGGCAGTACCTATGCCATCGATGCCGGCAACAACGTCGAAGGCGGGTTGAGCACAATCTTCATCGACGGCAACGACACTGCCCGCTTTGTCGGCGCGGTCAAAGCCCCGGACACCGATGTGGTTCTGCGCCAGAACGCCACCTACACCCTGCGCGGTGGCGAAGCCTTCACCATCGACACCTTCCACAACGACGGCGTGCTCGGCGTGGCGGCCAATGCCGGCACCACGGCGACCATTCACGGCAACTACATCCAGGGTGGCGCGGGTGCGTTGAAAATCGGCGCGACCGGCGACGCCTCCTACGGCAAGCTGGTGGTGGACGGGACCGCGACGCTGTCTGACGATGCCCGCATCATCGTCGACGTCACCCCGGCCGATACCCGCTTCAACACCTCGCGACTGGCCAACGTCTTGAGCGCCGGGACGCTGAACAGCAACGGCACCTTCGCCGTCAGCGACAACTCGTTGCTGTTCGACTTCGGCGCGGTGAAAAACGGCAACGCCGTCGACCTGACCTTGGTCGCGGCGGCTGTAACCCCGCCGGTTGTCGTGACTCCACCGGATGTCGAGCCGCCGGCAAGCGGCCCGAGTGCCGAACAAGTGGTCAATCACCTGGGCAACACCCCGGCCCGCCCGGCAGCCCGTGCACTGGACCAGGCTTTCGCACAGAACCCGTCCGGCGAACTGGCCAGCCATTTCGTCAGCCTGACCACCGAACAGCAAGTGTCCGATGCGGTGACGCAGAGCCTGCCGCTGCTGACCGGTGGCATCAACAGCGCCACCAGCAGCACTCTGTCGGGAATCAACCGGGTGATCCAGGCTCGTCAGGGCAGCAACAGCGGTCTGTCTTCCGGTGACGAGCCGGTCGCGCAGGACAACGCGTGGATCAAGACCTTCGGCTCCTGGGCTGATCAAAACGACCGCAGCGGGGTCTCCGGTTTCGACGCCGACACCCAGGGCCTGGCCATTGGTGTCGATGGTGCATTTACCGAGCAGACGCGCCTGGGCATCGCCTTTGCCTACGCGAAAACCAACGTCGACAGTGACTCGCGCATCGCTCCACAGGACGCGCAGATCGATACCTTCCAGTTGATCGGCTACGGCAGCTACGCCCTGACCCCGGACACCGAGCTGAACTTCCAGGTCGATGCCGGCCAGAACCGCAACGAAGGCAAGCGTCACATGCCCTTCGCCGACGCGACCGCCAAGGCTGACTACGACAGCTACAGCGCCCACGCCGGCGTAGGCCTGGGGCACACGCTGCGCTTCTCAGAGACGGTGACGTTCGTGCCGTCGGTACGTGCCGACTACACCTGGATCGGCGACGAGGCCTACCACGAGAAAGGTGCTGGCGCGCTGAACCTGGACGTGGACAGCCGTGATGCCGAGGAGCTGATCTTCAGTGTCGATGGCAAGCTCAATTACAACCTGAGCAGCCACACCGTCCTGAGTGCCAACCTGGGTGCCGGTTACGACGTGATCAACGAGCAGACGTCGATTTCGTCCGCCTACGCCGGCTCTCCAACCGGGGTATTCACCACCCGAGGCCTGGATCCGAGCCCGTGGCTGGGACGCGCCGGCCTGGGCCTGAGCCATACCCTGGACAACGGCACCGAAGTCAGCCTGCGCTACGACGCCGAGTCGCGCAGCGATTACCTCAATCAGGGCGCGTCGATCAAGGCGCGTTGGGCGTTCTAAAACCTTGCCTGGATAGCCCGGCATGGATGTCGGGTTGTCGCACACCTTGTAGGAGCAAAGCTTGCTCGCGATGGCGGTGTATCAGGCAGCACTTGATTGGCTGATCTGTCGTCATCGCGAGCAAGCTTTGCTCCTACAGGGGTATGTGTTTATTGGAGTTTTGGCCAAAGCTGCGGCCAGTCCTGCGCCCAGCAGCATGAGTGGGTGTAGCCGGGGATGATTCTGACGCTGACCGGGCTTGCCTTGGGGTAGGCGGCGACGAAGCGCGTCGTCAACGCCGGGGGGATCACGCTGTCGTTTGCGCCGCTCAGGTGCAGTTGCGGGATCCTGGCCAATTTCTCCAATTGATCGACCGGGTTGAGGGAGCCGTCCAGCGTGCTGACGTGGTGATATTCGGTCCACGCCGCCGGGTCGAGATTGCCGGCCACGGTGATGATGTTTCGCACGTCGTCGCGCCGCGCGGCGAGCAACAGCGCCAACGCACCTCCGCCGGAATAGCCGACAAAAGTCAGGTGCCGTGCACCGGCCTGTGCTTTCAACTTGTCCACAGCCTGATCGAGACTGGCGACCACCTCTTCGGCGAAACGCGCCTTCGTCCAATAACGTTGGTGACAGTGGTCCGGATCTGCAACGTACTGACAGGGCCGCGCCAGGTAGGTCGCGTTCCCCGACGGTTGTGCCAGGGCCATGCGCAAGGCAACCGGGTTCACCGGTGTCGGATCGCTGGACGGCTGGCTGCCGTTGACCCAGGCAAAACCATCGCCTTCGAGATACACCGTCAGGTGCTCGCCTTTATCAAAGGTATCGGGAATGAACGCTTGCAGGTTGAACGTTGAGGTCGCGATATCTATGCCGTGCCAATGCCGTGCGCCCACCTGCGCAACAGCCGCCTGACGGCGCTCCCCTGGAGTCGGGACAGACACGCAGGCCGCCAGCAACAGCATGGCCGCAGCACACAGCGCGCGGGGCGCATGACGCCGGAGCATCGGCAATGTCCGGCTGAGAAGCGGGCTGGAGAAAGGGTCGGACATGCCTGAAGTCTGTGTCTGTTCGGAAGCCGACACTATCTATCGTTGCGCTCTTTTGAATGCAAGAAAAAAAGGGAGGGCATCCAATGCCCTCCCCCCTTCTTCACACATCTGTTGCGACAGTGCTGGTCAGGTCCTCACGTTGCCAGGATGAAGTCCGTGGCATTCACGGTTGTGGCATCGCCCACACCGACCAAACGGATGGTGTCCGTCGCTCCCGCGAAGCCGATCAAGGTATCGGCACCGACGTCGGTGATGGTGACGTTGGCCGCGAAGGTCGCCGCGGTGATGTTGAGCCCGGTGATGTCGAGGCGATCCTGGCCTCCTGCCGGGTTGGCGTCGAAGCCGATCAGTTGATCGGTGCCGAAGCCCGCCGAGAACACGAAGATATCGTTGCCGGTGCTGGCAACCATCGTGTCGTTCCCGGCACCACCGGTGACTCTATCGTTACCGGCTCCGCCGTCGATGAAGTCATTGCCGATGCCACCCAGCAAGGTGTCGTCGCCGACGCCGCCGAGCAACGTATCGTTGCCGGCCCCGCCGTCGAGCAGATCGACACCGGCACCACCATCCAGGTTGTCATTACCCAGACCGCCCAGCAGCGTGTCGTTGCCGGCATCACCGTTCAAGGCATCGTCCCCGTCACCGCCGTCGAGGCTGTCATCGCCCGCGCCGCCGTTCAGGGTATCCAGGCCAAGACCACCCAACAGCTGGTCGCTGCCGCCGTCGCCGTTGAGGGTGTCGTTGCCGCCATTGCCGGTGAGGATGTCGTCGCCGCCACCGCCACTGAGGTTGTCATTGCCAGCCCCTGAGGTGATGACGTTGTTCAACCCGTTGCCGCTGCCGACGAAGTTGCCGGCGCCGGTGTAGGTCAGGTTCTCGACATTCGCGGTCAGCGAGTAATTGCCCAGCGTCGTCTGCACGGTATCGGTACCGTTATTCGCCGATTCGACCACCACATCGGCGGCGTTGTCGACGACGTAGGTATCGTTGCCGGCCAGGCCCACCATCCGGTCGGCACCCGCGCCGCCGTTGAGCAGGTCGTTGCCGACCCCGCCGGTGAGGGTGTTGGCCAGCGCATTACCGGTGCCGGTGAAATTGCCGGTGCCGGTATAGGTCAGGTTCTCGACGTTGGCACCGAGCAGGTAGCTCGTCAGGCTGGTTTCCACCAGATCGGTACCGCCATTGAGCGCCTCGACAACCGTGTCACCGACGTTGTCGACCACGAAGGTGTCGTTGCCGGCACCGCCGTTCATGGCATCCGCGCCAAGCCCGCCGTTGAGGGTGTCGTTGCCATCCTCGCCATTGAGGATGTCGTTGTCGTCGCCACCGTTGAGGGTGTCGGCGCCGGCACCACCAAACAGTTGGTCACTGCCGGCCAGTCCATTGAGCACGTCGTTGCCACCCAGGCCATTGAGTATGTCGTTGCCACCGCCACCCGTGAGGGTGTTGGCCCCATTGGTGCCGGTCAGGATCACACCGGCCGGTACCACGACCGCCGCCGTTGCCGCCGAGGTCAGTGTTTCCAGGGTGCCGAAGCCGTCGGTGTAGCGCACGATCACCCGCAGTTGCTGGTTACCCTGCGCCGAACCCGGGGTGAAGGTCGCATTGGTGGCGCCAGTGATGTTGGTGAAGGTGCCGCCGGTGCCTTGCTGCCATTGGTAGCTGAAGGTTCCGAGGCCATCGACATCGGCAATGCCAGTGGTCACGGCGGTCAGTACCTGGCCTTGATCCGGCGTGGTATCGCTGATCAGCGGCAGGCCTGTTGGCGCATCGTTGACGTTGGCCACCGGATTGGTTGCATCCGATGGAACGCTTTCATGCACGCCAAAGTTATCCACATAGCTGACCACCACCCGCACCTGCGTACCGACCTGAGCCTGGCCCAGCGTGAGCGTGGTACCGGTGGCACCGGGGATGTTGACGAACGTCACCCCGTTGGTCATCTGCCACTGGAAGGTGAACTGCGGATTACTCAGGCCATCGACGTCGACGATGGTGGCCGGGTTAACGGTCAACACCTGGTTCTGCGCCGCCAGTCCCGTTACGGTTGGTGGTGCGGACGCCGCGCTGTTGGGCCTGGAGTCAACGATCTCCAGCGTGCCCTTGGCATCCTGATACACCGCGCGCACGCGGATGTTCAGGCCCGCCACATCATCTGCCACCCGGTAGGTGGTGCCGATCGCCCGTGAGACCTCGCCAGCGGCGATGAAGGTGATGTCTTCGTAGACCCCGGTACCGGGGATGTTTTCCACCTGCCAGTAGTAGGCCACGGGACCGGTCACCGCACCGGTCGGATTGGCCGCCGTGACGTTGTCCGCGTCATGCACCGCCAGATTGCTGACCCGCAACAGCTGGCCGGCGACCGGCGTATCGTCGCGCACGCCGGTGGCATCATCGAGGATCGCCAAGTTACCGGTCGGGCCGGCGTTGACGGCGGTGCCGACGCCAGAGGCCACCGCACGGTCGGCGAATTGCAGCCGTTCGACGCCCGTCAGGCGATCCGTGCCATCGCGTCCGACTATGTTGTCGGTGACGATGACCGTGTTGCCCTGCAGGGTAACGGTGTAGTCATCCCTGTTACCGGAGAACAACGCCGTGTCGTAGCGGTCGTTACCGGTCAGGATCTCCCGCACGATCACCAGTTGGCCAGGGTTGTAGGTGCCGTTGAGCATCAGCGGCACCATCGGCTCCATGCTGTTGAACGAGGCGATTTCCGGACCGGTGCCATCGATGTTCTGCCGCACGCTGATTCGCACGTTCAGCCACTTGTCACCGTCGATGATGTCGTCACCGCCGCGACCTTCGATCAGGTCGCTGCCGCTGCCACCGAGGATGATGTTGCCACCGTCGTAGAACGTCGCGCCGGCAGGCAGCAGGTTCGACAGGCCGTTGATCAGGCTGATGTTGGTCAGCACACTGCCGGTGGCACCCGCGGTAGGCAACGACGTTGCATCTTCGTTGTCGCCACGCAGGAAGTCACCGTGGGCCGATCCCGACAAGCCTTCCATGATGTCGAACCGCACCAGCGCCGAAGCGCCTGAACCGGGCACCTTCGGTACGTCGAAGAAGCGGTCGGTGTAGTCGATGGTCACGCCCTGGGCGAGGTCCTTGAAGGTCGCCCAGTCATAGCCGGAGCCGCCGATATAGCGGTCACCGAAGCCGAGGCTGCCGACCATGATGTCGTCGCCGCCTTCACCGTTGAACTTGTCGTTCTCGTTGCCGCCGATGAAGACATCGTTGCCGATGATCGGGTCGTTGCCCAACGGATCGAAGTTGTCGCCAGGAGCACCGTCAGAGGTGCCCTTCTCGATCCAGTCGTCGCCTTCGTTACCCATGTCCTGTTCGTTGGCCTTGCTGCCCAGGATGAAGTCATTGCCCTGGCCGCCAATGGCTTCGGAGGCGTCCTCACCGGTGACGATGAAGTCGTTGCCGAACCCGCCAATGATCAGGTTGATGCCGTTGCCGCCGTGCAGCACGTCGTTGCCGTCGCCGCCCTGGATATTATCGTCGCCACCCTTGTCGGTGATGATGTCGTCGCCGGCACCGCCACGCAGCTGGTCGTTGCCGTCACCGCCTTCGATGCGATCGTTGCCGGCATCGCCCCACACCGTGTCGTCGCCTCCACCGGAGACGAGGATGTCGGCACCGTTGGTGCCGCCCAGCACGATGTGCTCATCGCCCGTGTACTGGATGTAGTTGGTGTCCGGCCCTGCGGTCAGCGGGTTGTTGCGGATCACGCCAGTCGGATCGGCGTTGCCCAGGTCTTCGTTGAACTGCTTGCTCTGGTCCACTTCCAGATAGAACGCCGGATCCGAGAACACCAGGCCCGGCAAGTGGGTGGCCGAGGTGTTGGCCATGATCAGCTTGGCGAACGAGTTGCTTTCCAGTTCGGCATTGATCGACAGGCCGGCGGTACGTTCCAGATAGTAGAAGCGGTCGCCGTCCTGCAGTTTTTCCAGCTGGTTCTCGAACACGAAGTTGAAGGTCGTGCCGAGCATGCCGCCGAACGGGGTTTTCTCTTCGGCCAGGCCACCGATCCACATGTCGATGGCATCGACACCGGTGATCGTCACACCCTTGAGGTCGTCGGCCGTTCCCAGCACACCATCCTTGCCGGCCCGGGTCACGTTGGCCCAGGCGCCAGTGCCATTGAGGAAGTCCAGGCGATCGGCCGGTTCATTGACGCCACCATCACCAAACACCAGCATGATCGCGGCAGCACGTTTGCCTTCCAGCGTGGTCGCCCCGGTGATGGTGCTGTGTGTGCCGTAGGCCGCGATGAAGTTGATCAACGACTCCGGATGCTTGAGGTGCTGCACCAGGTCCACCCAACTGGTGTACGGCTTGAGTTGGGTATCACCGGTCTGGCCGTAGATGTCGCGGCGGAACGCGTTGAGCGAAGGAATCCCCACGTCGCGGCCACGGGCGATGTTGATCGCCGGCAGATCCAGTGGCAGGCCCAACAGGTTGTTGCGCAGTGCCTCGGTGACGAACTCGTCGATTTCGTTACCGGCCTGGCGCGTCACCCCGCGCACGATGGCACTGGTCGCGTCCTCTGGCGTCACGCCACTGGCGGCATACGCCAGCGGGTTGAGGAACGCCGCGATCAAGCCCAGCTGCTGATCGGGATCGGCGCTGTTCGGATCGCCTATGGTGTTGAAGTTGATGTCGAAGCGATCGACGGTCTCGGTCAGCATCGAGTGGCCAAACCGGTACACGGTATGGGCGAACTCGGCGACGATCGAGGCATCGAGGTCGACGTCATAGACCTGGGTCGGTGCGAAGAACAGGTCGACGTTGGGCTGGATGGTCCGCGCAAACTCCTCGAACACCAGGTGTTGGTACTGCATCTCGGTGCCGAACTTGGCGGCCTGGAACAAGCGCTCGCCATTCCACACCAGCGCATCGATATCGGCCTGGGTGACCGGCAACGAAGTCACCGGATTGAGCAGCCACTCATTGAGGAAGACCAGGTCGTGCGAATCGAGCACGGTGTCCTTCGTCTGAGCGACCAGCCGGTTGTGCTCGGAGTGGAAGATCGCATGCACCGCGGTCAGGCCGATGTTCTCGTTGACCCGGCCGTCGCCGGCGATGTAGTGCGCGTCGAGCAGTTCGTTGTCGTACGTTGTGTTGTTCCCGGTCGGGCCAACCGGCTGATCATTGCCAACTTCAGTGTCGCCATCGGGCCGCAGAAGCCCGCCGGAGATGACCGGCACGGCGTTGTGGGCGATGTCGTTGAGGAAGGCATGACCGGTGCGCATTGCATTGGTGAGGTTGACCGGATTGTTTGGATTGCCTTCGACCAGGGTCGTGCCGTCGTCGGCGGTGCCGAAAATGCCGTCTATCCCGACGGTGCGCATGACAACTTGCGGGAAGCCGTTCGGCCCTTTGAGGAAGTTGCCATAGGCGTCAGTCGCCAGCAGCGGACCGCTATCGATATCGGCGTCGGTGAGGTTGATGCCGAGAACGTCACGAGCCTGCGCCTTGACCACTTTCCAGGTGGCCATGCCGCCGATTTCGGTGTCATCCCCGGTACCAAACTTGCCATCGCCCCCCAGGTCACGGTTGGTGATCAGATTACCAGTCGCTATAGGGCCGTGTTCGCCCATCACGTATCCGCGCAAGAACACCTGATGCGACGGATGCGAGCTGTAGGTCTGGTTCTGGTCCACGAACGGCGTGGTGGTGTTGGTGTGCTCATGGATGTCGTCGGCCGTGCCGAGAACGCCGTCGGGCCCTGGCTGGTTGGTCGCGCGGGTCAACACCATGAAGTTGGCGTTGCCACCTGGCACATACAACGGATCATCCGGTTGCAGCGGGATGAAGATGGTGCCAGAGCCGCCTTTGGTGACCAGGTCCAGACCATGATCGAAGAACTGCCCGAAGAAGGTCATCCAGGCGTTGAACGGTGCGGACAGCCCCGCATCCGCCGTGGTGTTCTCGAACAGGTACACGTCGCGGTCGTCGGCGGTGCCGAACTGACCATCAAGGCCTGGGCTGGCGACGATCCGTACGCCGTCCTTGAGCACGTCGTCGTTACCCGGTTGCCCGGCCGGTATGCCGAAGTTGAGCACCCCGTCCGCACCCGGGTCATAAGCCGTGGCATAGGCTGCCGGGTTGTGCGAGGTCTGGTCGACGATCAGGTTGCTGATGGTGCGTGGCTGCGAATCGAACACACTGCCACTGGTCTGTTGATAAGACGATCCCGGTATCGCAGGTGAACCTGGGCCGAAGAAGCCCGCAGGCGCACCCTCCGCCGGATTGAAGACCGGATCGCTGATGCGCGGGAAGACGTTGTCGGCGGCACCGAACTCGGTGTGGTTGTTGCCGTTGAGGTTCATCAGGTTGTTGTTCGACCCATCCACCGTGCGCAGGCCCAGCGGCGCGCGGATGTTCGGGATCAACGAGAGGATGTCCGCACCCGCCGCATCCGCCTCGGCAATCTTGATCTGGTCGAGGATGAAGTTGAGGTCGGAGCGCACCATGTGCAGCCCCGCGCCACCTGCACTGGCGTCGACCACCGGTGTCGGTGCCGTTGGCACGACCGGTGCGCCGGGTGCTACCACGGCAGTCGGTTGAGAGAACACCACTTCAGTGGTGCCATGGGCATCCTGATAGATCGCCTTGACCCGCAGCGACAACCCGGCGAGATCAGGAGAGACCTTGAACGACGTGCCGTCGGCGCTCTGGAACGCCAGGTCACCGGCCGGCAGCAGGATGATGTCTTCGAACACGCCACTGCCCGGGTTGGCCTCGAACTGCCAGTAGTAGGACACCGACGAGTTGTTGAGATTGCCCGTTGGATTGCCTACCCCGACGTTGTTGCCATCGGTCACCCCGGCGACGCTGACGGTCAGCATGTCGCCCACCGTTATCGGACTGGCCGGGGTTGAATCGGTGATGGTCGGTCTGCCAACCGGTTGCTGATTCAGCCCTTCAATCAGTACTCGCTGGCCATCGGCGAATTGCAGGCGTTCGATATGCAGCAGGGTATCGGTGCCGTCGCGACCGGCAACGGTATCTGCCACCGTCCACACATCGTCCGTCACATCATTGAGCGTACCGCGGTTGTCACGCGTCACCACATATTCGGCCTGAGCCCCGGAGAAAATCGCGGTGTCAAAGGCCGCCCCGCCTGTCGAGGTGCCGGGCAGGATTTCCCGCACGGCCTTGAGCTGACCGGGGTTATAGGTGCCGTTGAGCATGAGCGAGATCATGCTTTCCATGCTGTCGAACGAGGCGATCTCGGGACCTGTATGGTTGACATCGCCAGGTGCATAGACCGCAATCCTGACGTTGAGCCACTTGTCGCCGTCGATCAGGTCATCGCCACCACGACCCTCGATCAGGTCGCTACCATTGCCACCGAGCAGAATGTTGCCCGTGGCAAAACCGGTGGTGGGCAAACCGGCATCGGCCAGCAACTGTTGCAGGCCGCGAATCAACGCCACATTGGTCAGCGCACTGCCCGTGGCGCCGCCGTGGTTGAGGATGGTGACCGCATCGACATCATCGCCCTTGAGCACGTCGGCGAATTTCGAACCGGACACCCCTTCGACCTCGGCAAAGCGGTCGAGGATCGAGGCCGGCGAGGCGCCGACCGGATTGAACACCCCGGCGTTCTGGTTTGGCGCGTTGCCGTGTGGCTGGGCCAGCGCGGCCAGGCTCAGGTCGACGGTCACGCCGACCTTGTCATTTTTGTAGGTCACCCAGTCGTAACCGGACATGCCGTCCATCTTGTCCTGGGCATCGCTGCCGACAAAGATGTCGTCGCCACCCTCGCCGATCATTTCGTCGAAGCCACCACCGCCGACGAAGATGTCGTTGCCGATCACGTCGTCAGTGAGCAAGGGCGCGGCGTTATCGCCAGGTGCACCGTCCTGGGTGCCTTTCTCGATCCAGTCGTCACCTTCGTTACCGGTCGGTGGCAGGTTGGTCTTGGCACCGAGGATGAAGTCGTCACCCTTGCCACCGAAGGTGGTGGTGATGTCTTCGGTGGTGACGATGAAGTCCTGGCCGTCGCCACCGAGGATCAGGTTGCCCGCCGCCAGCATGCTGCCGGCGATGATCACGTCGTTGCCGGCATTGCCTTCCAGGCGGTTGTCGCCGAACGCGTCGGTGATGATGTCATCGCCGTCGCCGCCCAGTACCGCATCGTTACCCGCACCGCCTTCGAGGCGGTCGTTGCCGGCGTCGCCATACAGCGTGTCATCGCCGTCGCCGGAAATGATGATGTCATTGCCGGCGGTGCCGCCGAGCACCACATGGTCTTCCCCGGTGTAGTGCAGGAAGTTGGTATCGGCACCGGGGGTGTCGGGGTTGTCGCGGATCACCAGCGGCACGATTTCCACGCCGTTGATTTCCAGGCCGCCCGTTGGATCGGCGCGACCGTCGGCGCCCAGGCCGGTGAACTGTTTGGTCGGGTCCACTTCAAGGGTGAAGGTCGGTGTCAGGAACACGGTGTTCGACAGGTGGACCACGTCGGTGTTGAGCATGATCAACTTGGCGAAGGAGTTGTTCTCCAGCTCGGCGCCGAAGTCCAGGCCCGCGGTACGGGACAGGTAGTAGAACCGGTCGCCGTTCTGCAGCGCCTCCATCTGGGTTTCGAACACGAAGTTGAAGGTCGAACCGAGCATGCCGCCGAACGGCATTTTTTCCTCGGCCAGGCCACCGACCCACAAGTCGATATCGTCGACGCCGGTGGTGGTGATGCCACCGACCATAGCGTAGGTGCCCGTACTGTTGAGGAAGGCCAGGCGATCCGCGGTATCGGCGGTGAAGATTCGCTCGTTGGCCGTCCCGGCATTGATCACCGCACTGCCGCCCAGCACCAGGGCTGCGGCCACTGCTCGCCGCTCGGCGACAGTATCGATATCAGCCGCGGTCAATGCCCCGTGTTTGCCATAGGCGGCGATGAAGTTGATCAGCGACTCGGGGTGCTTGAGGTGTTCCGCCAGGTCAACCCAGCTGATGTAGGGCTTGAGTTGGCTGTCGCCGGTCGCCGCATAGAACTCACGGCGCGCCTCGTTCAACGTCGGGATGCCGGTGTCGCGACCACGGGCCAGGTTCAGGGCCGGCAGGTCCAGGGGCAGGCCGAGCAGGTTGTTGCGCAGTGCCTCGGTGACGAACTCGTCGATCTCGTTGCCGACCTGACGGGTCGCACCGCGAATGATGGCTCCGGCGGCTTCGTCCGCGGTCGCCCCGCTGCCAGCGAACGCCAACGGGTTGAGGAAGGCGGCGATCAGGCCCAGCTGCGAATCGGGGTTGTTCGGATCGGTGAGCAGCGGGTTGAACTCGGGGTCGAAGCGATCGACGGTCTCGGTCAGCATCGAGTGACCGAAGCGGTACACCACGTGGGCGAACTCGGCGAGGATGGCCGGATTGATCGAGGTGTCATAGCCGTTGGGCGCAAGGAACTCGTCGATCTGCGGTTGGATGGTGCGACCGAACTCTTCGAACACCAGGTGCTGGTACTGCATCTCGGTGCCGAACTTGGCGGCCTGGAACAGGCGTTCGCCGTCCCAATTCAGCGCGGCGATGCCGGCGGGTGTCGTTGGAATGGCGGTGACATCGTCGATCAGCCATTCATTGAGGAAGGCCACGTCGCCGGCAGCCAGCAGGGTGTCCTTGGTTTGCTGGACCAGGCGGTTGTGCTCGGAATGGAACACGTGGTGCACGGTGGTCAGGCCGATGTTTTCGTTGGCCCGGCCGTCACCGGCAATGTAGTGGGCGTCGAGCAGTTCGTTGTCATAGGTCAGGTTATTGCCCGCCCCATCAGTATCCTGGCTATTGCCGACCAGCGCATCGCCATCCGCCTGCAGGACCCCACCAACGATGACCGGTGCGGCATTGTGGGCAATATCGTCGAGGAAGCCATGCCCGGTGCTCACGGCGTTGGCCAGGCTGATCGGTGCGAGCAGGTTGCCTTCGACGAGGAAGTCATCCGCGGTGCCGCCGATACCGTCCGCGCCTTTCATCACCACCTGCGGCATACCGCCGGGGCCGCGGATGAAGTTGCCGTACTCGTCGGTGGCCAGCAATGGCACGTTATGCACATCGGCGTCGGTCAGGTTGATACCCAAAATGTCCCGGGCCTGCGCCTTGACCACGGCCCAGGTGGCCATGCCGCCATTTTCGCCGTCGCCATCATCGGCCGTGCCGAACTTACCGTCGGGCCCTAGATCGCGGTTGGTAATCAGGCGCCCGGTTGCAACGGGATCGCCTGCCGCGTTGAGCACGTACTCGCGCAGGAATACCTGATGCGAGGGGTGCGAGCTGTAGGTCTGGCTCTGGTCCACGAAAGGCGAGGTGGTGTTTGTTTGCCCACGAATGTCGTCGGCCGTGCCGACAACGCCATCCGCTCCCGGCAAGTTGGTCGCGCGTGACAGCACCATGAAGTTGGTCGGACTGCCCGGCACGAACAACGGATCGTCCGGCTGCAGCGGAACGAACACGATGGCGGTGGCGCTCTTGGTGACCAGGTCCAGGCCGTGGTCGAAGAACTGGCCGAAGAAGGTCATCCACGAGTTGAAGCTGGCGGTCAGGCCGACGTCCGGCGACTGGTTGGGGATCAGGAACACCGGTTTGTCGTCAGCGGTGCCGAACACACCATCCAGGCCCGGGCTCATCACCGCGGGAGCGCCGCCGTTGGCCGCGACGGCTGCCGGGTTATTGGCGGTCTGGTCGACGATCAGGTTACTGATGATCCGTGGCATCGGGTCGACGACGTTGCCGGTCCCCGCATAGGCCGCGTTCTGGTACTGCGGATCGAGCAGGCGCAGGAAGGAGTTGTCCGAGGCGCCAAACTCGCTTTGCCCGTTGACCAGGTTGTTGTAGCTGCCATCAACCGTCCGAAGGCCCCATGGCACCTGACTGTTGGGCAGCAGATCAGTGAGGTCTTCGCCTCGGGCATGTGCCTCCGCGATGAAGATCTGCTTGAGGATGAATTCAAGGTCCGCCTTGCTGAAGTTGGCCATTTTGCTTGCCCTCGCTGTATCCGGAAAAAGGTCAAGGGACGAAAAAACGTCCCGTGCCCGGTCGGTGCCGGCTTGTTTTATTGTCGTGATCAATTTTCAGGCGACAGCTGTCGCGGGAAAGCCCTTGATGGACACCCGGAATACACGCCTGGAATTCGTGAAAAAGAAGCGTTCGCTGAGCGATCAGGCGCAGCGAACCCGAGCCCTGGGCGGGCCATGGAAACGGGAAGTAAAGGCGAACCTGCTGAAAAGCCCCTTCACTCTGCGAACGAACGAAATGATCGACATGTTCTGCTCCCGCGGAAAAATCACCTCGCCTTGCATTGCCAAACAGATGACAGGCTTCGGGCGGATGGCTCTCCCAACACCTAAGACTAAAGTTCTATACGAAAAGCTTGTCAATTCCATGACGCAAAAACTGACGACCGGCATCAAACCAGCCAACTGGCTGTTTTTGAAAGACATATAGAAAGTTGAGAGCGACGTTAGAGCGAAAAGATATTTCAGACTGTGACACCGGAACTACGCTCCAGCTTATGGGAGCACCGCAGTCATTTCGGAGTTTCGCCGCCAGAGCGACCCGGATGAGAAGGAATCAATTTTGACATCTGTCAGCTGTTGCCACGGCAAGGGCAAGCAGCTTTTTGATGAGGGGTGAGCCACATGCAAAAGCAGTCGAGCCCTCGCTCCGAAATTGCAGATGCGCTCTTTCGCTTGCGCCGCAGTTTTTACTCGCTGGCGGCGTTCAGTGGCGTCATCAACGTCATGATGCTGACACCGGCCGTGTACATGTTGCAGGTCTACGACCGGGCCCTGGTCAGTCGCAACGTCACGACGCTGACGATGCTGACCGTGCTGGTGATCGGTCTGTTCCTGCTGATGTCGACCCTGGAAATGGTCCGCACCCGCGTGCTGATCCGCGTCGGCAATTGCCTGGACATGGAACTCAACCGGCGTATCTTCACCGCCGCCTTCGAGCGCAACCTCAGCCGCGCCGGCGGTAACCCGGCCCAGGCCCTGCAAGACCTGTCGCAGGTTCGCCAGTTTCTCACCGGCAATTCCCTGTTCGCTTTCTTCGATGCACCGTGGACGCCCATCTACCTGCTGGTGGCCTACCTGATCCACCCGCTGCTCGGGCTGCTGACGATGATCGGCTCGATGATTCTGGTGGGCCTGGCCTGGCTCACCGAAAAAGCCACGCAGAAACCCCTGGCCGAAGCCAACCAGGCGGCCCTCTCTTCGTCCCTGTACGCCAACAACAACCTGCGCAATGCCGAGGTCATCGAGGCCATGGGCATGCTGCCGTCGATCAGCAAGCGCTGGTACCAAAGCCATTTGCGCATTCTGGAAATGCAGACCCTGGCGTCCGATCGCGCGGCGCTGATCAGCAGCACCGGACGCTTCGTGCGGATCACCTTGCAGTCGCTGATCCTCGGTGCCGGGGCGCTGCTGGCGATCGAAGGCAAGATCACCCCGGGGATGATGATTGCCTGTTCGATCCTCACCGGCCGCGCGCTGGGTCCGGTGGAACAGGTCATCGCCTCGTGGAAGCAATTGCTCGGCTGCCGCTCGGCCTGGGGCCGACTCAACGAAATGCTCTTCGAGTATCCGCGCCGGCCACCGAGCATGTCGTTGCAGCGCCCGCAGGGTATGGTCGCGGTGGAGAATGTGTTTGCCGGCGCCCCCGGTACCAACACCACCATTCTGCGCGGTGTCAGTGTCAGCTTGGTGCCGGGCGAAAGCCTTGGCGTGATCGGCCCCTCCGCCTCGGGCAAGTCCACTCTCGCCCGCCTGCTGGTGGGCGTGTGGCCGGCACAGGCCGGCAAGGTGCGCCTGGACGGCGCGGACATTTTCAACTGGAACAAGGGCGAGCTGGGTCCGTGGCTCGGATACCTGCCACAGGATGTGGAACTGTTCGAGGGCACCATAGCCGACAACATCGCGCGCTTCGGTGAAGTGGACAGCGACGCGGTCATCCGTGCCGCCAAGACCACCGGCGTGCACGAGATGATCCTGCGTTTTCCACAGGGTTATGACACGCGCCTGAGCACCGATGGCAGCCCGCTGTCCGGTGGACAAAAGCAACGCATCGCCCTGGCCCGCGCCCTGTATGGCGAACCCAATCTGATCGTGCTGGACGAGCCGAACGCCAACCTCGATGACGTCGGTGAAAAGGCCCTGATCGACGCATTGGCCGAACTCAAGAACCGTGGCGCCACCGTCATTCTGATTTCCCACCGCCCCAATGTGCTCTGCGCCGTCGACAAGGTGCTGATGCTGCGTGATGGCGGTGTGCAGATGCTCGGTACCCGCGACGAAGTATTCACCGCGTTGCGCAAGGCCAGTGTCATGCCTGCCGCCGCGCCGACTCCGCTGGCCTCGGCCAAGGCACGGGAGTGACCGATCATGCAGATGAGCCAACACACCGAGATGATTCCCTCCGACACCAAGCCACTGGTGGATCTGGACGCGGCGCGGCCAGCGTTCTGGGGCATGTGGCTGGTGATCGCCGGCTTTGGCGGGTTCCTGCTGTGGTCATGGCTGGCGCCGCTGGATGCCGGGGTGGTCGCGACCGGCACGGTCAAGGTCACCAGTAACCGCAAGGCGGTGCAACATCTCACCGGTGGCACCGTGGATGCGATCCTCGTTCGCGAAGGCGATGTGGTGAAAAAGGGTCAGGAAGTGGTGCGCCTCGACTCGCTGCGGGCCATCGCCGAACAGGGTGCGATCAGCGCGCAATACATCGTCAGCAAGACCGTGGAAAACCGCCTGGAAGCGGAACGCGACGATCGCGACGAGGTGGTGTACGACCCCGAGCTGCTCAGCCGCTTCAAGGGTGACCATCGCCTGGACGCCGCCATGGACTTGCAACAGCGTCTGCTGGACACAAGGCGCGCCGGTCTCGCCGGCGAAATCAGCATCCTCAAGGAAAACCTCGCGGCGTCGGCGGTGCAGCTCAAGGGCTTGCAGCAGGTGTATGGCGCCCGCGCTTCGCAGATCAACTTTCTCAACCAGGAACTGCAAGGCACCCGCGTGCTGGCCGCCGAAGGTTACGTGCCGCGCAACCGCCTGCTGGAGCTTGAGCGCAACAATGCCGACCTCTCGGCCAACCAGGCCGAGAACCTCAATAACATCGCTCGCGTGCGCAGCCAAACCACCGAAATCAAGCTGCGCATCCTGCAGCGCCAGCACGACTATCTCAAGGAAGTCGAATCGCAACTGACCGACACCGCCAAGGAAAACACCACCCTGGCCGACCGCTTGCGCGCGCTGGACTATGAGGTGACCCACACGGTGATTCGCTCGCCCATCGACGGCATGGTCCAGTCCCTGAGCATTGCCACCGTCGGCGGGATCATCCAGCCGGGCTTCAAGATCATGGAAATCGTGCCCATGAACGAACCGCTGCAGGTCGACGCAATGATTCCCGTGCAGGCCATCGACAAGATGGTCCCCGGCCTGGATGTGGACATCTCCTTCCCGGCCTTCAACCATGCCCGCACGCCGAACATTCCCGGGCGGGTGAAGACCGTTTCCGCCGACCGCCTGATGGACGAGGAAAGCAAGCAACCCTTCTATCTGGCACAGGTGGAAGTCACACCCGATGGCATGAACCTGCTGGGCAGCAATCACATTCGCCCCGGCATGCCCGCCAGCGTCACCATCAAGACTGGCGAGCGCAACTTGATGAGCTATCTGCTCAAACCGATGCTCGAACGTGTGGACAGCTCCTTCAAGGAACAATGAAATGGACCGTCATTGCCTGCTCTTGTGCCTGCTGGGACTGTCCGTACCAGCGGGTGCCATGGACCTCAAGCAAGCCTGGGACCTGTTGCAGTACCAGGGGCCCATCTACCAGGCCGCCGTGCATGAAAAACAAGCCGGTGCGGAAAACCGCGCGATCGGCACCGCCGGCCTGCTGCCGCAGATCAATGCCTCGGCCTACAACAACAAGGTCAATGGCTCGCAGCGCCAGAACGGCAACACCAATGATCTGGACTACGACTCCCGGGGCGCCAACGTGCGCTTGCGCCAACCGCTGTTCAACAAACAGAAAATGGCCGAGTACCGTCAGGGTCAGCAACGCGCCGACTATAGCGTCGCGGTGTTCGACGCCAAGAGTCAGGACGCCGCGGTGCGTTTGGCGCAAAGCTATTTCGACGTGCTCCTGGCCAGCGAAACCATCACCCTGGCCAAGTCCAAGCTCAGTGCTTTCGAAGAGCAACTGGCCTCGGCCAAGCGGCGCCAGGAACTGGGGGCCGGCACCGTCACCGACATCGACGAGTCGGCGGCGCGCCGCGACCTCGCGGACGCCGAGCTGATCGAAGCGCAGGACAACCTGATCAACGCCCGTCGCAAGCTGGAGGAATACATCGGTGAAACCCCCGAATCGCTGAACACCTTGCAGCCGGGCTTCGATACCCCGCCGCTGATGCCGAGCAACCTGCAGGACTGGCTGGTCAAGGCCCAGGCCGACAGCCCACTGATCCACGCGCGTCGCTACAGTCAGAACCTGGCCGATGAAGAAGTGAAGCGCGCCAAGGCCGGGCACTGGCCGACACTGGATTTCATCGCCGGCTACACCGCCGGCGAAAGCCAGTCACTCTCGGAGTTGAATCAACGCAACCACTATGGCTCGATCGGGCTGGAGGTGAATTTCCCGCTGTACGCCGGTGGCGGTGTCAGCGCGCTGACGCGTCAGGCCACCGCCAACAGCTACAAGGCCCAGGACGAACTCGACGCGACCCGCCAGGAAGTCATCTCCGGCACCACCCGTGAATATGCCGGTGTGCAAAGTGGCGCCAAGCGGGTTCGCGCCCTGGAGAAGGCCGTACAGTCCAACGAACGCTCACTGGCCTCGGCGCGCAAGGGCTTCAAGGAAGGCGGCACCAGCACCAACTCGGACGTGCTCAATGCCGAAGAACTGTTGTTCGTGGCAAGGCACGATCTGTTCGAGGCCAAGTTGCGCTACCTGATGTCGCGCCTGCGCCTGGCCTCGTCGGTGGGCAGCCTGGGCGATGACGATATCGATCAGGTCAACGCCTACCTCGGCCCGGAATTGCTGGTGACCAATTGAGCCAACCCGTTTGCATTCTGTGCGGCTCTGCCGACAATGCTAGGATCCGCCGTGATCCGATCCCTCTCTTCGATGAATGCCTATGCAACGCCTGCTCAATGACCGCCTGGACTGGAACCTGCTGCGCACCTTTCGTGTGATCGGCCAGGAGCTGAGCATCAGCCGCGCCGCCGCCCGCCTGCACCTGACCCAACCGGCGGTGAGCCAGGCGCTCAAGCGCCTGGAGGAACAACTGGGGCGGCAACTGATCGCTCGCCGCGGGCCACGATTTGCCCTGACCGAGGCCGGTGAGCAGATTTTCGCGTTGGCCGGCGAGATCTACGGGCAGATGTCCCAGGTCAGCAACGCACTGGAACAGCCGGCCGACGAAGTGATCGGCAAGGTGCGCCTGCTGATCATCAGCCGGATCTTCTCCGAGCGCTTCGATGACTTTCTCGCCGACTTTCACCGCCAGCATCCGCGGGTCGATCTGGAAGTCGAAGTGATGCGCAGCTCCGACATCGTCAGCGCCCTTCAGGAAAAAACCGCGACCCTGGGCCTGAGCCTCAACCGCCGCCCGCAACCGCGCCTGGAACAACGGTTGTTCCTGCGTCAGCGCTATGCGTTTTTCTGCGGCAAGCACCATGCAATGTTCGGCCAGAAGAACGTCGCCGAAGGGGATTTGCACAAGGAGAATTTCGTCAGCTTCACCAGCGACCAGATCGGCGGCATGCTCTCGCCGCTGACGATTTTTCGCGATCAGCAGGGCTTCAGCGGACGCATCGTCGCCTCATCGCCGAGCCTTGAGGAAGTCCGGCGACTGGTGATCGCCGGCTTCGGTATCGGTTGTTTGCCCGAGCACGTGGTGGCGGCCGACGTCGACGCCGGATTGCTCTGGCGCTTGCCGCCCCACGAGGGGATTGCCGATGTGGACATTCATTTGCTGTGGAACCGCGAGCAGCGCATGAGCCGTGCCGAGACGATCTTTCTTGAAAGCCTGCAGCAACGGCTGACGGATTAGGCGGCGGGTTATTTGTTGCCCGAATTCGATGTTTTTGTTGAATGGGCTGGCCTCATCGCGAGCAAGCTTTGCTCCCACAGTTGAACTGTATTCCCCTGTAGGAGCGAGCCTGCTCGCGATGGACTCGAGAACACCGCATTTATCCGGCTAACACGCGTAATCGTTAACGACCATCGCGAGCAGGCTCGCTCCTACAGGGTGGGTGGTGTGTTGGTTCAATATCCCAATAGGCGGTCGGCGCAGTTGAGTAACGGCTCGCCGGCATTCAGGCGACGGAAGTTTTCCGCGACCTGTTCGGCGATGCAGTCATGGGACGCCGCCGAGGCCATGTGCGGGGTGATGGTGACGCCGGGCATGGTCCAGAGGGGATGGTCGCTGGGCAGTGGTTCCTGCTCGAAGACATCCAGCAAGGCGCCGCGCAGTTGTCCTCGCTTGAGTGCCTGTTCGAGGTCGTCGATATTCAGGTGCCCGCCGCGTCCACAGTTGACCAGTGCCGCGCCGTTGGCCAGTCGCTCGAAGGTGGCGCTGCCGAGGATGCCTCGGGTTTCACGGGTCAGCGGCAGCAGATTGATCAGCAACTCCACGCCGTCAAGGAACGGGTGCAGGTTGTGCGCACCAGCAAAGGTCTGCACACCCGACAGGTCCTTGCTGCTGCGTGCCCAGCCGCGCACGTCGTAACCGGCGGCGGCCAGGTCCTGGGCGATGGCGCTGCCCAGCGAGCCGAGCCCCATCACACCGACCTTGTATTGCCCTGCTTCCCGTTGCAGCGGTCGCTCCCAGTGCTGATTACGTTGTTGCGAAAGCACCTGATCAAAACCACGGTGATAGTGAATCACCGCCCAGCGCACATACTCGGTCATGCCCTGACGATGGCCGGGGTCGACCACGCGGCAGATCGGCAAATTCGGGCACGATGGGTCATGGTCCAGATGATCGATACCGGCCGCCACCGAGTGAATCACCTGCAGGTTGGGCAAGGCTTCGAGGCTGCCCGGCAGTGGAAACCAGCAGGCCGCCATCTGTGCATTGACTGCTTGTGGATCATCGGCCAACACCGTCGTCAGTTGCGGTGCACTGCGGGCGAACGCGGCCTGCAACTGCTTGAGCAGCAAGGTGTCGCGTGACAGCAGAACCACGGTACTCATGATTCATAGGACTCGCGCTGGGACTCGATCAGGGTCAAGGCGGCCTCCCAGGCCAGGTCGATGATGTTGTCCTGTTCGTCACGGTCAAACTGTTCGGCGGTGTGCGCGCAGACTTCCGGTGACGGGTAATGCAGTTCCGAACCACCGGCCAGTGCCTGGACCTGAGCCTGGCAGGCACGCTCCAGGAAGTGGATTTCCTGAAACGCCTGGGCCACGCCCGAGCCACCGACCAGCAAGCCGTGATTGCGCAGGATCATCGCCCGGTGCGGACCGAGGTCGGCGATCAGACGCTCACGCTCATCCAGCGACAAGGCGATGCCTTCATAGGTGTGATAGGCCAGCTTGCCGTAGAACTTCAGCGCGTGTTGAGTGATCGGCAACAGGCCTTGTTTCTGCGCCGCGACCGCCATGCCGGCAGCGGTGTGGGTGTGGATAACGCAGTTGAGATCCGGGCGTGCCATGTGGATCGCCGAGTGAATCACGAAGCCCGCGGCGTTGACCCGGTGCCCTGCGTACTCCGGGTCCACCACGCGCCCTTCCTGATCGATGCGCACCAGATCCGAGGCACGCATGCGGTCGAAAATCACGCCGTAGCGGTTGATCAGAAAATGATGCTCCGGCCCTGGTATGCGCAGGGTGATGTGGGTGTCGATCAGGTCGGTCATGCGAAAGTGCGCGACCAGGCGATACAGCGCCGCCAGTTCACAACGGGCTTGCCATTCAATCGGATCGATATGGGCGGGTTTACTCACGAATACACCTCTTTGACAGCGTGGGTGACGACCGGGTTGGCGCGCAGGCGGGCCAGGCCGCAAACACCGATCAGGGACAGGGCCGAGAGCAGGGTGAAGAACACCGCCAGCGGCAACCATTGTCCGGAAAACTTGCTGGCCAGCAGCGTGCCGATCAGCGGCGTGGTGCCACCGGCCACGGCGCAGGCCAGTTGGTAAGCGATGGAGATGCCCGAGTAGCGCAGGTGCACCGGGAAGGCCTGGGTCATGTAGCCGGCGATCACCGCGTACAGCGCCGAGAGGATCACCACGGCCATGGCTATGCCGAGGGTCATCAGCAGAATGTTTTGCGTGCCCACCAGCAGGAACATCGGGTACGGGGTGACCATGCACAGCAGGGCGACGATCTTGAGGAAGCGGTCTTCACCGATGCGTTCGGCCAGGAGCGCCGAGACCGGCTGCGAGAGCAGCTGGATGATAGTCACCAGGAACAGGCAATCGAGAATCGTCGAGCGCGCGATGCCTTGGTACTGGGTGACGTAGGTGATCATGAAGGTGTTGGTGAAGAAGAACCCGGCTGAGCCGATGGTCACGGCTGCGGCGGCGAACAGAATCTGTCGCCAGCAGGTGCGGATCACGTCCATGACCGGGTACTTCGCGGTCTCGTTGTTGTCCTGGGCCTTGGCGAATTCCGGCGATTCGTGAACCCCGGAGCGGATCAGCAGCCCGACCATCATCAACACCCCGCTGAAAAGGAACGGCAAGCGCCAACCCCAGGAGAGGAACTCCTCCGGCTCGAGGGCGGTGACCAGGCGGAAGGCGATCAGGGCCAACAGCAGACCGGCAGGACTGCCCAGTTGGGCGAAGGATGCGTAGAAGGTCTTGCGTTTGGCGGGCGCGTGCTCGCTGGCCATCAGCACCGCCCCGCCCCACTCGCCGCCAACGGAAATGCCCTGGATCACACGCAGCACGATCAGGCCGACCGGTGCCCAGATGCCGACACTGGCATAGCTGGGCAACAGGCCAATGCCCGCCGTGGCGATGCCCATCAGGGCCATGGTCACCAGCAGCATTTTCTTGCGACCGAGACGATCCCCCAGATGCCCGAACACCATCCCGGCCATGGGGCGGGCGATGAAGCCGACGGCGAAGCTGCCGAAGGCCGCCAGGGTGCTCATCACCGGGTCGCTGCTGGGGAAAAACACTTGCCCAAGCACCAGCGCGGCGGCGGTGGCGTAGATGTAGAAATCGTAGAACTCGATGGTCGTGCCAATGAAGGCAGCGGCCGCGGCTCGGCGCGGTTGGGGTGTGGTGTGCATGCAAGGACCCTGTGTACTTATAGTTTTGGGCAGGTGTTAAGGCCGGTACGGGGGCGCTCTGTGGCGCTTGTGGGCTTTATCGCTTCCATGCCAGGATTAGTCAATTTTCAAATCCTTATCTTTACTATTAGCCCTGCTACTACATGGATTTTTATGTCTTCCACCTCTAACCCTTGGGTCGGCCGGCGCTTTCTGAATGACCGGCTCGACTGGAACCTGTTGCGTACCTATCTGGTGATTGGCCAGGAAGGCAGCATGAGCCGCGCCGCCGCGCGGTTGCACATCACGCAGTCGGCGGTCAGCCAGGCTTTGAAACGCCTTGAGGAGCAGCTGGAGTGCGTGTTGATTGCCCGTAGTGGGCGGCGCTTTGACCTGACGGAAACCGGCGAGGAAGTGCTGCGTATTGCGGCGGATATCTACGGGGATATTTCGCGTTTGGGCACGGTGGTGGAGAGTCGCCATGATGACGTGGTGGGCAAGATTCGCATCCTCACGGTCAGTGGTGTGCAGGCGCGGCATTACGATGAATTCCTCGCCGACTTCCATGAAACCCATCCGAAGATCGAGCTGGAAGTCGAGGTGATGGGCAGTTCGAACATCATCAGTTCGCTGCTGCAAAAGACCGCGACCATTGGTGTCGGCTTGTGCCGGTTGCCGCAACCTCGCCTGGAGCAAAGGGTGCTGTTTCGCGAGACCTATGCCTATTTTTGCGGTCAGCGTCATCGGCTGTTCGGGCAGGAAAATTTGACGCTGGACGAATTGGCGGCGGAGAACTTTGTCAGCTTCACCAGCGATCAGTTGGGCGGCAATCTTTCCCCCCTGACATTGTTTCGCGACCAGCAAGGCTTCACCGGCAAGATCGTCGCGTCATCCACCAGTTTCGAAGAAATTTACCGACTGATCTGTGCCGGTTACGGCATTGGCTGTCTGCCGACGCACCTGGTGCGCCGGGATGTCGAACAGGGGCTGCTCTGGCCATTGCCGCCGGAAAACGGGGTGGTGGATTTCGATATCCAGCTGCTTTGGAATCGCGAGCAGAAGATGAGCCAGGCCGAGACGGTGTTTCTGGAAAGCTTCCAGCACATGCTCAGTATTCGTGAGCCTGTGCTGTGAAGCACGCTTTTGGGAAAAAGTGGGGGTTAAACGTGGGGATCGCCCGGCGCCTTGGTTGGAGCGGCGTATTGCGGTTTCAGGTGGCCGTCCTGGTCGAGTAGCCAGGCGTCCATGATCTGACGTACCACGGGACCGGCGACGCGACCGCCGGCCTCGCCGTTTTCGATCATCACGGAAATCGCGATCTTTGGATGTTCCGCCGGAGCGAAGCCGACGAACAAGGCGTTGTCGCGGTTGCGCTCGCGGGTCTTCTCGCGGTTGTAGCGCTCGCCCTGTTTGATCGCCACAACCTGCGCGGTGCCGCTCTTGCCGGCGATGCGGTACTGCGCCCCCGCCGCTGCGGCCCGGGCAATGCCACGGGCATCGTGCATCACCATCTGCATGCCGTGGTTGACCTGCTCCCAGTCGCGGGGATCCTTGAGCAGGATGTTCGGCATTGGGTGCTTGTCCACCGGCGCTACGCCATCCACGGTCTGGGCCAGGTGCGGACGGTTCCACACGCCTTTGTTGGCGATCAGTGCCGTGGCCTGGGCCAGCTGCAGCGGCGTGACCTGCATGTAGCCCTGACCGATACCCAGAATCACCGTTTCACCCGGGAACCACGCCTGACGGCGCGTGGCGCGCTTCCAGGCCTGGGATGGCATCAGGCCGGGGGATTCTTCGTACATGTCCAGGGAGACTTTCTCACCCAGGCCGAACATCGCCATGTAGTCATGCAGGCGATCGATGCCGAGCTTGTGGGCCAGGTCGTAGAAATAGGTGTCGTTGGAGCGCATGATCGCCGCGTCCATGTCTACCCAGCCATCACCGCTGTGGTTCCAATTGCGGTACTTGTGATCGTAATCGGGAAGTTGGTAGTAACCCGGGTCGAAAACGCGGGTCTGCGGCGTGACGATGCCCGCGTCCAGCCCGGCAATGGCGACTTCCGGCTTGATGGTCGAGCCTGGGGCGTAGAGCCCGCGCAGCACGCGGTTGAACAGTGGCCGGTCGATGGATTCGCGCAGTGCGGAATATTCCTTGGAACTGATCCCGGTGACGAACAGGTTCGGGTCGAAACTCGGGTTGCTGACCATGGCCAGCACTTCGCCCGTCGACGGATCGAGGGCGACCACCGAGCCGCGACGGTCGCCCAAGGCTTGCTCGGCGGCTTGCTGAAGCTTGACGTCGAGGCTCAATACGATGTTTTTGCCGGGAACGGGGTCCGTGTGTTTCAACACTCGCAGCACACGCCCCTGGGCATTGGTTTCGACTTCCTCATAACCGACGTGGCCGTGCAGTTCTGATTCGTAGAACTTTTCGATGCCGGTCTTGCCGATCGATTGGGTGCCTCGGTACTCCACCGAATCCAGGGCTTTGGACTCTTTCTCGTTGATGCGCCCGACATAGCCGACCGAATGAGCAAAGTGCTCGCCCAACGGATAGTGGCGAACGAACTGCGGTTCGACATCGAGGCCTGGCAAACGGAACTCGTTGACCGCCAGTACAGCGATCTGTTCTTCCGTCAACTCGTAGAACAGCGTCACCGGCACGAACGGGTGCCGGGCCTGTTTCATGGCCTTGTCGAACAGGGTGCGATCTTCAGCTGGCAGGTGCAGCAGGTTGACCACCTCGTCCAGCTCTTGCTTGACGTCCGAGGCTCGTTCGCGGGTAAGGGTCAGGTTGTAGCTGGGGCGGTTGTCGGCGAGTACCACGCCATTGCGGTCGTAGATCAGTCCACGGGTGGGTGTGATCGGCAGGACGTGGACGCGGTTGTTTTCGGAAATCGTGGAGTGATAGTCGAACTCGACCACCTGCAGGACGTACATGCGCACCACCAGTGCGCAGGTAATGGCGACAACGAACAAGGCGCAGGCCATCAGTCTTTTGTTGACCAGGCGCGTCTCTTTTTCGTGGTCTTTGATCGGTATCGCTTCGGGCATTTCTTTGGCAACTCTTTGAAAAGACGGTGCCGATCCGTGGGCCGCAAAACAGTCCTTAAAAAAGGAGTTGCACCCTATCAAAAACCGGCGGGTCCATTGAGGGCGATTTCCTCTAACGGCGGTTGTGCAGGGTGAAGAGTTTTTCATCTGGCTGATGGACTCGTGCGTTTCACTCAAGATTGATATTCCCATTGATGCATTTTTCCGAGTGATCGGGCTGTGGATACTCGGCGCATGTTTTATTGGGAGTCTTGTCATGCATTCACGATTTCAACGATTACTGGGTTCGAACGGGTTTTCTATCGGACTGGAACTGCCGCTTGATAACGACTGGTCCAGTGATGGCCAGCGGCGACGGGTGGCCGAGAATCGTCCCTTTGGTGTGCCCGACCTGAAGCAGCACGCGGCCATGGCGCGCCTGGCGGACCAATCCGGATTCCGCGCCTTGTGGGTTCGCGATGTGCCGGTTTACGACCCTCATTTCGGCGATGCCGCGCAGGTGTTCGAGACTTTTTCGTATCTGGGATATCTGGCCGGGATTACCAACAACATCATGCTGGGTACAGCGGCGGTTGTGCTTCCGCTGCGTCAGCCCTGGTTGACCTTGAAGTCGGCCAATTCTGTCGATGAATTGAGTGATGGGCGCCTGCTTCTGGGCGTGGCCAGTGGTGACCGTCCGATGGAGTATCCGTTATTTGGCGTGGATTACGATCACCGCGGGGAAATATTCCGTGAGACCGTCGAGTTGTTGCGCAGCCAGGGTGAGGAGCGCCTGCCACAAGGTGCGCGTCTGCTTCCTGAACGCGAGCAACCGGCACCTTTGCTGGTGGCGGGTCTTGGCCAGCAATCGCCGGCATGGATTGGGCAGCACATGGATGGTTGGCTCGCCTATCCGGGCACGCCGGAGGAACATCGTCGCCGAGTGGGGTTATGGCGCGAAGTGGGCGGCAACAAGCCTTACGTCAGCTTTGTGCATCTGGATCTGGCGGCCAATCCCCATGCACCGATGCGTCGTATTCATTTCGGTGGCAATCTCGGGCGCCTGGCTCTGATTGACGAACTCCAGGCACTGCGTGAGGCAGGTGTGCAGCATGTGGGCCTGCATCTGCGTCGTAGCGAGCGGCCGGTTGCACAGATTATTGAAGAGATTGCAGAACACGTGCTACCAAAGTTTCACTGAGGATTGTGATGCGCAGGGACAGCCATCGGGCTGTCCTTTTCGGCACGCCACTTTTCCGCGCGCAAAAACAAAACCCCAACTGCTTTCGCAATTGGGGTTTCGGAATTTAATCTTGACGATGACCTACTCTCACATGGGGAAACCCCACACTACCATCGGCGATGCATCGTTTCACTTCTGAGTTCGGGATGGGATCAGGTGGTTCCAATGCTCTATGGTCGTCAAGAAATTCTTGAGCTGACGCGTCTTTCGACGTTCCAGCGAATCGGGTATGTGACAGCTGTCGGTGTTTGCGAGTTGCGCGAACTTTCGGTTCATTGCGTCTTCACACACCGCAATCTGGCCTTTCGACGCAAATTGCTTGGGTGTTATATGGTCAAGCCTCACGGGCAATTAGTATTGGTTAGCTCAACGCCTCACAGCGCTTACACACCCAACCTATCAACGTCGTAGTCTTCGACGGCCCTTCAGGGAACTCAAGGTTCCAGTGAGATCTCATCTTGAGGCAAGTTTCCCGCTTAGATGCTTTCAGCGGTTATCTTTTCCGAACATAGCTACCCGGCAATGCCACTGGCGTGACAACCGGAACACCAGAGGTTCGTCCACTCCGGTCCTCTCGTACTAGGAGCAGCCCCTCTCAAATCTCAAACGTCCACGGCAGATAGGGACCGAACTGTCTCACGACGTTCTAAACCCAGCTCGCGTACCACTTTAAATGGCGAACAGCCATACCCTTGGGACCGGCTTCAGCCCCAGGATGTGATGAGCCGACATCGAGGTGCCAAACACCGCCGTCGATATGAACTCTTGGGCGGTATCAGCCTGTTATCCCCGGAGTACCTTTTATCCGTTGAGCGATGGCCCTTCCATACAGAACCACCGGATCACTAAGACCTACTTTCGTACCTGCTCGACGTGTCTGTCTCGCAGTCAAGCGCGCTTTTGCCTTTATACTCTACGACCGATTTCCGACCGGTCTGAGCGCACCTTCGTACTCCTCCGTTACTCTTTAGGAGGAGACCGCCCCAGTCAAACTACCCACCATACACTGTCCTCGATCCGGATAACGGACCTGAGTTAGAACCTCAAAGTTGCCAGGGTGGTATTTCAAGGATGGCTCCACGCGAACTGGCGTCCACGCTTCAAAGCCTCCCACCTATCCTACACAAGCAAATTCAAAGTCCAGTGCAAAGCTATAGTAAAGGTTCACGGGGTCTTTCCGTCTAGCCGCGGATACACTGCATCTTCACAGCGATTTCAATTTCACTGAGTCTCGGGTGGAGACAGCGCCGCCATCGTTACGCCATTCGTGCAGGTCGGAACTTACCCGACAAGGAATTTCGCTACCTTAGGACCGTTATAGTTACGGCCGCCGTTTACCGGGGCTTCGATCAAGAGCTTCGCGTTAGCTAACCCCATCAATTAACCTTCCGGCACCGGGCAGGCGTCACACCCTATACGTCCACTTTCGTGTTTGCAGAGTGCTGTGTTTTTAATAAACAGTCGCAGCGGCCTGGTATCTTCGACCGGCGTGGGCTTACGCAGCAAGTGCTTCACCCTCACCGGCGCACCTTCTCCCGAAGTTACGGTGCCATTTTGCCTAGTTCCTTCACCCGAGTTCTCTCAAGCGCCTTGGTATTCTCTACCCAACCACCTGTGTCGGTTTGGGGTACGGTTCCTGGTTATCTGAAGCTTAGAAGCTTTTCTTGGAAGCATGGCATCAACCACTTCGTCACCCAAAGGGTAACTCGTCATCAGCTCTCGGCCTTAAGATCCCGGATTTACCTAAGATCTCAGCCTACCACCTTAAACTTGGACAACCAACGCCAAGCTGGCCTAGCCTTCTCCGTCCCTCCATCGCAATAACCAGAAGTACAGGAATATTAACCTGTTTTCCATCGACTACGCTTTTCAGCCTCGCCTTAGGGACCGACTAACCCTGCGTCGATTAACGTTGCGCAGGAAACCTTGGTCTTTCGGCGTGGGTGTTTTTCACACCCATTGTCGTTACTCATGTCAGCATTCGCACTTCTGATACCTCCAGCAAGCTTCTCAACTCACCTTCACAGGCTTACAGAACGCTCCTCTACCGCATCACCTAAGTGATACCCGTAGCTTCGGTGTATGGTTTGAGCCCCGTTACATCTTCCGCGCAGGCCGACTCGACTAGTGAGCTATTACGCTTTCTTTAAAGGGTGGCTGCTTCTAAGCCAACCTCCTAGCTGTCTAAGCCTTCCCACATCGTTTCCCACTTAACCATAACTTTGGGACCTTAGCTGACGGTCTGGGTTGTTTCCCTTTTCACGACGGACGTTAGCACCCGCCGTGTGTCTCCCATGCTCGGCACTTGTAGGTATTCGGAGTTTGCATCGGTTTGGTAAGTCGGGATGACCCCCTAGCCGAAACAGTGCTCTACCCCCTACAGTGATACATGAGGCGCTACCTAAATAGCTTTCGAGGAGAACCAGCTATCTCCGAGCTTGATTAGCCTTTCACTCCGATCCACAGGTCATCCGCTAACTTTTCAACGGTAGTCGGTTCGGTCCTCCAGTCAGTGTTACCTAACCTTCAACCTGCCCATGGATAGATCGCCCGGTTTCGGGTCTATACCCAGCGACTAAACGCCCTATTAAGACTCGCTTTCGCTACGCCTCCCCTATTCGGTTAAGCTCGCCACTGAATATAAGTCGCTGACCCATTATACAAAAGGTACGCAGTCACAGAACAAAGTCTGCTCCCACTGCTTGTACGCATACGGTTTCAGGATCTATTTCACTCCCCTCTCCGGGGTTCTTTTCGCCTTTCCCTCACGGTACTAGTTCACTATCGGTCAGTCAGTAGTATTTAGCCTTGGAGGATGGTCCCCCCATATTCAGACAAAGTTTCTCGTGCTCCGTCCTACTCGATTTCATGACTAAGAGATTTTCGCGTACAGGGCTATCACCCACTATGGCCGCACTTTCCAGAGCGTTCCGCTAATCTCAAAGCCACTTAAGGGCTAGTCCCCGTTCGCTCGCCACTACTAAGGGAATCTCGGTTGATTTCTTTTCCTCAGGGTACTTAGATGTTTCAGTTCCCCTGGTTCGCCTCTTGCACCTATGTATTCAGTACAAGATAACCATCTTATGATGGCTGGGTTCCCCCATTCAGACATCTCCGGATCAAAGTCTGTTTGCCGACTCCCCGAAGCTTTTCGCAGGCTACCACGTCTTTCATCGCCTCTGACTGCCAAGGCATCCACCGTATGCGCTTCTTCACTTGACCATATAACCCCAAGCAATCTGGTTATACTGTGAAGACGACATTCGCCGAAAATTCGCAAAACTCTTAAGAGTCACTCACAAATTTTACCTTAGCCTGATCACCACCAGTGAAAGTGGATCTCAGTCTATCTTTCTATCACATACCCAAATTTTTAAAGAACGAACTAGTCAAAGACTAGAAATCAACATTCACCATCACTCGATGGAATGCTCATTTCTAAGCTCTTACTTCAGAAGCAGTAGTGGTGGAGCCAAGCGGGATCGAACCGCTGACCTCCTGCGTGCAAGGCAGGCGCTCTCCCAGCTGAGCTATGGCCCCGTATTTCTACAGGCGTTTCCCACACAAAATTGGTGGGTCTGGGCAGATTCGAACTGCCGACCTCACCCTTATCAGGGGTGCGCTCTAACCAACTGAGCTACAGACCCAATTTCGGGCTGCTTCTTTCGTCTTCTTCAATGAATCAAGCAATTCGTGTGGGAGCTCATGGAGCAGCTGAGTCGTCGATTAAGGAGGTGATCCAGCCGCAG